>NZ_JBEZFO010000007.1:0-145310 GCF_040649495.1 Micromonospora sp. NPDC048947
GGGGGGGGGGGGGGGGGGGGGGGGGGGGGGGGGGGGGGGGGGGGGGGGGGGGGGGGGGGGGGGGGGGGGGGGCGGGGGGGGGGGGGGCTGGGGGGGGGGCGCCCCCCCCCCCCCGCGGGCCCCCCCCCGCCTCGTGTTACCTGCGGTCAGTTCTGTGCGGCTGCGTCGCTGGGGGTGAGGCGATCCGGGGTGGCGTCCAGGCCGGAGATCCAACCGGTGACGTTGCGGGCCACGTCCTGAGCGGTCAGACCCAGGTCGGCGAGGATCTGCGCGCGGGTGCCGTGCGGGTGCCACTCGGCCGGCACACCCAGGTCCTTGAGCGGCACCCGGACGTCGGCGTCGCGCATCGCCTGGGCGAGCGCGTCACCCACACCGCCGACCCGGACGCCGTCCTCGACGCTGACCACGAGCCGGTGGCGGGCGGCCAGGTCGACAAGCTCCGCCGGGACCGGACGCACCCAGCGGGGGTCGACGACGGTGACCCCGTAGCCCTGCTCGGCGACCCGGGCGGCCACCTCCATGCCCAGTTGGCCGAAGGAACCGATGGCGACGAGCAGCACGTCGGTACGGGCGGACTCGGCCAGCACGTCGACAGGGCCGACCCGGCGCAGCGCCGGCAGGTCCGCGGCGACGGTGCCGGTCGGGAACCGCACCACTGTCGGGCCGTCGTCGACGGCCAGCGCCTCGCGCAGCTCTTCGCGCAGGGTGGCGGCGTCGCGGGGTGCGGCGATCCGCAGCCCCGGCACCACGCCGAAGACCGACATATCCCAGATGCCGTAGTGGCTGGGGCCGTCCGGGCCGGTGATGCCCGCCCGGTCCAGCACGAAGGTCACCGGCAGCTTGTGCATCGCCACGTCCAGCAGGACCTGGTCGAAGGCGCGGTTGAGGAAGGTCGCGTAGACCGCGACCACCGGGTGCAGCCCGCCGAGCGCCAACCCGGCCGCCGAGGTTGCGGCGTGCTGCTCGGCGATGCCCACGTCGTACACCCGCTCGGGGTACTTGCGGGCCAGCTTGGCGATGCCGGTCGGCTCGGCCATCGCGGCGGTGATGCCCACCACGTCCGGACGTTCGTCGGCGACGGCGAGCAGCTCGTCGGCGAAGACGTGCGTCCACTTCACCGCCGGGGCGGCCAGCAGCGCGCCGGTCTCCACGTCGAAGGCGCCGCCGGGGCCGTGCAGGCAGTCCGCCTCATCCTCCTCGGCCGGGCGGTAGCCGTACCCCTTGCGGGTGACGGCGTGGACGATCACCGGGCCGCCGAAGTTCTTGGCCGCGCGCAGCGCCGCCTCGACCGCCGCCACGTCGTGCCCGTCCACCGGGCCCACGTACTTGATGCCGAGGTCCTCGAACATGGCCTGCGGGGCGACCGCGTCCTTGATGCCCTTCTTGACGGCGTGCAGCACCTCGTACATCGGCTTGCCGACGAGCGGGGTGGAGCCGAGGGCGTCCTTGACGGTGTCGAGGACCTTCTCGTAGCCGGGGTTGAGCCGCAGCGAGGAGAGGTGGTCGGCCAGCCCGCCGATGGTCGGCGAGTAGGACCGGCCGTTGTCGTTGACCACGATCACGAGGGAGTTGCCGGCGGTGGCGATGTTGTTCAGCGCCTCCCAGCACATGCCGCCGGTCAGCGCGCCGTCGCCGACGACTGCCACGACGCTGCGTGCCTCGCCCCGCAGGGCGTACGCCTTGGCGAGGCCATCGGCGTAGGACAGCGCTGTGGAGGCGTGCGAGTTTTCGATGAGGTCGTGCTCGCTCTCCGCCTGGCTGGGGTAGCCGGAGAGGCCACCGCGCTGGCGGAGCTTGTCGAAGCCGGCCTGACGCCCGGTGAGGATCTTGTGTACGTACGCCTGGTGGCCGGTGTCGAACAGGAGCCGGTCCCGGGGGGAGTCGAAGACGCGATGCATGGCGAGCGTCAGCTCGACCACACCGAGGTTGGGCCCGACGTGCCCGCCGGTACGGGAGACCTTGGTGATCAGGAAGTCCCGGATCTCGGCGGCGAGGACGTCCAGTTCCTCGCCGGACATCCGCTTGACGTCCTGCGGACCGCGAACCGTCCCCAGCAGCCGGCCGTGGTTGGCCGTGTCCTCTTCAACACTCATGACCGGAGAGTCTATCGGCCCTGCGGTACTCCGCAGCCTGGCCCGAGCCCCACGCACCCGCACCGGGCGAGGAGTGGGCAGCTGAGCACCCGGTCAGGCTCCGCCGGGGGTGTTCTCCAGCGCTTCCGGGGGAAGGAGCAGCCCGACCTGCTCGACGTGCTGCGTCATCGGGAAGAGGTCGAAGCCCCGTAGCGCCGCCAGCCGCCAACCGAGGTCGGCGAAGGTGCGCACGTCCCGGGCGAAGGCGGCCGGGTCACAGGCCACGTACGCGACCGCCCGCGGACCGGCGGCGGCCAGCGCGCGGACCACCTGGGCTCCGGCCCCGGAGCGCGGCGGGTCGAGCACCACCACGTCGACCGGGCCGGTGATTCGTCGGCGGGCCAGCGCGGTCTCCACCCGGGCCGACACCACCTCGACGCTGGGCAGGTCGGCGAGGTTCTCCCGGGCGGCGGCGACACCCTGCGCGGCTGCTTCGACGAGTGTCACCCGGCCGGTCGCGCCGACCCGTGCGGCCAGCCCGGCGGCGAACAGCCCAGCGCCGCCGTAGAGGTCCCAGGCGACCTCGCCCGGCTGTGGGTCCAGCAACTCCAGCACTGCGGTGGAGAGGGCGTCTGCGGCGGCCGGGTGCACCTGCCAGAACGCGGACACGGGCAGCGTCCAGTTCCGTCCGGCGGCGACCTCGCGGACCTCGGTCGGGCCACTGACCGGGGTGGGCACCCCGTCGCGGATCTCCGTGACGGTCACGTCCCCGCCGGTGCTGGCGACGGTCTCCACCGCCTCGGCGGCCGGCCAGCGGGCGCCGGTGGGGGTGAGCACCGGCAGTTGCTGGATGGCCGGGTGGGCGATCCGGCAGCGGTCGATCGGCACCACCTCGTGCGAGCGGTGCTTGAGCAGGCCGGCCCGGTCGGCGGCGTCGACCGCGTAGCGGACCCGGGAGCGCCAGCCGAGCAGCCCACCGGGCAGCGCCTCGACCCGGACGCCGAGCCGGTCCAGTTCGACGTCGGTCAGCCCTCCGAGGCGGACCAGTTGCTCGCGGACCACAGCGGTCTTCCAGGCCAGTTGCGCGGCCGGTGCGACGTGCTGGAGGTCGCAGCCCCCGCAGGCACCCGGCTTCGCGTACGGGCAGGGCGGCTCCACCCGGTCCGGTGAGGGCTCCAGCACTGTCACCGCGTCGGCCCGGACGAACCCCCGGTGCACCTCGGTGACCTCGGCGATGACCCGCTCACCCGGCAGCGCGTGCCGGACGAAGACCACCTGCCCGTCCACCCGGGCGACACAGTGCCCGCCGGGGGCGACCGCGTCGACGGTCAGCTCGACCCGGTCCGTCTCGGCCAGGCCCCGCTCGAACGTCGTCGAGGCCGACGCCGTCGGTGTCCTGGGTGTCGCGGTCCGCGGACCGCCCGGCTCAGTCACGAGTGTTCCCCATCGTTTCGCTGTTCTCGGGCCCGCCCTCGCCGGGCGGCGCGCTGGCCACCGGCGGCGCGGCGACCAGCGGTGGCACGGCGCTGCGCGGCCCACGCGCCGGTGTCCGGGACAGCGTGGCGTCCAGCCGGTCCAGGTTCTTGCTCGCTGTCGACGCGAGCTGCCACGGCACGCTGACCACCATCACCCCAGGTTCGAAGAGCAGCCGGCCCTTGAGGCGCAGGGCGCTCTGGTTGTGCAGCAGGTTCTCCCACCAACGGCCGACCACGTACTCCGGGATGAACACAGTGACCACGTCCCGGGGCGACTTGCGGCGGGTGGAGGCGACGAAGTCCAGGATCGGACGGGTGATCTCCCGGTACGGCGAGTCGATCACGGTGAGCGGGATCGCCATCTCCCGTCGCTCCCAGTCGGCCTGCAGGTCCCGGGTGTCCTTCTCGTCCACGTTGACGGTCACCGCTGTGAGCGTGTCCGGCCGGGTGGCGCGGGCGTAGGCGATGGCCCGCAGCGTCGGCTGGTGCAGCTTGCTGACCAGCACGATCGCGTGGTTGCGGGCGGGCAGCACGGCCCGGCCCTCGTCCGGCGGGGTCAGCTCGACGGCGATCCGGTCGTAGTGCCGGCGGATCGCCAGCATCAGTACGTAGATCACCGCCATCGCGGCGATCGCGATCCAGGCGCCGAGCAGGAACTTGGTGATCAGGACGATCACCAGCACCGCGCCGGTCAGGCCCGCGCCGAACGTGTTGATGGCACGGGAGCGGTGCATCCGGCGGCGCGCCTCCGGGTCCCGCTCGGTGCGCAGGTGCCGGTTCCAGTGCCGGATCATGCCGGCCTGGGAGACGGTGAACGAGACGAAGACCCCGACGATGTAGAGCTGGATGAGTCGGGTCACCTCGGCCTGGAAGCCGACGATCAGCACGATCGCGAAGAGGGCCAGGAAGACGATGCCGTTGGAGAAGGCCAGCCGATCGCCCCGGGTGTGGAACTGGCGGGGCAGGTAACGGTCCTGGGCGAGGATCGAGCCGAGCACCGGGAAGCCGTTGAACGCGGTGTTCGCGGCCAGGAAGAGGATCAGGGCGGTCATCCCGGCCACCACGTAGAGCAGGATCGACCCGGAACCGAAGACCGTCTCGCCGAGCTGGGTGGTGACCGTCTTCTGCACGTACCCCTCGGGGCCGGAGACGATCTGCAGGCCCGGGTCCTCGACGAACTGGAGGTGGGTCAGCCGGGACAGCCAGATGATCCCGACCAGCATGCTCACCGAGATGCTGCCGAGCAGCAGCAGGGTGGTGGCCGCGTTGCGGCTCTTCGGCGCCTTGAACGCCGGCACCCCGTTGGAGATCGCCTCGACACCGGTGAGCGCGGCGGCGCCCGAGCTGAACGTCCGCAGCAGCAGGAAGATGAGCGCGAAGCCGGTGACGCTGTGCTCGGCCTGGATCACCAGGTCGGCGCTCGGCGCGCGCAGCTCGTCACCCAGCACGAAGACCCGGAACAGCCCGGTGAGCAGCATCCCGCCCATCACGATCACGAAGCCGTAGGTGGGGATGGCGAACGCCGTGCCCGACTCGCGCAGCCCACGCAGGTTGACAGCGCTCAGCAGGACAACCGCGCTCACCGCGATCAGGACCTTGTGGGTGGCCACGAACGGCACCACCGAGCCCAGGTTGGCCACCCCGGAGGAGACCGACACCGCCACGGTGAGCACGTAGTCGACAAGCAACGCGCTGGCCACCCCGACGCCGAACTTCGGCCCCAGGTTGACGGTGGCCACCTCGTAGTCGCCGCCACCGGACGGGTAGGCGTGCACGTTCTGCCGGTAGCTCGCCACCACGGTGAGCATGACCACGACCACGGCCAGCGCGATCCACGGCGAGAAGACGTACGCGGAGGCGCCGGCGATGGAGAGGGTCAGCAAGATCTCGTCGGGCGCGTACGCGACGCTGGACAGCGCGTCGGAGGCGAACACGGGCAGCGCGATGCGCTTCGGCAACAGGGTGTGCTGGAGCCGGTCGGACCGGAACGGTCGACCGAGAAGAAGCCGCTTCAGCAGCGAGGTGGGACTGGCCACGAACGCCAAGAGTACGACCACCACGGCGGGGGCGCGGGGGTGGGCGATCATCGCTGTTCGCGACGGCGGGGTACGGTCGGTCCCCGCTCGTGACCGGGACGTGGCAGGCTCGCACTCGAAGGCCGCCGGCAGCGGGAGTGGTACGCACCTTGGGAGGGACAGCGTGCACGTCGTGATCATGGGATGTGGTCGGGTCGGGTCGACCCTCGCCCACAGCCTGGAGTCCCGAGGGCACTCGGTGGCGGTGATCGACCAGGACGCCGACGCCTTCCGCCGGCTCGGCCCCGACTTCGCCGGGATCACGGTGACCGGGGCCGGCTTCGACGGTGAGGTGCTCCGGCAGGCCGGCATCGAGCGCGCGGACGCCTTCGCGGCGGTGTCCAGCGGCGACAACTCCAACATCATCTCGGCCCGGCTGGCCCGCGAGACGTTCGGCGTGTCCCGGGTCGCCGCCCGCATCTACGACCAGCGCCGCGCGCAGGTCTACGAGCGGCTGGGCATCCCCACAGTGGCGACAGTGCGGTGGACGGCGGACCGGATGCTGCGACACCTGGTGCCGGAGGGCAACGTGGAGATCTTCCGCGACCCCACGAGCACCGTGTCGATCGTCGAGGTTCCCGTACACAAGGACTGGATCGGCCGACCGGTGCGGACGCTGGAGGACGCGACCGGGGCTCGGGTGGCCTACCTGATCCGCTTCGGCATCGGCACGCTGCCCACCGGCTCCACCGTCATGCAGGAGGGCGACCAGGTGTTCATGCTGGTCAGCGATGACATCGTGGCGACTGTCACGTCGGTGGCGGCGACGCCGCCGGAAGGAGGGCACTGAGCCATGCGGGTCGCCATCGCGGGCGCGGGCAACGTGGGCCGCTCGATCGCCCAGGAGTTGATCGACAACGGCCACCAGGTGATGCTGATCGAGCGCCAACCCAAGATGCTGCGCCCGGACCGGGTGCCGGCCGCCGAGTGGGTGCTGGCCGACGCGTGCGAGCTGAGCAGCCTGGAGGAGGCCGACGTCGCCGGCTGCGACGTGGTGGTCGCGGCGACCGGCGACGACAAGACCAACCTGGTGCTGTCGCTGCTGGCCAAGACCGAGTTCGCGGTGCCCAGGGTGGTCGCCCGGGTCAACCGGGCCGAGAACGAGTGGTTGTTCACCGAGCAGTGGGGCGTGGACGTCGCGGTGAGCAAGCCGCGGGTGATGGCCGCGCTCGTCGAGGAGGCGGTCACCGTCGGCGACCTGGTCCGGCTGATGACCTTCCGACAGGGCGAGGCGAACCTCGTCGAGATCACCCTGCCGCCGACCGCCCCCTACGTCGGTCAACCGATCCACGCCGTGCCGCTGCCCCGCGACTCCGCCCTGGTGGCGATCCTGCGCGGCAAGCGGGTCCTGGTGCCCAGCCCGGACGACCCGATCGAGGCCGGCGACGAGCTGATCTTCGTCTGCACCGCGGAGGTGGAGGACGCGGTCCGCGCGGTGATCCTCGGACCGGACAGCGTCGAGCGGACCCGCAGCTCACGCTGACCTCGACGGGCGCGCTGAGCGGTCCGGTCGCCCGGCCGTCGCTCAGGCGCTGGGCAGCGGGGCCGGCGGCGACTCCCGGGTGACCCGGCGCACCGTCCAGACCGTGATCAGCAACAGCAGCGCGTACGGCGGGTAGCCCAACGCCAGCCGGGCCACGCCCAGGGCGGTGTCCTGGTGGGCCAGGTAGAGCCCGGCCTGCACGCCCACCTTGGCCAGCCAGACCACGCCCCAGAGCACTGTCAGCTGGGTGAAGGTGCGCACCAGCTTCGGGTCGGACCGCCACTCCGAACGACCCTTGGCCACCAACACCGACCAGATCCAGCCCACCAGCGGCTGCCGGATCGCGGCCGAGATCAGCAGGGCGACGCCGTAGCCGATGCCGTAGAGGATGCCGGGGAGGTAGAAGTCACGCTCGTCGCCTGTGCGCCACGCGATGGCCGCGCCGACGCCGACGCCGAAGAGCCCGTTGACGGCGTGCCGAACCGGCCGACGCTGGGCCAGCCGCAGCCCCGCGATCAGCACGGCGACCGCGATCGACGCGATCACCGCCGGCCGCAGGTCGCCGATCACGTTGGCGACGACGAACACCACTACCGGGATGCTGGACTCGACCAGCCCGCGCCAGCCGCCGAGCTGGTCGGCCATCTGCTCGGCGATCGTCGGCAGCGGCTCCTCGTCCTGAGGGTCGGTCTCCGGCTGTGCCGCCCGGTCCTGTCCCGTCGTCATCGCCGGCCTTCCGTCCGCAGTGCCGTCACTTGGGCGAGTCCAGCTCGTAGTAGGGGTTGTAGATGACCTTGCGGTCGTCACGCACGGCCACCCGGCCACGGGCGGTCAGATGCCGGCCCGGCTCGATCCCGGCGATGTGCCGTCGACCCAGCCAGACCAGGGTGACCACGTCACTGCCGTCGTACAGGTCGGCCTCAAGGGTGGGCAGGTTGGTGCGCGGCGTGTAGACCACGGTGCGCAGCCGACCGGCGACCGAGACCAGCTGACCCCGGGAGCACTGCTGGGCGGGGATTCCGCCGCACTGGGCGCTCTCCCGACGCAGCTCCTGCGCGTCGATCTCGGCCTCGCTGGCGGTGAACCTCTGCAGGATGCGCCGCAGCGACACCCGGCCCTCGTCGGTCGTCATGACCTCCGCGTCACCCTCTCCACGCTCGCCGTCCCCGGCCGGCCCCGGCGGCGCCGGAACCGTGCCGCCAGCGTACGCCGACGGGGCTGGTTCCGGCGGGCCGGTGCGCGCCGGTCAGACCTGACGCGGCGCGGCGGCAGCGTCGCCCGCCTCGGCCTCGGCCTGGTCGGCGATCTCCCGAGGCAACCGCAGCGGCAGGGGCTCGCGGACCGGCTTCGCCTCCTGCCCACGGTCGACCACCAGGCCGTCCAGGCACTCGACGAGCGGGCCGGCCATGGCCGGGTCGGTGGCCACCGGGCCCTGGAAGACGCCCCGGACCATCCAACGCGGCCCGTCGATTCCGACGAACCGCAGGTTCGTCGCGCCGTCCGGCGTATTCACCTGTGCGTGCAGCTCCGGGCCGTACTCGCCGGCGACCTCCTGCGCGCTCGCGCCGTCGCGGAGCAGCGACTGGCGGATCTCCTCGCGCACCTCGTCCCAGATGCCCTCGGACCGGGGGGCGGCGAAGACGCCCAACTGGAGCGCGTTGTCACCGTGCACCAGCACCACCTGCTGGACCACACCCTGCGGGTCCGCCTGCACCCGCACCTCGACGTCGGCGATCGCCGGGATGTGCAGGCTGCCCAGGTCGAGTCGCTGCACGTCGTCGTAGCTCTCGGAGATGTCGTAGGGGCCGCGTTCCAACGTCGGCGTCGCATCGCCCTGGTCCGGGACCTGGGTAGCCCGCTCGCCACGGGTCTGCCGCTCCGCATCGGCCCGCTTTCGGGAGAAGATCACTGCGCCTGCCCTCCGCTGTTCACACTCACCCTGCCACCTCTTCCGTCTGCCCGCGGCCCGGCTCGCTCGGCCGCCGCTCGACCCGGTCCTGGCCCGTCGACGACGGCACCAACCCGGCGTGCCCACCGGTGGACCCGTGCCCACCGGCCCCGCGTCGGGACGCGGGCAGCTCGACCACCGGCTCGAACCGCGCCCGCGCGACCTGCTGGACCACGAGCTGCGCGATCCGATCGCCGCGGGAGATCTTCGCCGGCACCTCCCGATCATGATTGATCAGGTTGACCAGGATCTCACCCCGGTAGCCGGCGTCGACCGTACCGGGCGCGTTGAGCACCGTCACGCCGAGCCTGGCCGCCAGACCGGAGCGGGGATGGACCAGGGCCACGTACCCCTCCGGCAGCGCGATGGCCACGCCGGTGGGCACCAGGGCGCGGCCGCCGGGTGGCAGCTCCACGTCCGCGGCCGCCACCAGGTCGGCCCCGGCATCGCCGGGATGGGCGTACGTGGGCAACGGCAGCTCCGGGTCGAGCAGTTGCACAGGCACGGGTACGACGTCGGTCACGGGTCCCCTCTTCCGTCCGGTTCGCGGGGTGACCCTGCCATCCTGCCGGTTCGTCGAGCCGTCGTGCGCCGTACCCTCGCAGGAGTGAGCATGTCGCCCTCCCCGTCCGCCGATCAGCCGCCGGTCGCCGCCCGCGCCGCGTACACCGAGCGGCTGGATCTGCCCTGGTGGCTGTGGCTGGCCGGGCTGGTCGCCGCCGCGTTGCTGGCCGTCGAGATCTGGATGGGCGCCTCCGGCGTCCGTAGATGGCTGCCGTTCGCCGTGCTGGTGCCGCTCACCGCTGTCGGGCTGTGGTGGCTGGGCCGGATCCGGGTCGGGGTGGCCGACGACGAGCTGCGGGTGGACGACGCCCGCCTACCGGTCCGTTTCGTGGCCGACGTGGTGCCGCTGGACGTGGCCGGCCGACGTGAGGTGCTCGGCGTCGGCGCGGACCCGCTCGCCTTCGTGGTGCAGCGACCGTGGATCGGCGGCGCCGTGCAGGTGATCCTCGACGATCCCGCGGATCCGACCCCGTTCTGGGTGGTGAGCACCCGCCACCCGGTCGAGCTGGCCGAGGCGGTGCTGACCGCCCGGAACGCCCTGGCGGCTACCCACCCGACCGCGGGCGAGCCGGGCTGACCCGACGCCGCAGGCCTCGCTCAGGAGCCGGCCCGACGGCATGGGCCCGCTCAAGAGCCGATCCGAACGGCGGGGAACCGCTCAGATGCCGGCCCGAACGGCGCAGGCCCGCTAGATGTCGGCCCGAACGGCGAGGGCCGCTCAGGTGCCGGTGGGCGGGCCCGGGAGGGCCGCCGGTGGCGCGGGGCGGGCGATGCCCCGCCGACGCAGGTCGACCTGGAGTTGCTCGGCCATCTGCTGGGTGGCCCGGCGGTTGAGGAAGCTGGCCACCGCCGCGCCGGTCAGGAACGGCCCGAGCGTGGTGAGGTTTCGCCCGAAACGCCGCAGCAGCATGTCCCGCAACTCCTTGCGGGCGGCGGTGCCGAGCACCGCCCCCACTCCCACGCCGGGCACCATCGGGTTGACGCCGCGTTGAGTGGCCCAGGAGTGCACCAACGCGACCGCCCGTTGGCTGCCGGCGGCCGGGAGTGCCACGCCGTGGATCTCGTGCAGCTCGCCGACGAGTTTCAGCTCCACCGCCACCACGGCCACGGTCTCGGCGGCGAGCAGCACCGGCGCGGAGAGCAGGGTCGGGGCAACCGCCCACTCGACGGCGGCGACGCCCCCACCGGCCGCGCCGATCGCGGCAGTGGTCCTCGACGCGTTGCGGATGAGCCGGTCGGCCAGGGCGGCGTCGTCCAGGCCGGGGAAGTGCCGCCGCAGCGTGTCCAGGTCTCGTACCGGGACGTGCGGGGCTACCTCGGCGACGGCGTCGACCATCCACCGCACGGCGGCGCGGGGCTTGAACAGGTCGGAGATGCCCCGCGCACGGGCCTGCCCGACCATCCGGGTCAGCAGTTGACGGCGTCGGGCCGGCGCGATGTCGTCGGCGGTCAACGCCGCGACGGTGGTACCGAGGTCATCAGTGTCACCGTTGGCACCAAGGTCGTCAGTGCCACGGGTGACGCCGAGGCCGTCAGCGCCGCCATCGGTGGTGCCGCCTCGATCGCTCATCGGACCTCCCGGTGCTGTGGCTACCCGCTACGAGTCAAGCAGGTACCCACAGCTGCCGCATGCCTACACCGGCAGCGGCGACCCCGTTCAGGAGGCCGCCGCCGGTGTTGTCGTGCTTGTCAGACGCACTCGCGGCAGATCAGCTCGCCGTTACGCTCGACCGCCAGCTGGCTACGGTGGTGGACCAGGAAGCAGCGGGCGCACCGGAACTCGTCCTGCTGCATCGGAAGCACCTTGACCGTGAGCTCCTCGTCGGCCAGATCGGCACCGGGCAGCTCAAAGCTCTCGGCCACCTCGGCCTCGTCGACGTCCACCGCGCCCGACTGTGAGTCGACGCGCCGTGCCTTGAGCTCTTCCAGGCTGTCCTCGCCGAGGTCGACCTCGTCGCGACGCGGGGCGTCGTAGTCGGTGGCCATCGGTTTCACTCTCCCATATCGATGTTGTCGCTTCCGGTTGTAACGCCGGACGACGCTGTTTCGGTTCCGCTGGCCGGCCACCACTTGTGTCGGGCACCCGACCCGAGGACCGAACGGGTCGAGCTCGCCGGGGCGACTCCCCTGCGAGCGCGGAACCTTACCCCCCCTTGGGCGAGGCATGTATACCGCCCTTGCGGCTGAGATGTACGCCCCCGCACGCGAAGTTGTTCCCAATGTGATTCAGGCGACACGAAGATAGGGGTAGTAGTACCCGGTTCGCGGTCGGCGCGCCGGCATGTCGGGCTGTTTCCACGCGACGGCCGGACAACCGTTAACCTCAGCGGCGTATTCGACGGCCGGCGGCCTGAGCGATCGTTCCCGGCCGCCACCACCCACTGAGGTCCGGGGAGTGCCCTGATGAGTTTTGCGCGCGTGCGAGCACTCGTCGTCGTCGGCCTGCTGGCGGTCATCGCCCTGGTCTTCGTCGTCGTGGCCGTGGTCCGCGACAGCCAGGGCAACGTGGGCACCGCAGCGGGTTGCCCCGAGGGCTGGCCTCTGGCGGATCTGACCCTGCGCGAGCGCAAGGACGTCAAGATCAACGTGTTCAACGCCACGGATCAGCCCGGTCTCGCCCACACCGTCGCCGACGAGTTCAGCAATCGACAGTTCCAGGTCAAGAAGACCGGGAACGAGAAGAAGGTCAACAGCGTCGCGGTGCTGCGGTACGGCCCGAAGGGTGTCGGTTCCGCGCACCTGCTCCAGGCGTACTTCCTCAACAACGCCGTGCCGGGCTACGACCCGAAGCGCGCCGACGACACCGTGGACGTGGTGCTGGGCAACGGCTTCCAGCAGCTCGCCACCACCACCGAGGTCAACCAGTCGCTCGGCGACTCGGGTCCCCCGGAGGCTCCCAAGGGCTCGTGCCCGTCCCCACCCGCCAAGTGACGGCGTAACCGGCCCACCGCAGCGCCAGGTCGGCGCCCAGCACCGACCTGGCCCGCTACTGGCTCACCGGCTCTGACCCGCCGACCTGACCCGCCAGCCCAGACCCGTCGACCTGACCCGCCGGACCTAGCCCGCCAGGTCTGGCCCGCCGGCCAGAGCTGACCGCCGGGAGGCCGGAGCCAGCCGCCGGAAGCCGGAGCCGGCCACTCACAGCCCGGCCGACCTGGTCCGCCGGTCAGGGACCGCCGGAGGCGTCCAGCGCGGCCAACCGGTCGTGCAGCGGCGCGAAGAGCGCGGGCGGGGCCGCGACCACCAGGTCCGGCCCTGGCGGCCGTCCGGCCAGGCCGGCGACCCGAGCCCCCGCCTCGGCGGCCACCAGCCCGCCGGCCGCCAGGTCCCAGGCCGCAAGACCCTTCTCGAAGTACGCGTCGAGCCGCCCCTCGGCGACCAGGCAGAGATCCAGCGCCGCGGCCCCGAGCCGGCGGATGTCGCGTACGTGTGCGATCAGACCGGCCACCACCTGCGCCTGGTGCGCCCGACGGCCGGCGTCGTAGCCGAAGCCGGTGCCGACCAGCGCCTGCCCCAGATCGACCTCGCCGGAGCAACCCAGCCGGACACCGTCGCGCCAGGCGCCACCGCCGGCTGTGGCGGTCCATTCCTCGCCGGTGCTCACGTTGCGCACCACTCCGGCGACCACCACCCCGTCCACCTCGGCGGCCAGCGAGACCGCGGAGTACGGCAGTCCGTACAGGTAGTTCACAGTGCCGTCGATCGGGTCGACGATCCAGCGCACACCGCTGCGAGTCGCCCCGGAGGCTCCCTCGCCGTACTCCTCGCCCAGCACCGAGTCGTGCGGGCGCAGCGCGGCCAACGCGTCGAGGATCTGCCGTTCGACCGCCCGGTCGGCGGCGGTGACCACGTCGGTGACGGTGCTCTTGGTGGCGGCGACGACGACCCCCTCGGCGCGCATCCGGTACGCGGTGTCCGCCGCGTCCCGAGCCACCTTCACCGCGATGGTCAGCAGCTCCGACGGTGTCGTGGCCGAGTTGGTCATGATTCGCCTCTTTCCGCACTCCGGGTGCATGTGGGTGGGTGAAACTACCGACCCGGCTTCCGAAGATCATCGTTCCCGACGCCGTACGACGGCACCAGACCAGGATCTTTGGCACCTGGGATCCGCCGCGAGGTGGGCGCACCCGCACCGCCCTCGCAGCTTGAGCGGCCGACCTCCGGCAATATGCCCCTTTAGGTTGGTAATGTCGCTTAAATGCTTACCGCCCCGTCCATGCTCGGCTCACAACCGTCGCCCAACCGCGACCTGGTGGGGACGCCACCAGCCGGACCGACAGCGACCTCGGTGATCCACACGCGCACTCTCCCAACCGCCATGTTGACCTCGTACCGCCTGCTCAAACGGCAGTTCGGACACGATCTGCGCGCCACCGGCCTCGATGACGGAAGCCCTTCGCCGGCAGCGCGGCTATCATTACCGCGAAGCACCCATATCTCCGCCCCACCGACGGTCCCCACCGGCGGTACGCGGTGCGGAGCAGGATGATCGCCGCAGACGGCGTTACAATTCACCCCTGCCCACGCGGCACGGACCGCCGACCACCGGCCGGACCGTGACACGAGGGTCCCTCAACCACATCGCCCGGCACGGTAACCCTCGCTGCGCTGGACGAACCCGCCGTGCCCGCTCTTCGCCTCCGGAAGGTCATTCGTGACAGAACCCCGCCAGCCCGGCGCCGACGTTCGCTCGCTCACCGACACCCTGATCGCCCACGCCCAGAGCGCCGGTGGTCAGCTCACGTCGGCTCAGCTCGCGCGCACCGTCGAGTCCGCCGAGGTGACTCCGGCCCAGGCCAAGAAGATCCTGCGGGCGCTCTCCGAGGCGGGAGTGACCGTCGTGGTGGACGGCTCGGCGAGCACCCGCCGCCGCGTCGCCGCGGCCCGCTCGACCACGCCAGCGTCCCGGGCCACCACCGCCAAGACCACCAAGAAGGCCGCCGCGCCGGCCCCGAAGCAGGCGCCCGCCGGCGACGACGCCCCGGCGACGTCGGCCCCGCGCAAGGTGGCCGCTCGCAAGGCGACCGGCGCGGAGGCTGCGACGCCGACGAAGGCGACCAAGTCGACCCGAGCCACCAAGGCGACGGTGGCAGCGGCTGCCGGAGCCAAGCCGACCAAGGCTGGCGGCAAGGCCAAGCGCGAGGGCGCCGAGGGTGAGATCGACCCGGAGGAGCTGGCCGCCGCGATCGAGGACGTGGTGGTCGAGGAGCCGGCCGAGCTGGCCCAGGCCGCCGAGACCGACGCCGCCGCCTCGGCGACCGACAACGACTTCGAGTGGGACGACGAGGAGTCCGAGGCCCTCAAGCAGGCGCGACGCGACGCCGAGCTGACCGCCTCCGCCGACTCCGTCCGCGCGTACCTGAAGCAGATCGGCAAGGTTCCGCTGCTCAACGCCGAGCAGGAGGTGGAGCTGGCCAAGCGGATCGAGGCCGGGCTCTACGCCGCCGAGCGACTGCGGGCTGCCGACGAGGGCGAGGAGAAGCTCGTCCGGGAGATGGTCCGGGACCTGGGCTGGATCTCCCGCGACGGCGAGCGGGCCAAGAACCACCTCCTGGAGGCGAACCTCCGACTGGTGGTGTCGCTGGCCAAGCGCTACACCGGCCGTGGCATGGCCTTCCTCGACCTGATCCAGGAGGGCAACCTCGGTCTGATCCGGGCCGTGGAGAAGTTCGACTACACCAAGGGCTACAAGTTCTCCACCTACGCCACCTGGTGGATCCGACAGGCCATCACCCGCGCCATGGCCGACCAGGCCCGCACCATCCGCATCCCGGTGCACATGGTCGAGGTCATCAACAAGCTTGGCCGCATACAGCGTGAGCTGCTCCAGGACCTGGGCCGCGAACCCACTCCCGAGGAGCTGGCCAAGGAGATGGACATCACACCCGAGAAGGTGCTGGAGATCCAGCAGTACGCTCGGGAGCCCATCTCACTGGACCAGACCATCGGCGACGAGGGCGACAGCCAGCTCGGCGACTTCATCGAGGATTCCGAGGCCGTGGTCGCGGTCGACGCGGTCTCGTTCTCGCTCCTGCAGGACCAGCTCCAGCAGGTGCTGCAGACGCTTTCCGAGCGTGAGGCGGGTGTGGTACGGCTGCGTTTCGGCCTGACCGACGGCCAGCCGCGGACGCTCGACGAGATCGGCCAGGTCTACGGGGTGACCCGGGAGCGGATCCGACAGATCGAGTCCAAGACGATGTCGAAGCTGCGTCACCCGTCCCGGTCGCAGGTCCTCCGGGATTACCTGGACTGAGCGGGTTTCGTCAACCGAACGTGTCGTTTTGACCACCTGGTGTGCAACACCAGATGGTGATCGTCCGGATGCACGAATGTGATCGTTGACGTGGCACCCTGGGTGCACGGCACACTGTCCCTTCCAGGTGTGACCTCGGTCCCCCGCGGGCACACAGGGAAGGCAGTGCCTAGTAAGGGTGTTGCACGATAGGTGAGCAACGACCGAAGAGATTGTTCATCGGTGACGACCAGAGGAGGAAGGCGATGACCCCGACCCTCACGCCGCCGCCCGTGACGGCGGCTCCCCCAGCCGCCGATGAACGGTGCGACCGCTGCAATGCTGCCGGGAAGCTCCGGATCACTCTGGCGGGTGGGAGCGAGTTGGTGTTCTGCGGGCACCACGCGAACAAGTACGCGGAGGATCTCGTGAAGATCACCGAGCGGTTCGCGACGGAGCCCGATTTCAGCTGGCGTGGCGCCGACCTGATGGCGAACTAGATCCGCAAACCGACATAGCTGACCGGAGGCACCCCCAGGGTGCCTCCCGGTCAGCTTTTTCGGTCCGAGCACCCCGCCGCGCTCCGCCGCACCCCGCACCCCGCACCCCGCACCCCGCACCCCGCACCCCGCACCCCGCACCCCGCACCCCGCACCCCGCACCCCGCACCAAGATCCGAGCAACTTCCCTGATGGTGCTGCCTCCGCCACGCCGGAGACAGCACCATCCCTGTTCCTGCGCGGTCTTGACGACCACACCGCCCTCCGACAGGCCGGGAGCGAGGTCTGGGTGCCACCGACCGTCAAGGTCACGCTCGAAGCAGGATGTAGTGACCTCCCCGACTCACCGACACCACTAGAACCAGGATGGTGCGCGATCTTGGGATCGGGACGCCCCGCACAGGGGCATCCATCGCCGTTCCGGGCAGGCAAGCCGCAGCACCGCCCAGGCCCCCGTTGATCCACTCGGGTTCATGGAAGTCGCGCTGTCCACCTCGCTCGAACACCGCGTCGTCAAGGAAGCCGAGTGGATCACGGCGCAAGCACTGACACCGACCACACGCACGCGCTGACACCGAGCACCACGGGAGCACGCCACGCCGCAGGTACCACGCGGCCCCGCTCACGGCCCAAAGGCGACACGGGCGACACGGCGCAGTCCGCCACGGCCCCGGACCGGTCTAGAGGGTCTGCACGGTGGCGATGCGTTCCTCAAGCTGCTCGATGGTGGCCTGGGCGCTCGGCGGTCCGCCGCAGAGCCGACGCAGCTCGGCATGGATCTTGCCGTGCGGCTGGCCTGTGCGATGGTGTCGGGCGGCCACCAGAGCGTTCAGTTGGCGTCGGAGGGCCACGCGACGCTGAGCGGCGCTCATGGGTGCGGGTGGCGCTGCTGTGGCCGCAGCGGCCGGCTGAGCGGCCCCGTCGGCCGTACGGCGGCGTTGGGCGGCGAGCTGTGCGGCCTGCCGCTTGGTCAGCAGCAGCGAAACCTGGTCGGCGGTGAGCAGACCGGGCAGGCCGAGATATTCCTCTTCTTCGGGGGTGCCGGCCTGGGCCGCGGTGCCGAACGACGCGCCGTCGAAGATCACCTGGTCCAGCTCGGCGGTGGCGGAGAGCGCCGCGAACCGCTTCTCCAACTCCCCGCTGGCCTGGTCGTCGCGCTGCGCGCGTTCCAGCAGGTCGTCGTCGAAACCGTCGGCTTCCTTGGGTTTACCGAGTACGTGATCGCGCTCGGTCTCCATCTCGCTGGCCAACCCGAGCAGGTGCGGCACGCTGGGCAGGAACACCGAGGCGGTCTCCCCGGGCCGGCGGGCCCGCACGAACCGGCCGATCGCCTGGGCGAAGTAGAGCGGTGTGCTGGCGCTGGTGGCGTAGACCCCGACTGCCAGTCGGGGGATGTCGACCCCTTCGGACACCATCCGCACCGCCACCAACCACCGCTGGTCGGACGCCGCGAACGTCGCGATCCGGGCGGACGCGCCCTGGTCGTCGGAGAGCACCACGGCGGCCTTCTCGCCGGTCACCTGCTCGATCAGCTTGGCGTACGAGCGGGCGGTCTGCTGGTCGGTGGCGATGATCAGACCACCGGCGTCGGCCATGCCCGCGTTGCGCAGCACTGTGAGTCGGGCGTCGGCCGCGCGCAGCACCTGCGGCATCCAGTCGCCGGCCGGGTCCAGGGCGGTACGCCACGCCTGGGCGACCAGGTCCTGGGTCATCGGCTCACCCAGCCGGGCCGCCAGTTCCTCCCCCGCGTTGGTACGCCAGCGGGTCTCCCCGGAGTACGCCAGGAAGAGCACCGGCCGGACCACGCCGTCGCGCAGCGCGTCGGAGTAGCCGTACACGGAGTCGGCGCGGGAGCGCAGCAGCCCGTCCCCGCCCCGCTCGTAGCTGACGAACGGGATCGGGTTGTCGTCGGAGCGGAACGGCGTCCCGGTGAGCATCAGTCGGCGTACGGCGGGTTCGAAGGCGTTCTTCACCCCGTCGCCCCAGGACCGGGAGTCGCCGGCGTGGTGGATCTCGTCGAGGATGACCAGGGTGCGTCGGGTCATGGTGCGCCGCCGGTGCACCTGCGGGGCCATCCCCACCTGCGCGTAGGTGACCACCGCGCCGTGGAAGTCGGCCGCGGAGTGCAGGTCGGCGTTGCGGAAGGCGGCGTCGAGTTGGATGCCCACCCGGGCCGCGGCGTCTGCCCACTGGTTCTTGAGGTGCTCGGTCGGGGCGACCACGGTGACCGCCTCCACGGTGCCGTCACCGAGCAGCTCGGCCGCGATCCGCAGGGCGAAGGTGGTCTTGCCGGCGCCGGGCGTGGCGACCGCTGTGAAGTCGTCGCTGCGGCGACGCAGGTATTCCACCAGCGCCTTGCGCTGCCAGGCGCGCAGCGCCGGGAACGTCTCGAGCACCGGCGTCCGGGCTGCCACGCGAAGCTCCTCTCCGACCGCACGATGGCGGACCCCGGGCGAGGGCCACGAGGATCCGCCGCCCATGAAAACGCCTCCGCGCAGAAGCTGCCGCGAAGGCCGACTCAGCATAACCAGCACGGGCCGTCGGGCCCAGGCGACGCCACGCTGGTCACAATCCCGTACCCGATCGAACAGCGGACCGACCGTCTCACCACTCCCGGTCGGTGCGTGGATCCGCCCCGTCGGCACGCGGCGGGCGCAGCGTGGCCACCGGCGCGGACCAGCGTCGACGCAGCGCGATCAGGCGTAGTCCGAAGACCAGGACGGCGGCGGCGGTGAGCGGCGCGGGCCCGGTCTGCCCGGTGACGTACAGCAGCACCACCAGGACCGAACCGGCCAGTGCGGCCAGCGCGTAGATCTCCCGGCGCAGCACGACGGGGATCTCGGCGGTGAGCAGGTCGCGGCCGAGCCCGCCGCCGATCGCGGTGAGCATGCCGATCAGGCAGGCCCCTACCGCCGGTACCCGGGCGTCGAGCGCCTTGAGCGTGCCGGTGACGGTGAACAGTGCCAGACCGGCCGCGTCCAGCACCAGCACCGTGGTGCGCAGTCGGGCCAGTTGCGGGTGCAGCCAGAAGACGGCGAGCGCGGTGATCGCGGCGGTGGCCGCGTACCGCCAGTCGGCGAAGGCCAGCGGCGGCACCTCGTCGATGACCAGGTCCCGGAAGATCCCACCGCCGAGGGCGGCCACGAAGCCGACGAACGCGACACCGAACAGGTCCAGTCGCTTGGCCACCGCCGCCGAGGCCCCGGAGGCGGCGAACACCGCCACCCCGGTCAGGTCGGCGAGGAGCAGGGCGGTGGAGGTGGTCACCGCCGCAGGCTACGTCGCCGGCCGGAGCACCGGCCGAGGTTCACTCACGGTACGAGTCGTAGATCTCCTTGCACTTGGGGCAGACCGGTGAACCCGGCTTGGCCGCCTTGGTGACCGGGAAGGTCTCGCCGCAGAGAGCGACGACGAAGGTGCCCATGACGGCACTCTCGGCGATCTTCTCCTTGCGGACGTAGTGGAACATCTCGGGACCGGTATCGGCGTCCTTCAGCTCCGGACGCTCGAGAACCTCTGTGCTCACGTCTGCACCTCCAACCGACAAGTTTGGCAGGTCATCATGGCCGGGTCCACTTGAGGCCGGCCGAGGCCCCACCCCGTACGGTGCCCGTGTGACTGACTTTCGCATCAGCTACGGCACCGAGGTGGCCGAAGCCCAGCGCGACGGCCGGCCCGTCGTCGCCCTGGAGAGCACCATCGTCTCGCACGGTCTGCCCCGACCGGAGAACCTGCGCGTGGCCAGGGAGATCGAACGGACGGTTCGGGACGCCGGGGCCGTTCCGGCGACGATCGGCATGATCGCCGGTGAGCTGGTGGTCGGCCTGGACGACGCGCAGCTGACCCGGCTGGCCACTGTCGACGGCGTGACAAAGCTCTCCGTCCGCGACCTCGCGGTCGCCGCCGCGACCGGCGCGGACGGCGCCACCACCGTGGCCGCGACAAGCGCGGTGGCCGCCGCGGCCGGCATCGGCGTGTTCGCCACCGGCGGGCTGGGCGGGGTGCACCGGGAGGCCGAGCACACCTTCGACGAGTCGGCGGACCTGGTCACCCTGGCGCAGACCCCGATCGCTGTGGTCTGCGCCGGGGTCAAGTCGATCCTCGACGTGGGCGCGACGTTGGAGCGTCTGGAGACCCTCGGGGTCGCCGTGGTCGGTTACCGCACCCGCAGGTTCCCCGGCTTCTACCTGACCGACGCCGGCTTCGACCTGGACTGGTCGGTGGACTCACCGGAGCAGGTCGCCGCCGTGCTCGCCGCCCGGGACGAGCACGCCGTGCACACCGGCGGGCTGCTGATCGCCAACCCGCTGCCGGTCGACGAGCAGCTCGACCCGGAGCTGCACGACCGGACTCTCACCGAGGGCCTGGCCCTGCTGGAGCGGGACGGGATCACCGGAAAGGCCGTCACGCCTTACCTGCTCGCGCACTTCCACTCCGCCACCGAGGGCGCGAGCCTGGCGGTGAACGTGCGGATCATCCTGCGCAACGCCGACCTGGCCGCGCGGATCGCGGTCGCCTCGGCGGCCCGCGGCACCGCCGTCCCGGCATGACCCGACCGGCCCGCGTGGTCGTCGTCGGGGACGTGATCACCGACGTGGTCGCCGTGTTGTCCGGGCCGCTCGCGGCCGGCTCGGACACCGGGGCCGTGATCAGTCTCGGCGGTGGCGGTCAGGCGGCCAACACCGCCGCCTGGATCGCCGCGCAGCGGGTGGACGTCACGCTCGTCGGGGCCGTCGGTGACGACGACGCCGGGCGGGACCGGGTCGCCGAGCTGGAACGGGCCGGCGTCGAGTGCGCCATCGAACGGGTCGAGGGCGCCCCGACCGGCACTGTCATCGTGTTGGCCGCGGACGACGAGCGCACCATGGTCAGCCAGCGGGGCGCGAACCTGCGGCTGAGCGCCGCGCACGTCGAGCAGGCCCTCGCGGCGGCGTCCGGCGCTGGGCATCTGCACCTGTCCGCGTACACCCTGTTGGACGCGGAGTCGCGCGGCGCGGGGCTGCGGGCGTTGGCCGCCGCCCGCGAGCGCGGGCTCACCATCAGCGTCGACGCGGCCTCCGCGGCGCCGTTGCGGCGGGTCGGCGCGGCGGCGTTCCTGAGTTGGGTACGCGACATCGACCTGCTCCTGGTCAACGCGGACGAGGCCACGGTGCTGGCCGGCGGGCTGGACCCGGCGGCGCAGGGGCGGGCGCTGTCGGCGACGGCTCGGCGGGTGGTGGTGAAGCGCGGCGCGGCCGGCGCGGTCTGGGTGGACCGCACCACGCCGGTCTGTGTGGCCGAGGCGCGGCGGGTGGCGGTGGTGGACGTCACGGGCGCGGGCGACGCCTTCGCAGCCGGTCTGCTCACCGCGTGGCTCGCCGGTGCCACCCCGACCGCGGCGCTGAGTCGGGCCACCGACCTGGGCGCGCTGGCCGTCTCCACCGCCGGCGCGCGGCCACAGGCGTAGCGGCCGGCGCACGGCCACCGGGCACAGCGCGGCAGTGACGGATCGAACCCTGACCCGTTCGCGGGTCAGGGTTCGACGTCGATGACCTTGTGTGGGCGTTCCTCGGAGGTGAGACTCATCGGCGGGGTGTCGTCCTGGTGGCGGGGGTGGAACCGGTTGGCCAGCCGGTGCTCTTCCTTCGGCGGCCGGTCGTTGGCCAGCAGCACGGCCAGCCAGGGGATGAGCACCATGCCGAGGCCGCACAGCGGCAGCCAGAGCCAGAGCAGTGGGGCGTTCGCACCGACCAGGATCGCGCCGACGATGATGCACAGCACCCGGATGCCCATCATCAGGACATAGCGGCGCTGGCGACTGTTGAGCTGATCGTCCTGGCTGCGCGAGGCGTCGGTGATCAGAATCGGCTGGTACGCCTGACGCTTCACCATGGACCTCCTCAAGGGGGTTACGCCTCATCCTGTCACCGCGGGTCCGTGATCAGCGAACTTCGACTCTTCCCGCCACGTGTTACGTCCGTGGTACGCTCCGCGATGTGGGCAGCAGGTTCAGCTTCACCGACGAGGCGTTGGCCAACCTGAGGGTCTACGACGTCACACCCGGGGAAGTCTGGGAGGCGCTGCACAGCGCCCGACGGGTCATCCGTCATCTGGGTGACGACGTGATGGTGGTCTACGCCGCCGCCCGTCGGGGCCGCCGGCTGGCGGTGCTGCTCGCCGAGGCCGATGGCACCGACAACGACTGGGACATCCTCTCCGCCCGCGAGCTGAGCGACGTCGAGTCCAAGCGCTACGACGAGGCCGTGCGGAGAGACCGCCGATGAGGAGGCCGTGACGATGCACCGTAACGACGCGACCAAGCAGTTCCACGGCGGCGGCGAACGAATCGCCGAGCTGATCGACGAGAGCCCGGCGGCGGAGCTGCCCACCCCCGACAGCGACGTGCCGATGGTGAGCCGCTCGGTGCGGCTGCCACTGGACACCTACGAGCGGGTCCGCGCCGCCGCCGACGCCCGGGGCATCGGGGTCACCACGCTGATGCGCCAGTGGATCGAGGCCGGCCTGGCCGACCTGGACGACTCGGCGACCGTCTCGCTGGCCGACGTCCGGCGCGCGCTGGCCTCGCTGGCGCACCCCACCGCCGCCTGAGCAGACAGCTCAGCCGCCGGTCGTCTTCGCCTTTGCCGCCGCCTTCATCTGCTGCTTGAACTCGCGCACCCGACGCAGCGAATCGGCGTCGGTGACGTCGGCCACCGACCGGTACGCGCCCGGGTCGCCGTAGTCCCCGGCCGCCTTCCGCCAGTCCTGCGGGGTCACCCCGAACCGCTTGCCGAGCAGAGCCACGAAGATCTGCGCCTTCTGCTTGCCGAACCCAGGCAGCGCGGCGACCCGGCGCAGCAGCTCCGGCCCGTCGGCGACCTCGGCCCAGAGCAGCGCCGCTTCACCGTGGTAGCGCTCCACCAGCACCTGGCAGACCTCCTGCACCCGAGCCGCCATCGCCTTCGGGAACCGGTGCAGTGCGGGCGGCTGGGCGAAGAGCGCGAGCAAAGCCTCCGGGTCGTACCCGGCCAGCTCCGCCGCGTCCAGGTCGTGGCCGAGCCGCTGCTGCAGCACGTACGGCGACGAGAACGCCTTCTCCATCGGCACTTGTTGATCAAGAACCATGCCGAGGAGCAGGGCCAACGGGTTGCGCTCCAGCAACCTGTTGGCCTCCGGGTCGATGGGCAGAACGAGCGTCATGCGGACCATCCTGCCCGGCCCTCCGATCGGGGCGGACACCGACGCTCCGACACCATCCGGCGGGTGACCCTGACCCGGGACGCGACGGGAGGCAGGATGTCGGGGTGGACGAACACGACATGCTGCTCTCCCCCGCCGGCGTCGACGCGCTGCGCAGCGCACTGACCCGGACCGGATTCACCAGCCACGGCATCGCCGAGCGGCTGGGCGCCCAGGCGACCGCGGCGGCGGCCCGCAACGACTACCGGGCCGCGCTGCGCGCCACCGAGGAGGGCGACCCGCTCGGCACCCTGATCCGGCTGTTCATCTGCGCCCAGACCGAGTCGGAGGCGGCGGTGACCGCTGCGCTGACGCCGCTGAGCCTGGCCGAGGCCCTCGCGGGCGGGCTGGTCGAGCGGTACGGCGACGGCCTGCGTGCCGGCATCGACCTGGAGCCGTACGGCGAGGACTGGTGGGTGCTCGCCGACGTGCCGGCCAGCGCCCGCCCGGGTCGCCCGTTGCACGCCGAGCACGTCCTCGGCGTCGGCGGGGCGACCCACACCCTGATCGGCGCGACCATGCGCCGGCCGGTCGACACCGCACTGGACCTGGGCACCGGCTCCGGCATCCAGGCCCTGCACCTGGGCACCCACGCCCGGTCCGTGACCGCCACCGACCTCTCCGAGCGGGCGCTGCGCTTCGCCGCGACCACCGCCGCCCTCAACGGTCAGGACTGGGAACTGCTCCGCGGCGACCTGGTCGCCCCGGTGGCCGGTCGGCGGTTCGACCTGGTGGTGAGCAACCCACCGTTCGTGGTCGGCCCCGGCACGACCACGCACGTGTACCGCGACTCCGGCCGGGTCGGTGACGCGATCGGCGCCGAACTGGCCGCCGCCGCCCCGGACCTGCTCACCGAGGGCGGCACCATGCAGTACCTGGCGAACTGGGTGCACGTCGCAGGCGAGGAGTGGGACGAGCGGGTGGCCGGCTGGTTCGCCGGGACCGGCCTGGACGCCTGGGTGATCCAGCGCGAGGTGGCCGACCCGATGGCGTACGTCGACCTGTGGCTCACCGACGTCGGTGAGACCGCCGACCCGCAGCGGATGGCCGCCTGGCTGGACTGGTTCGACGCGCACAAGGTGGAGGGCATCGGCTTCGGCATCGTGTCACTGCGTCGGGGCGGGCACGCCGACCCGGTGGTGCGGGTGGAGGATCTGCGCCAGCGGGTGCAGCCACCGCTGGGCGACCACGTCGCCGCCTGGTTCGACCGCCAGGACTTTCTCCGGGTACGCGACACCGAGGCGTTACTCGCCGAGCGCTACCGGGCCGCCGAGGGCCTCCAGCTGCGACAGGAGGCCACCATGGGCGACGAGGGCTGGGGGGTGGACCGGCAGGTCCTCGCGATGCCGCACGGCCTGCGTTGGACCGAGGAGATCGACCCGCTGGTACTGGCGCTGGTCGGTGGTGCCGATGGCCGGCTGCCGCTCCGTGACCAGCTCGCCCTGCTCGCCGCCGCGCACGACGTCGAGCCCGACGAGATGGCCGAGGCCGCCGGCCCGATCGTGGCGCACCTGGTGGAGCGCGGCTTCATCGAGCCGGTGAGCGCCTGATGCGGGCTGTGGTGCAGACCGTCGGTCGGGCCAGCGTGACGGTGGACGGCGAGGTGGTCGGTGCCATCGGGAACGGCCTGCTGGTGCTGCTCGGGGTGACCCACACCGACACCGCGGAGACCGCTCAGACGATGGCCCGCAAGGTGCACGAGGTACGGATCCTGGACGGTGAGCGGTCCGCCGCCGACGCCGGCGCGCCGATCCTGGTGGTCAGCCAGTTCACCCTCTACGGCGACGTCCGCAAGGGCCGCCGACCGAGCTGGACCGCAGCCGCGTCCGCCGAGGTCGCCGAGCCACTGGTGACAGCTGTGGTCGACGCCCTACGGGAACGAGGAGCGAAGGTGGAGACCGGTCGCTTCCGCACCCACATGTTGGTCGAGAGCACAAACGTAGGCCCCCAAACCCTCCTCCTAGACCTCTAACCCCACCCCACCACCCTTGTTGATCATGAAGTTATTGCCCGCCGCCTCGGCGTGTCCTGGCAATAACTTCATGATCAACGGACGAAGAGGGTGGGGTGGGGGTGGGGTGGGGTTAGGAGAAGAGGCCTCGGCGGGTCAGGGACTGGCGGAGCCAGTTGTCCAGTTCGGCGGTCCAGTCGGTGCGGTCGGCCGTGGCGTGGTCGACAGTGAATCGACCGAAGGCGTCCCGGCCCTCGGTGAAGAC
Organism: Micromonospora sp. NPDC048947; assembly: GCF_040649495.1. Lineage (NCBI taxonomy): Bacteria > Bacillati > Actinomycetota > Actinomycetes > Micromonosporales > Micromonosporaceae > Micromonospora > Micromonospora sp. NPDC048947. The sequence goes on from NZ_JBEZFO010000007.1 coordinate 25,784, forward strand.
GCCGCCGCGCTTGTCGACCTCCAACACCACCTGCATCTGCTGCGCGTCGGCGATGAAGGTGACCTCCAACTGGTTGATCGAGCGGGCGTACTGCGGTGCCGGGCTGAACTCGATCTCCTGGTAGAACGGCAACGTCTGGCGTACGCCGTAGATGTGGCCACGTTCCACATCGGCGCGGGCGAACCGGAAGCCCAACCGCAGCAGCGCGTCCAGCAGTCGCTCCTGCGCCGGCAGCGGGTGCACCGACACGGCGTCCAGGTCGCCCTTGTCGACGGCGCGGGCGACCTCCAGCTCGGTACGCAGGCCCATCGTCATCCCGTGCAGGTGCTGCCCGTACAGCTCGGTGACCGGTGTCTCCCACGGCACCTCGAAGCGGAACGGGAGGTCGTAGCGCTGCCCGGGCTCCAGCCGGAACGAGCCGGTGACCTGCTGGCGGTGGAACTCCTGGGTGGTGTCGTAGTCGTTGTCGCCGCTCTCCACCTCGACCCGGGTGACCAGGCCGAGGGTGACGTGGTCGATGTCGACCTGGTGATCGCCGCCCAGCACCTGGATCCGGCCCTCCAGCTGGCCGCCCGGACGGCAGTTCGCGTTGGCCAGCACCGTCTCCACCGACGGACCACCGACGCCCATCGCCTTCATGAGCCGCTTGAAGACCACACCGTCCTCCAACTGTCGTTTCCGGCCGACCGGAGATGGCCGGCCGTCCGCAACGTAGCCGGGGCGGGCAACCACACACTCGGACGACACACCGCACCAGCGATCCGACGCGATTGCTGTCGGGTGCCCGATCGCCTCACTCCCGTTTTACGCGCCGCCCGCCAAGCTGTTGTCACACCGGCACCACTGGGCCGGGAACACGGCACCGACGTGGAAACGGGGAGAGACAGAGATGGTCCTTCAGATGACGGAACACCGGACGCGCCCGGCCACCACGACCGACACTGACGGGGCCCCCGAGGCCCTCGTCGACCTGGACGCCACCGACGAGCGCGGCATCTCCACCGACCTGGTCCGGGCCTATCTCAACGGGATCGGCCGGACGAAGCTGCTGACCGCCGCGCAGGAGGTCGACCTGGCCCGGCGCATCGAGGCGGGCCTGTTCGCCGACGAGAAGCTTGCCACCTGCACCCCGGTCTCCGCGGAGCTGCGAGCCGACCTGGAGCTGATCGTCGCCCAGGGTCGGGCGGCCAAGGACCACCTGTTGGAGGCGAACCTGCGGCTGGTGGTCAGCATCGCCAAGCGCTACACCGGCCGTGGCATGGCGTTTCTCGACCTGATTCAGGAGGGCAACCTCGGTCTGATCCGGGCGGTGGAGAAGTTCGACTACGCCAAGGGCTACAAGTTCTCCACGTACGCCACCTGGTGGATCCGACAGGCCATCACCCGCGCCATGGCCGACCAGGCCCGCACCATCCGTATCCCCGTGCACATGGTCGAGCAGGTCAACCGGATGGTCCGGGCCCGCCGCGAACTGGCGGTGACGCTGGGCCGCGAACCGACGGTCGCCGAGGTGGCCCGTGCACTGGAGATCCCGGAGATCCAGGTCATCGAGCTGATCTCCTACGACCGGGAGCCGGTCAGCCTGGACCAGGCCGTCGGCGACGACGGTGAGAGCGCACTCGGCGACTTCGTGGCCTCGGTGGACCCGCGTACCGAGCCGAGTGACGCCGCCGCCCAGGGCGAGCTGCGCAACGAGGTCAGCATCGTGCTCTCCACCCTGTCCCAGCGGGAGCAGGCGGTCATCCGCCTCCGGTTCGGCCTGGACGACGGCCGCCAGCGCACCCTGGACGAGGTCGGCCGGGAGTTCGGCCTGTCCCGGGAGCGGATCCGGCAGATCGAGAAGGTGACGCTGCTGAAGCTGCGCGCCCCGGAGCGGGCTCAGCGCCTGGAGGCGTACGCCTGCTGACGCATCCGGTTCCCACGGAAGGCCCCGGCGGTTCGCCGGGGCCTTCCGTGTTGTCGGGGTGCTTGACTGGGACACCGTCCGCTGAACCACGAAGGAGAGCGACGATGAACTGGACGCTGGAAGTGGTGATCGTGCCGGTCTCCGACGTGGACCGGGCGAAGAAGTTCTACGCCGACCAGCTCGGCTTCACTGTGGACCACGACACGGTGATCAGTGACGACGCGCGCATCGTCCAGCTGACGCCGCCCGGCTCGGGCTGCTCGATCGTGATCGGCAAGGGCGTCGTCCCGGAGATGCCGCCCGGCTCACTCAAGGGCCTGCAACTGGTGGTGCCCGACCTGAAGCGGGCCCGCGAGGAACTGGTCGGGCGTGGTGTGGAGGTCAGCGAGATCCAGGTGGTGGGTCGGAACCCCCGGCCGGTGCCGGATCCGCTGGACAACGTCGGCTTCGTCTTCTTCGCCGACCCGGACGGCAACACCTGGGGCGTCCAGCAGATCTCCAGCCGCGCCTGACCGGGCCCGCTCAGAGGCGGCGGGGGCCGGTGTCCGGGCGGGTGACCACGCCACCCACGCCTACCTGCGCGTGCAGGATCGAGATGCCATCGGGGCGGGCGAGCACCGGGTTGAGAGTCAGCGAGCGCACCCGGGGCTGTTCGTCGGCGAGCTGACCCACCCGTAGCAGCAGATCGGCAAGGGCCGCCCGGTCGACCGGCGCGGCACCCCGGTGCCCGCGCAGCAACGGCGCCGCCCGGGGCTCGTCGACCAGCTCGGCCGCGTCCCGGTCGGTCAGCGGCACCGCCCGCCAAGCCCGGTCGCCGAGCAGCTCGGTGGCGACCCCGCCCAGGCCGAAGCCGACCACCGGCCCGAACGCGGGGTCTTCCACCACCTCCACCACGCAGGCCACGCCGGGCGGGACCATCGGCTGAACCAGCGCCTCCGCGCCGAAGGTCGCCGCCAGGTCGGCGTACGCCCGGCGGAGGGTCGGCTCGTCGGGCAGGTCCAGCCGGACCGCGCCGAGGTCGAGTCGGTGCCGCAGCCCGGGAGCGGCCGCCTTGAGCGCAACCGGGAAGCCCAGCCGCGCCGCCGCGTCGACAGCAGCGTCGACCGAGTCGACGGACACCGAGGCCACCACGTCGATGCCGTACGCGGCCAGCAGCGCGCCCGGGTCGGTGCCGTCGGCCCGGAGCGCGGCCTGCGCGGCAGCCCGATCGAGGTCGGGCAGCTCCGGTGCCACCCCGGGTGGGCGGCGAAGCCACTCGGCGTACCGGTGCGCGCGGGCGAGCGCGCGGACCGCCTCCTCCACGCCGCCGTACGCCGGCACCCCCGGTGGCAGCCGCCCGACCAGGAACGTCGCCACTGTCGGCTTGCCCAGCGCGAGGGCGGACGGCAGCGCGGCGGTCACGTCGGCGTCCACAGCGGTCAGCTGGCCGGGTAGCGGCGGCGCGAACACCACCACCAGGGCGTCCACCCGTTCGTCAGCGGCCGTTTCGGCGAGCGCGGCGGCGAACGTGGCGGCACCGGCGCTCGGCCCGACGTCGCGGGGATAACCGTCTGCCACGGTCAGGCCGTGCCCGACGCAGGCGGTCGCGGCGAGCCCGGTGAGGGCCGAGGAGTTGCCGACCACACCGACCCGGCCGCCGGCCGGCAACGGCTGGTTCGCCAACAGCACACCCACGTCGAGCAGCTCCGGCACGGTGTCCACCCGAATCACCCCGGACTGGGCGAAGAGCGCCGCCACCGCCACCTCGTCCGGCCCGGCGGCGTCACCGACCCCTGGCGGACGGGCCGGCGAGGCGAGCGCGACGACCGGTTTGGCGCGGCCGATCCGCCGGGCCAACCGGGCGAACTTGCGCGGGTTCCCGAAGGTCTCCAGGTAGAGCATGATCACGTCGGTCGCGGGGTCGTCCTGCCAGTACTGCAGGAGGTCGTTGCCAGAGACGTCGGCCCGGTTGCCGGCCGAGACGAAGCTGGACAGCCCGAGGCCCCGCCGGTCCGCCTCGGCGAGCAGCGCCACCCCGAACGCACCGGACTGACTGAAGATGCCGACCCGACCGGCCGGCGGCAACGCCGGGGCGAGGGTGGCGTTGAGGCGTACCGTCGGGTCGGTGTTGGCCACGCCGAGGCAGTTCGGGCCGACGACCCGCATCCCGGCCGCGTGCGCCGCGCGGACCAGTGCCCGCTGGGTGGCCGCGCCCTCGCCGCCGGCCTCGGCGAAGCCGGCCGAGATGACCACCAGGCCGTGCACCCCCGCGGCGGCCGCGTCGGCGACCACGGCGGTCGCCGCCTCCGGTGGGACCGCCACCACCGCCAGGTCCACAGGCGTTCCGGCATCAACCGCCGACGGGTACGCGGGGAGGCCCGCCACTGTCGACGCGCTCGGATGCACCGGCACCACCGCACCGGTGAACCCGCCGTCGCGCAGGTGCCCGAGCACCGCCGCGCCGACGCCCTGGCCGGTGGCGCTGGCACCGTAGACGACGATGCCGCGCGGGGCGAGCAGCCGGGCGATCGAGCGGGCCTCGGTGCGGTGCTCCCGGCCGCGCTGCACCTCCAGGCTGGCCTCGGTGGGCGCGATGGGGAAGCTCAGGTGGACCACGCCGTCGGCGTACTCGCGCTGGACCTGGTAGCCGAAGTCGGCGAAGACCCGCAGCATCGTCCCGTTGGCCGGCAGCACCTCCGCGACGAAGCTCATGATGTCGTTGCGGCGGGCCGCGTCGGCCAGGTGCTCCATCAGCACCGAGCCGATGCCCCGCCCCTGGTAGGCGTCCTCCACCACGAAGGCCACCTCCGCCTCGGGGGCCTGCGGGCCGAGCCGCTCGTACCGGCCGACCGCGACGATCCGGTCGGCGGCCAGCACCACGAACGCCTCCCGGTCGTGGTGGTCCACTGTGACGAAACGGATCAGATCCCGCTCCGGGATGCGCGGGTACGGCGAGAAGTACCGCAGGTAGCGGGTGCGCTCGGAGAACCGGCTGTGCATCGCCACGATGCCCGGCGCGTCGGCCGGGTCGATCGGGCGCAACTGGACCGTGCTGCCATCACTGAGCAGCACGTCGACCGGATGGTCCACCGTCGGCACCGGTACGCCCTCCCCCGGCCCGGCTCAGTCCCGTGGATCGTGCGGGTCGAGCCCGAGCAGCGGGAAGACCGTCTTGCGGGTGGCCGCGATCGCCCGGTCCACCGCGTTCGGCTCGCCGGTCGGCTGCCACGGCTCGTACGACGGGTCGGCGTCGTCGGTCATCCGCAGCGGCACCTCCCGGCCCAGACGTCGGGAGGCGACCAGGTCCCGCCACGCGGGTGGGGTGAGCGTGGCCGGGTCGATCGGGTCACCGGTGGCCACGGCCAGCAGGTGACTCCAGGCCCGGGGCACCACCTCGACGAGCGCGTACCCGCCACCGCCGGTGGCCACCCACCGGCCGTCGCACAACTCGTCGGCGAGCGCCCGCATCGCCAGGTAGGTGGCCCGCTGCCCGTCCACAGTCAGGTTCAGATCGGCGAGTGGGTCCAGCCGGTGCCCGTCCGCGCCGCACTGGCTGACCAGCACCTGCGGCCGGAACGCGCGCAGCACCGACGGCACTACCGCGTGGAACGCGCGCTGCCAGCCGCTGTCGTCGACACCGGGCGGCAACGGCATGTTGACGGCGGTGCCCTGCGCACCCGGCCCACCCGTCTCGTCCGGGAAACCCGTGCCCGGGAAGAGGGCCAGCGGGGTCTCGTGCACGCTGACCGTGAGCACCCGCGGGTCGTTCCAGAAGATGTCCTGCACCCCGTCGCCGTGGTGCACGTCGACGTCCACGTACGCCACCCGCTCCGCGCCGAGGTCGAGCAGGCGGGCGATGGCCACCGCTGGGTCGTTGTAGACGCAGAAGCCGGAGGCTCGGGCGGACATGGCGTGGTGCAGCCCACCGGCCACGTTCACCGCCCGCCGGGCGTCGCCGCGCCAGACCGCCTCGGCGGCGGCCACCGTCGCGCCGGCGATCAGCGCGCTGGACTCGTGCATCCCCTCGAAGACCGGGTTGTCGGAGGTGCCCAGCCCGTACCCGGCGAAGAGCGGGTCGCGCGGCGCGTTGCGCACCGCGGCGAGGTAGGCCGGCGCGTGCACCCGGGTGAGCACTGCATCGTCGGCGGGCTCCGGCTTGATCACCCGCACCCCTGGCCGATTGAGGATGCCCAGCTCGCGGGCGAGCGCGATGGTCAGCTCCACCCGGACCGGGTCGAGTGGATGGTCACCCATGTCGTAGGCGAGCAGCGACTCGTCCCACACCACAACAGTGTCGTCGGACATGAGCCCATCGTCGCACGAGGATCGGCGCCGGCCCACCGCACGCGCTGGTCAGCGGCCAGGTATCGGCCCGGAGGCGACCGGCCGGGCCGGGTCCGCGACCCAGTTGCTCCACGATCCAACGTAGAGCGCGGCGTCCGTGCGGCCGGCCAGGTGCAGCGCGAGCACCGCCTGGGCGGCGGTCACCCCCGAGCCGCAGTACGCCCCGACGGCCCGCCCCTCGGTCACCCCGGCGGCGGCGAACCGCTCCCTCAGCACGTCGGCGGCCAGGAAACGGCCGTCCGGCCCGACGTACTCCCCGGCGGGCAGGTTCGCCGCTCCCGGCACGTGCCCGGCGACCCTGTCGATCGGCTCGACCTCGCCCCGGTAGCGGGGCGCCGCCCGTACGTCGAGCAACGCGGCGTCGTCCGCGGCGGCCAGCGCGGCGGCCTGCCCGGCGTCGAGCACCGGGAGATCACCGGGGCGCACCACGACGTCGCCGGGGGGTGGGGCGGGCGCGTCGGTGGAGACGGGTCGGCCGGCGGCCACCCAGGCCGGGTAGCCGCCGTGCAGCAGGCGTACCGGCCGGTGACCCGCCCAGCGCAGCGTCCACCAGGCCCGTGCGGCGGCCATGCCGTCGCCGCCGTCGTACACCACCACTGGGTGACCGGCGCGGACGCCGGCGGCTCGCAGCGCGGCCTGCAACGCGGCCGGGTCGGGCAACGGGTGCCGGCCGCCGGCGCCCGGCACCCCACAGAGCGCGGTGTCCAGGTCGACGAAGACCGCCCCGGGCAGGTGGCCGGCGAGGTAGTCGTCGCGCCCGGGCGGGCCGACGAGCCGCCAGCGGACGTCGAGCAGGGTGGGCGGATCGACCTGGTCGAGTTCGGCGACGAGCCGATCGACCTCGACCAACGGCTCCTGGGTACCGGACATGGCGACCATCCAACACCATTCGCGTGGACGGCACGCGGTTCGGCGAAGGTCACCAGCCGTTCCCCGAGGTAACATCGTGCACCGGAGGGCCGCTGACCTTATGAAGTCTCACGACCTGGTCGACACGACCGAAATGTACCTGCGCACCATCCTCGAGTTGGAAGAAGAGGGGGTGCCACCGCTGCGTGCCCGGATCGCCGAGAGGCTGCAGCAGAGTGGCCCCACCGTGAGCCAGACCGTCGCCCGGATGGAGCGCGACGGCCTGCTCACAGTCGAGGGAGACCGGCACCTGACGCTCACCGCCCTGGGTCGCGGCAGCGCCGTGTCAGTGATGCGCAAGCACCGCCTCGCCGAGCTGCTGCTGGTCAACGTCATCGGAATGCCCTACGAGGAGGCCCACGAGGAGGCCTGCCGCTGGGAGCACGTGATGAGCGACGCAGTGGAGAAGCGGGTCTACGACCTGCTCAACCGGCCGACCCGTTCCCCGTACGGCAACCCGATCCCCGGGCTTCAGGAGCTGGGTTCGCCGGCGGCGGAGACCACCGAGGCCGCCGAGGGCGAGCGCAACCTGGCCTTCCCCGGCCTCTCCGGGTCGGTAGTGGTGCGCCGCATCTGCGAGAGCGTGCAGAAGGACGCCGACGTGCTGCGCCAACTCCACGCCGCGGGTGTCGACCCGGGTGCCACAGTGACAGTGGCCCAGGAGCGCGACGGGGTGTCGATCGACCGCTCCGGTGACCGGGTGCGGCTGCCCCGCGAGGTCGCTTCCCGGGTCTTCGTCGCCGCCAACTGACCAACCGGGCACCCGGGCGTCACAACGCCCGGGTGTCCACCTTTTTGGCCAACGCGGTCAGGTCGCCGGTCAGCTTCTCCACCGCCGAACGTGCACTGCCACGGGCCGTGGTCCAACTCACAGTGGCCAGCCGTCCGTCGCCGGCCAGCCAGCCCACCTCGGCGACCGGGCCGTGCCCGCTCGCCGCGGCGGTGGTCCGCTTGTACGCCTGCTGACCCAGCCCGGTGACCTTCGCCGCCTTGTCCGGCACCACGTCCGCGCCGAAGCTGGCTTTGTCGATCGTGGTCTCGGTCACGGTGAGCGTCAACTCCGGCAATGTGGCACCCGCGGCCCGGACCACACAGGTGTGGGTGTCGCCCTGTTCACTGGCCGCCGCCACGTCGAAGCGGACCTTCACCGTCTGCTCGATCACCGCGAAGTCCAGCAGGCGGCAGGCGCCGCCCGAGGAGGCAGCCGCCACGTCAACAGCTATCGACACCGGCGGCGGCACCGCCGCCGGTTCCGCCTCGTCGGCGCAGCCACTCAGCAGCAGCCCGGCCAGCCCGGCGACCACGATCCGCCCGCGCACACTCCACCCTCTCGCCGACCGACGGCGGAAGGTGCCCGCCAAGTGTCCGTCGGACACCGTACGGGGTGTCGGTGTCGCACGGAAGTCCCCGTTTACGCCTGTTCCGAGGGTGGATCGTCCACGTACGGACAGTGCCGGCAGCCGCGCCCGCAGCACGTTCCACGGCGCGCCAGGAAACCGGCGCTGAGCACGAACAGCCCGCTCGCCGGGTCGAGGTAACCGGCCTCACCGGCGGCCAACGCGGCGGTGTGCGCGGCGAGGATCCGGGCCCGGTCGGGGTGTTCGGACGGCAGCCGGGACGGGTGCGGCTCGGTGAGCGGCCGGTCGGCCAGGGGTGGTCGCTCTCCGGTCACCGCAGCAGTCTAGGGACCGGTCGTGGTCAACCTCCCGCTGCCCGGATGCCCGGCATGCCTCTGCGTCGTCGCGGCGAGCGGTCGTTTCGTCGTACGGTCCGACGACGATCGGGTTCGACATCCATCGACGCATACGGAGGAGACACGATGCGGAAGATCGTTGTGCAGATGAGCCTGTCGTTGGACGGGTTCTTCGAGGGCCCGGGTGGCGACATCGGCTGGCACCAGGTCGACGAGGAGTTGCACCAGCACTTCAACGACGTGATCGCCCCGATGGGCGGGTTCCTCAGCGGCCGGGTCAGCCACGAGCTGATGGCCTCCTACTGGCCGACCGCCGATCAGGACCCGGCCGCCAGCGGCCCGGAGCGCGAGTTCGCCCGGATCTGGCGGGACATGCCGAAGATCGTCTACTCGCGCACCCTCGACCACGCCGGCTGGAACGCCACAGTCGTGCGCGAGGTCGACGTCGAGCAGGTCCGCAAGCTCACCGCCGAACCGGGCGGCGACCTGGCGCTCGGCGGGGCCGACCTGGCCGCGACGTTCGCCCGGCACGACCTGATCGACGAGTACCGGATCTACGTTCACCCGGTGCTGGTCGGTAAGGGCCGCCGACTCTTCCCCGACGCCGAGACTCCGACCGGTCTGCGGCTGGTGGAGAGCCGGGTCTTCGGCAACGGGGTGGTTCTGCTCCGCCACCAGCGGGTCCGCTGACCGATGGCCACCACATTCGACGCGATCGACGGGACCATCCTCGCGTACCGGACGGTCGGGGTTGGGGATCCGCTGGTCTGCCTGCCGGGCGGGCCGATGCGTGACTCCGCGTACCTCGGTGACCTCGGCGGTCTGGGCGCGCACCGGACGCTGGTCATCCTCGATCCGCGGGGCACCGGTCGCTCGGCGGTCCCGGCTGACGTCTCGACCTGCCGCTGCGACCGCATGGTCGACGATGTGGAGGCGCTGCGCGGCCACCTGGGCCTCGACCGGCTGGATCTGCTCGGGCACTCAGCCGGCACCAACCTGGCTCTGCAGTACCTGACCCGGCACCCCGCTCGGGTGGGCCGACTCGCGCTGGTGAACCCGAGCATCCGAGCGGTAGGGCTGCAGGTGACCGACGCGCAGCGCCAGGAGGTCATTGATGCCCGGGCCGGCGAGCCATGGTTTCCGGTGGCCGCCGCGGCGGTGGAGTCCGTCCTCGCGGGCCGGGCCGGGCCCGCCTCCCAGCAGGAGATCGCTCCGTTCCTGTACGGCCGGTGGGACACTGCCGCTCAGGTCCACCAGGCCGCCGAGTCCGGCCAGCGCAACGAGGAGTTGGCGGGCATCTTCAGCTCCGAAGGCGCCTTCGATCCGCCAGCCACCCGTGCGGCCCTCTCCGCCCATCGAGGCCCGGTGCTGCTGCTCGCCGGCGCTGTCGACCTGGCCGCACCGCCGGGCCTGGTGGCCCAGTTCGCCGAGCTGAGTCCACGCGCCGAGCTGGTCGTCCAGCCGGGCGCCGGGCACTACCCGTGGCTCGACGACCCCGAGGCGTTCACCGCGACGGTCGCGGCGTTCCTCGCCGGCCCGGATGGTGCTTGAGTCTCCACCGGGGGGAGACGCGAGGGTGGGGGCATGAGCGGGCAGACGTTTCACACGATCGGCGACCTGGCCCGACGGACCGGCCTGAGCGTCAAGACCATCCGGTACTACGCCGACAGCGGGGTCGTGCCGCCGACGGATCGGAGCCCGGCCGGCTACCGGCGGTACGGCAGTGCGGCAGTGGCCCGGTTGGAGCTGGTCCGGACGCTGCGTGACCTCGGCCTGGACCTGGCCACCATCCGGCGGGTGGTGGACCAGGAGGTATCCCTGCCCGAGGTGGCCGCCGCACACGCCGAGGCGTTGGCCGTGCAGATCCGGGTGCTGCGGCTGCGCCAGGCGGTGCTCACCGTCGCGGCGAGGCGCGGGTCGGGCCCGACCGAGGTGGACGAGCTGCACCGACTGGCCCAGCTCACCGCCCGCGAACGCGGGCAGTTGGTGGCGGAATTCCTGGACGGCGTCTTCGCCGGCCTCGGCGACCAGCCCGCGTACCGGGGTGCGGTCGTCTCGTTGACACCGGAGCTTCCCGACGACCCCGACACCGCGCAGGTCGAGGCATGGCTGGAGCTGGCCGAGCTGTGTCGGGAGCCGGAGTTCCGGGCCCGGATGCGGCGGCTGGTGCGGCAGCACGCCGCCGACAACGACGTCCCGGGGCTGCCCCGCCCGGACGCCGTCGCGGTGGTCCGGGACGCGGTGGCCCCCGCCCTCGCGGCCGGTCTCGACCCGGCCAGCCCGGACGCCGATCCGGTGGTCACAGCCGTCACCAACCGGTACGCGAGCCTGCACCATCACTCCGACGAGGCCGACGTGCGTCGGCGGCTGCTCGATCGGCTGGAACCGGCCAACGACCCCCGCCGGGACCGCTACGTCGACCTGTTGGCGGTGCTCAACGGCTGGTCGACCGGCGACGCGACGGCGCCTGCGGTGGACTGGTTCATCCGAGCCCTGCGCGCTCGGATGCCCGAACCGGCTCGTTGAGCTGACCGGCGTCCAACCAGCGGCCTGGTGACGTCAGCCGAACCAGGTCAGCGCCTGGCCGTGACCTCTGGCCCAGGCCAGCGGCTTTCCGTCGAGCGCGAGGACGTTGTGCAGCACGTCGCTCGGTGGGGCGGGCAACCCGTCGTACCGGAGCACCTCCGGCCCCTCGTTCGCCACCCAGCGCCCCGGCAGCTCGCGGACCAACCGGACGAACGCATCCCGGCGCGGGGGCGGCACCTGGTAGAGCACTGACGTGTGGAAGACCACAAGCGTCGCGTCGGTCGGCGCCCGCGCGGCCAGCGCCGGCAGGTCGTCAACCAGGTCGCCGCGGACAAGCAGCGGCGGGTCGGCCGCGGCGACCGCCGCCGCGGCGCGCAGCCGGGCCCGCCGGTGGGCGTGCTCCGGCCAGATCAGGGCGTCCAACCAGGACACGTCGTCGCTGTCGGTCACGTCGAGCGGGTTGAGGTCCAGGCCGGCCCGCCACACCACCCGGGGTACGCCTGCCGGCGGTGCCAACCCGTTGGCCGCGCAGTCGAGAACCAGCTCACCGGAACCGACCCGATGGTCGCCGTACCGGTACGCGTACCGGTCGGGGTAGAGGCAGAGCCCGGCCGACGCACCGACCTCCAGCAGGGCGAGGGGCTGCGGCAACGCGGCGAGCACCGGCAGCAGGACCGCGCACCGACCGGCCTCGTTCGTCTGGGTGGCCCGGGTGAGCATCTGCGTCTCGATGGCCGGCCAGTGCGTCATCACGTAGTCGTGGAACGCGGCCGGGTCGTCGACCGGGCCACCGAGCCAGCGGACGACGCCGAACAGCAGATTCGGCTGGCGCTTGGCCGGCGGCAGCCCGTCGAGCACTGTGAGCAGGTCGTCGTCGCGGGCGACGGCCTGCGACAGGCGCTCATACGTGGGCGACACGCCGCGCGCCTCGCGGCTGCCGAACTCGGCGTACGTCTCAGCTGTCGTCATGCCTCATCGTCGCAGCCCATTCCTCGGTATTTCAGCCCCCGTTCCCGTGCGCTGGCTCACCCGCCTCGTAGAGTGCTGCGGCGGCTGGACCGTTGAGCAGCAGCTCAGCGGTGTCGCGCAGGGGCAACGGGGAGGAAAGTGTCGTGCGGGGTGACGGTGTCCGGGTACTGATCGTCGGCGGAGGTGTCGCCGGACTGGCGACGGTGGCCGCGCTACGCGAGTGGGGTGCCACTGTCGACGTGGTCGAGCGGGCATCCGGGCCGACCGACTCCGGCACCGGGATCTACCTCACCGGCAACGCGACCCGGATGCTCGACGTACTCGGTCTGGCCGAGCCGGTCTCCGACGTCTCCGTGGAGATCACCCGGCAGCGCAGCGCGAACCAGCGCGGGCGTCGCCTCTTCGACATCGACGTGGCCGCGCTGTGGCGGGGCGTCGGACCGTGCGTGTCGCTGCCCCGGGCGCACCTGCACCGGGCGCTGCTCGCCGGCGTCGGCGACACCCCGATCCGCTGGGGCCGCCGACCGGTAGCGCTGCATGCGGAGGGCGACCAGATCGCCGTCGAGTTCGACGACAACAGCACCGAACGGTACGACCTGGTGCTCGGCGCGGACGGGGTGAACTCGACGGTCCGCCGGCTCGCCTTCGACGGTCAGGCGGCCCGCGACCTCGGCCAGTACGCGTACCGGTGGGTCGCACCCCGCGTCGACGACGAGCCGGTCTGGTCGGTGCAGTTGGGGCGCGGTCGGCAGTTCCTGACCATCCCCATCAGCGCTGAGCACACGTACTGCTACTACAACGACGGCCCGGTGGCCGACCGGCCAGGCTGGCGCGACGAGCTTGCCGCGACGTTCACCGCGCCGGTGGCCACCATGCTCAAGGCCCTCGACTACGACGACAGCACCCTGCACGCCGGGCCGAACCAGGAGGTCGTGCTCGACTCCTGGTCCCGGGGCCCGGTGCTGCTGATCGGCGACGCCGCCCACGCCACCTCGCCGAACATGGCCCAGGGCGCGGCGATGGCCCTGGAGGACGCCGTCGTGCTCGCTTCCTCGTTGGCCGCTGCCGGGTCCATCGCCGAGGCCCTGCGCGGGTACGAGGCGCGACGCCGCCCGCGTACCGACTGGGTGCTCAGCCAGACCCACCGCCGCGACAAGGCCACCGGGCTTCCGCCCGCGCTGCGCGACCTGGTGATGCGCCGCCTCGGCGAGCAGATGTTCCGCTCGAACTACGGCCCGCTGTTCGCCCAGCCCTGACCGGTCCGACGTGACCGGCCGGCCCGTCCGGGGCGGTGCCAGCGCCGCTCAGGGCAGCTGGCCCGGCCGGTCGACGATTGCGATGCGGAGTAGCGCGACAGCCGTGTGCAGGGACTCCTTGCCGTCGCGCACCACCGACCCACGGCGGCCGAGGAAGACGTGGGTGTCGCGGTCGAAGAGCAGGTCCTCGTTGCCACCGATCACACCGGGCATCCGGATCGCCACCCCATGGCGACCGGCAGCGTCCACCACGTCGCCCGATATGACGACCGCCCCGGGTTCCCGTGCCAACAGTTCGAACAGCGCCGCCAGCGCTCGGGGTGGCACGTAGCCCTGGAGCATCGACCGCGCGGTGGTGTACGCCATGCTCTCGTCCCCGTAGACGGCCTCCTCATCGGCTCCTTCGGGGAGATGCAGGTCGACCGGGTTTTCCCGAAGGTATCGAAGCAGCTCGTCCGGGTCGGTGGGCAGGTCGCCGTGGTATGCCGGCGGCTGGAACGCGTCGAGATCCTTCGTGGGATCGGCGGCATCGCTGATCCGGAGCTCCCGCAGCTCGCCCCACCCGTTCGGGTCGCCCTCCGGTCGGTAGCGTCCCTGCGTGTACGCGACTCCACCGGCCGACTGCCACAGTTGGTTCCGAATGGTCTGGTAAGGCCCGCTGGCCGGCAGGTCCCGGATCGTCGCCAGGTTTTCCGTGAAGACGTACTGATCGGGTCGGGCGGTGAGCTCCGGCTGCTGCCGGGCTGCTTCGGCCGCCAGATGGAAGATCTCCGACGCGCTGGCAGTCGGCGGCTGGTCGCCCACCCTGATCGTCTGCACCACCAGCGCACCGGCGGTCAGCGTCACCGCCAGCCCGAACGCTCCGGCCAGGCGCCAACCGCGCAGGAACCGGGCGCGGCGTCCGGCGGGACGGGCCTCCGACGCCGCCTCGGCCCGTTGGGCCACGTGTGCGGTCAGATCCCGCAGGAGCTGCTCCTCGAAACCCTGCGGCGACGGTTCGGTCTTGTTCATTGCGTCATCTCCGTCTCATCAGGCGAGGGTGGTGACCGGGCGGGCGAGCACGGCGCGCACGACGCGGCGGGCACGATGCAGGCGGACCCGAGCGGCGACAGGTGACACCCCGAGCACTGCCGCCGCCTCCGCGACGGTGAGGCCGTCCACGGCGACGAGTTCGACGAGCGTTCTGGTGCCCTCGGGTAGCTCGCGCAGCGCCCGGTGGGTGCGGCGGGCCGCCGACTCGGCGTCGATCCGTTCCTCGATGCGGGCGATGTCGTCGGGGCTCAGGTCCCGTCGCCCGGCCAGTCGGCCGGTCACCCGCAGCCGTTGAGCCGCCCGACGCCGCTCGTCGCCGATGACGTTGCGGGCCACCCCGTACAGCCAGCCGATCTGACTCCCCCGGTCCGGCCGGTAGCCGGCCGCCGACTCGATCACCGCCAGGAACACGTCGGCGGTGAGGTCGGCGGCGAGGTGCGGGTCGTCGACCCGCCGCGCCACGAACCGGCCCACCGCCTCCAGGTGCCGCCGGTAGAAGACCTCGAAGGCCACCGGATCGGCCCCGATGCCAGAAATGTCGTCATCGGCTCGGCTCGGCTCATTCACAGGCCGTCCTCCCTCGTAGCCCTCACACCCCTTCTTCGTAAGGCGGAGCACGAGTGTTACCGAACCATCCCGGCGCGAGTCTGCCGGCGCTCCTGGCCCAACTGGGCAATCGCCCTGGTGATGCGGCATCATCGAAGCACCGGCGACTGGCGGCACGGGGATGGTCAAACCATCGGGGAGCCTCTCGCGGGCGTCGACCGCCTGGGCGCCTGCGTCGAGGGACCGTCATGACCACAACCAGCGCATCCGCCGAGCACCACACCCCGTCCGGCACCGCCCGGCTCCTGCCGGGCGCACCGGTCGCCGAAGCCGTCCTGGCCGAGACCGCCGCCGCAGCCGCCCAACTGCGCAGCCGCGGGATCACACCGAGCCTCGCCACCATCCTCGTCGGCGACGACGACGCCAGCGCCGGTTACATCGCCATCAAGCAGCGCCAGGCCGCCGCGCTCGGGTTCGACTCGCCGCACGCGCACCTGCCTGCCACAGCCACCCAGGCCGAACTGCACCAGGCCATTGCCCGATTCAACAACGATCCGGCCGTACACGGGCTGCTCGTGCAGTACCCAGTTCCGGGGCACCTCGACTACGACGCGGCGTTGCAGACCATCGACCCGGACAAGGACGTCGACGGCATGCATCCGCTGAACATGGGCCGTCTCGCCGTCGGCCTGCCCGGCCCGCTGCCGTGCACCCCCGCCGGCATCGAAGCCCTCCTGGCGTACTACGAGATCCCCGTCGCCGGTCGTGAGGTAGTCATCCTCGGCCGGGGCGCCACCCTTGGCCGCCCCCTGGCCATGCTGCTCGCCCAGAAACGCCCGACCGCCAACGCCGCCGTCACCGTCGTCCACACCGGGGTGCCCGACTGGGACCGCTACACCCGCCGCGCCGACATCCTCGTCGCCGCCGCCGGCGTACCCCGGATCGTGCAGCCTGAGCACGTCAAGCCCGGCGCCGTCGTCATCGGCGCCGGCGTCCGCTACGAAGGGCGGCGCCTCCTGCCGGACGTGGACGAAGCGTGCGCCGAGGTCGCCGGCGCCATCACGCCCCGCGTCGGCGGGGTCGGCCCGACCACAGTCGCGATGCTGTTCCGCAACGCGGTGCGCGCCGCCGAACGCGCGAGCCAGTAACCCGGCCGCCGAGATCACTTGATGCTGAGCAGCCCGGTTGTCCACACCTACTCAGCATCAAGTGATCGAGGCGGCTTTCTGCGATTGGAGATCTCCTCCAGGTGCTGGAGCTGGTGCTGCCGGACCATCTCGTCCCAGACCTCCTGGTCGTAGTCCGGGTTTGGCGGGATCCACTTGTGCGAGTTGTCGCTGTAGTGGAACCGCTCATCGCCCCGCCGGATCAGACTCACCGGACCCAGCCCAGGAAACGCTGGTGCAGCAGCCCGGCGGGCACCCAGGTCAGATCCTCGGCCGCCCACACCAGGTAGGACCCCATGTAGAGGGCCAACGACACGGGCGCGCCCTCGAACTCGGCACGAAGCTCCGTGCGTCGGGTCCGGCAGGGCCAAGGGGCACTACAGCCGCCGCAGGTCCACACCGGAAGGATCGGGCCGTGAGTGGTCACGGCAGACCATCCAGGAAGCGTCGGGTGACCGACCGGGCGTGCCAGCGGGCCGCCCATTCCACCTGATAACAGGGGTACGGGGACAGCCGCGCCCACCACCAGCGACAGCCGGCGCAGAGCCCGTCGACGCCGGGCAGGTGCACGGACAAGATTCGTCCGACCTGATCCTCGGTCACTCCTGCTCCTCCACTGGCCAGTGGCCTCGCCGGATCGGGATGCGGTGCCGGGCTCGGCACGGAAGGTCGGCCCCGAATCGGCAAATCCGCCGCCACCGCTGCCACGACCAGACCGGCCGGTGCCGCCGCGCCAAGGTCAGCGCCACCGCCAGCAGGTAGTCGTCGTACGGCACGTGCTTTGGCACCCGACCTCCCGGCGAGTTATCCCGCCGTCGCCTGGCGTGACCACTCCACCACACACCACACGATGTTGTCTTGTCAATCTGCAAGTGACAATAGTCAAGCTGAAGTTGCCCCTACCTTCAGGCCGTGAAGCGACCGCGCTTGTACGGGCCTGGCGAGTTGGCCGCCTTGTTCAACGTGTCGCGGCAGCGGGTACTGCAGATCACCCGCCGACCCGGCTTCCCTGAGCCGATGGCCCGCCTGATCGGGACGACAATCTGGGACGCGGACGAGGTAGACGAGTGGGCCAAACACAACCGCCCACCACGCCCAACCGAAGGCGACGAAGACCGCTGATCCAGCGCCCTGTTCGTTGCACACCTGCGCCGAGCACCGACGAACCTTCGCTGATCAAGTGATGAGAAGTAGGTCCCGGGGCCATCTCTGACCTACTTTTCATCACTTGATCATGGCCGGCCGGCCAGTCGGTTCGCTGGGCAACGTCATGACGAGCAGCTGGAAACGGCGCTGCCCCGGTCCCCATGGGGAAGCCGGGGCAGCGGTACCGCCTGTTCGGCAGGTGCGCCTACGGCAGGACGAGTTGCATCAGCAGCCCCTCAGCGGTCACCAGCAGCGTCTGCGCGTACGTGACGGTGGCTGCGCCGGGAGCATGCTTGACGCCCTGCGCCTGCCCCTGCACCTGAGCGACGAGGCCGGCCAGGGCGGCCTCTTGGTTCTGCACGAGAAGCCGGTCGCCAGGCCGGTTGCGGAGCGCGTACGCGATCCGGCCGCGTCGGGTGGGCTTGCCCTTGTCGTCGAAGTCGGTCTTGGCCGGCGTCCGGCCGTCCCGACGCAACCATGCGGCGGCAGCCTCGGGTGGGGCAAGGGCACGCAGCGTGTGATCGACGGCCTCTACGACGCAGTGCGCGATCTTCGAGGCGGCGGCGGCGCCCTTGCGCTCGACGTCCTCCCAACCGCCGATCAGGAAGTCGGCGATGCTGGGGCCGATGGCCTGCAACGCCGCGTGAAGGTCCGTCCGAGCGGCGATTGCGCCGGTGTGCCAGGGCTCGACGACCTGCGCGTCGATGTCGGCGGCAAGTTCCCCGGCCTCGACGCCCTCGGTGATCAGGAGCAGGTCGCTGCCGATGATGCCGCCCACGGCGCTGCCCGCGGCGGCGGACATCTCCAGGCGATGCGCCGTCGGCTTCAACGCGGTGTAGCGCTGCCAAGCCCGCGCAGTCTGGGCCGTCGCCCCGTCCAGGACCTTGCCAGGGAAGTTGGCGGCCAGCCGTTCGGACAGGCCGGCGGCCACTTCGGCGCGCGCAGCGAGGACGCCAAGCAGCGCGGGAGAGACGTCGGACAGCTGAACACTCGCCAGGCGGGCGACGTTCGACTGGGCGAGCAGCGACATCCGCCAGGTCTCCACGGCAGTGTTGGCGAACACGTTGCGGGCCAGGTCAGCGCTCACCGACAACTGCAACGGCTGCACCGCCAACGGGGTGACCTTGTCCAGGAACCTGAACTGGTCAACCGCGAGCACCGAGGCGTTGGGCATTGCGGTCCGGGCGATGTCCTGAATCGTCTGGTTGACTCTCTCCAGGTCCGCGTAGAACGGCCTTGTGACGGCGCTTCCCGCGATGTCCTGCAGCACCTTCAGCCGGGCGCCCATCACGTAGTCGAACGCCTGCGGCAGCTTCACCAGGTTCTGCAGGTTGGCCGTCAGCCGGTCCATTCCGCTGGCCGAGCGCACGATGTCCTGGAGCGGGCGCGTCTGGGCGGCGACACCGAAGTCGTAGCTGCCGAGGATGGAGCCGACGGTGCGCTCGGCGTCGCGCGCGAGAGCCCTGAGGGCAGGGATGTCTCCCCGGCTCGCTGGAGCCGGGCGTTCCGAAGCCTCGGTCGACTCGGATGCCTCGGCGGGCCCGGTGGTTGCGTTGGCCTCCACGGCGTCGGCGCTGAAGTAGTCGACGAACTCCGGCTCTGACTGCGGCTCCGGCTCAGCCGATGCGTCTGGCACGGACTCTGGGGCCGGCTCCAAGTTGACCCCGGACTGCGGGTCCGACTTGCCGATGTCCCCACCGCCGAGGACCTCGTCGTTCCTGCTCATCCGAGGTCCTCAGCTTGAGCGCGGGTCGACAGGACCATCTCGTCCGGCATCGGCGGGAAGTCCGGGTTTTCTCCGTCCTCGAACGACATGGGGATCCTCCTGAACGCGTATCCCCGCGGAGCGAAGCGCTCCGCGGGGACACGCGTGATGGTTAAGAACCATTGCGCCGAGGCGCGATGGTGGGCCTGTCTCAGACCCTCACAGGGGACACGGCGGAGATGGTCATTTTTCAGCTGCAGCCGCTGGTGGAGCCGCAGCCCTCGCAGACGTAGCAGCTACCGGCGGGGCGCATCTTCGTACCGCAGGTGAAGCAGAGCGGTGCGTCGGCGGCCTTGCCGATCACGGCCTCCAGCAGTTCGGTGCTGGAACCCACGCTCGGAGCCGGCTTGGCGGCGGCCACGTCGGCCATCTCCTGGGCCGGCTGGGCGACAGCCTCCGGCTTGGCCGGGGTCTCCACCGGTGCGGACGACGCCATCGCGGTGAGCTCGGCGCCGGTGACGCCGGCAGCCTCCGCGTCGGCCTCGGCCCGCAGCTGCGCGGCCCGCTCCGAGGCGGTGAAGATGCCCAGCTCGGCGCGGCGCTCGTAGGGCAGGAAGTCCAGCGCCAGGCGACGGAAGATGTAGTCCATCACCGAGGCTGCCATCCGCACGTCCGGGTCGTCGGTCATGCCGGCCGGCTCGAAGCGCATGTTGGTGAACTTGCTGACGAACGTCTCCAGCGGCACGCCGTACTGGAGGCCGATGCTGATGGCCACCGAGAAGGCGTCCATCACGCCGGCCAGGGTGGAGCCCTGCTTGGACATCTTCAGGAAGACCTCACCGAGGCCGTCGTCCGGGTAGGACGACGCGGTCAGGTAACCCTCGGCGCCACCGACGGAGAAGCTGACCGTCTCGGACGGGCGCTTCTTCGGCAGGCGCTTGCGCACCGGCCGGTACTCGATGACCTTCTCGACCGCGGCCGGCGCGGTCTCGACGGCGGCCGGCTCGGTGGCCTTGTTGGACTTGCCCACCGAGAGCGGCTGGCCGACCTTGCAGTTGTCCCGGTAGATCGCCAGCGCCTTGAGGCCGAGCTTCCAGCCCTCGAAGTAGATCTTCTCGATGTCCTCGACGGTGGCCGCCTCCGGCATGTTGACCGTCTTGGAGATGGCGCCGGAGACGAACGGCTGGATGGCCGCCATCATCCGCACGTGACCCATCGGGGCGATCGACCGCTCGCCCATGGCGCAGTCGAAGACCGGGTAGTGCTCCGGCTTGAGGCCGGGGGCGTCCACCACGTGGCCGTGGTCGGCGATGTGCTCGACGATCGCCTCGACCTGCTCCTCGGGGTAGCCGAGGCTGCGCAGGGCGCGCGGCACCGTCTGGTTGACGATCTGCATCGAACCGCCGCCGACAAGCTTCTTGAACTTGACAAGCGCCAGGTCCGGCTCCACGCCGGTCGTGTCGCAGTCCATCATGAAGCCGATGGTGCCGGTCGGAGCGAGGACGCTGGCCTGCGCGTTGCGCCAACCGAACTTGTCACCGATCTTGTTGCCCTGGGTCCACTGCCTGGTCGCCTCGCGGACGATAGCGGTGGCCACCGGGCTGGTCGGCTTGATCTCGTCGTTGGCGGCGGCGTGCTTGCGCATGACCCGCTTGTGCGGCTCCGCGTTGCGGGCGTAGCCGTCGTACGGGCCGACGACGCCGGCCAGCTCGGCCGAGCGGCGGTAGGCGGTGCCGGTCATCAGCGAGGTGATCGCCGCGGCGACCGAGCGGCCCTGGTCCGAGTCGTACGGCAGGCCGGTGGCCATCAGCAGGGCACCGAGGTTGGCGTAGCCGATGCCGAGCTGCCGGTAGGCGCGGGACGTCTCACCGATCTTCTCGGTCGGGAAGTCGGCGAAGCAGATCGAGATGTCCATCGCGGTGATGACGAACTCGACGGACTTGACGAACTTCTCCACCTCGAAGCCACCGTCGGCGCGGAGGAACTTCATCAGGTTGAGCGACGCCAGGTTGCACGAGGAGTTGTCCAGGTGCAGGTACTCCGAGCACGGGTTCGACGCGGTGATCCGCCCGGTCTCCGGGCAGGTGTGCCAGTCGTTGATCGTGTCGTCGTACTGCAGACCGGGGTCGGCGCACTCCCAGGCGGCCTGGGAGATGGAGCGGAACAGGTTCTTGGCGTCGACGGTCTCGATCACCGAGCCGTCCAGCCGGCCGCGCAGGTCGAAGCCCTTGCCGTTCTCCACCGCCGACATGAACTCGTCGGAGACCCGAACCGAGTTGTTGGCGTTCTGGTACTGCACGCTGACGATGTCGGAGCCGCCGAGGTCCATGTCGAACCCGGCGTCACGCAGCGCGCGGATCTTGTCCTCCTCGCGCGCCTTCGTGACCACGAACTCCTGGATGTCCGGGTGGTCGACGTCGATGATGACCATCTTGGCCGCCCGGCGGGTCGCACCACCGGACTTGATGGTGCCGGCGGAGGCGTCCGCGCCGCGCATGAAGCTGACCGGGCCGGAGGCGTTGCCGCCGGAGGAGAGCAGCTCACGGGACGAGCGGATGCGCGACAGGTTGACCCCGGAGCCGGAGCCGCCCTTGAAGATCAGCCCCTCCTCCTTGTACCAGTCGAGGATCGAGTCCATCGAGTCGTCGACGGCCAGGATGAAGCAGGCGCTGACCTGCTGCGGCGACGGCGTGCCGACGTTGAACCAGACCGGCGAGTTGAAGCTGAACACCTGGTTGAGCAACATCCAGGTCAGCTCGTGCGCGAAGACCTCGGCGTCGGCCGGGTCGGCGAAGTAGCCGTACTCCTCACCCGCGGTCCGGTAGGTGGTGACCACCCGGTCGATCAGCTGCTTGAGCGACCACTCGCGCTCCGGGGTCCCCACCGCTCCCCGGAAGTACTTGGTGGTCACGATGTTGGCCGCGTTGACGCTCCACGACTCCGGGAACTCCACCCCACGCTGCTCGAAGTTGATCGAGCCGTCCCGCCAGTTCGTCATCACGACGTCACGGCGCTCCCAGGAGACCTCGTCGTACGGGTGGACCCCCTCGGTCGTCCACACCCGCTCGATCTTCAGCCCCGCGCCTGCCTTGCTTCGTGAACGGCTAGTTGTCACGCCGTCGCCCCCCTCGTCTGCGCGGTCACCCACCGCGCGTCCCAATCTCTTGAAAAACTGTGAAGACTCAGTTGGTACGGCCGGCGGCCTCAACCGCACCGGCCCGGCCCTGCTCCCGCGCTTGCGCCGCGGCCCGCAACGTCTCGATCTCGCGCTCGAAGTCGGCGAGCGAGTCGAACGAGCGGTAGACGCTGGCGAACCGCAGGTAGGCGATCTCGTCCAGGTCGCGTAGCGGACCCAGGATCGCCAGGCCCACGTCGTGGCTGGGGATCTCGGCGGCCCCCTTGGCCCGGACGGTCTCCTCCACCCGCTGCGCGAGCAGCGCGAGTGAGTCGTCGTCCACCGGCCGGCCCTGGCACGCCTTACGCACCCCGCCGATGATCTTCGTGCGACTGAACGGCTCGGTCACCCCGCTGCGCTTGACGACCGCGAGGACCGCCTCCTCGACGGTGGTGAACCGTTTGCCGCACTCCGGGCAGGACCGCCGCCGTCGGATGAGCTGGCCGTCGTCGGCCTCCCGCGAGTCGACCACCCGGGAGTCAGCGTGCCGGCAGTACGGACACCGCATTCGCCAACCTCCTAATAATGATCAACTGCGAGCACTCCGGACACCCCCGGGCACGACTCACCGCGACGGTGCCATCCTCGGATGACGCCGCCGTGATCGACGTTACGGGAGTGCGGTCGGTAGTCAGACCCAACCTGTAGGCAACTTACGCCCGTGTCACTACTACATCTAGGGGTCGACCGTATGTCGCTACGGAAGCCGGGTCAAGTTGACCGGCGTGTCCGGCGCGTCACGGACCATCCGGTCATCCACGCACCGCACGGCGCCCGAAGACCCAACGTCACGATGCCGCCCGGGTTACCGGCCGGCCGGCCGAACACGGCCGGAAAATGGTCCAGGATCGAACACCAGTGCTACCTGACGTACCATTTATCAGAACATCCGTACGACCGGAGCGCTTTTTCACCCCGACACGCCGGTGAGAGGTCGTACAGATGTTTGAAAATGACTGATCTCACCTATACGGTCATGAACAACGTGGCACCACCGCACGCACCACGAGCCGACGAGGCACCCAGCGCCGACCAGGGAGGACGGACGTGACCGAGGACCGGGCCAGCCGGCCGAAGAGCCCGCAGCAGATCACCGAGGCGGGCCCGCCGGCCACCCGACGCCGCAGCGCCGCGCGCAGCCGGACGGGTCAGCCCGCCGTGCGCCCGGTCACCCCGGTGGTCAGCACCTTCCCCGACCCGGCGACAGTCGACCTGACCGCCCGCCAACGGCGCATCCTGGAGTTCATCCGCACCTGGGTGGAGCGCCACGGCTACCCGCCGAGCGTCCGCGAGATCGGCGAGGCGGTCGGCCTGGTGTCGCCGTCCAGCGTCGCCTACCAGCTCAAGGAGTTGGAGAAGAAGGGCTTTCTGCGCCGCGACCCGAACCGGCCGCGCGCGGTGGACGTGCGCGCCCCCAGCGAGGCGATCGACGACGAGCTGTCGAGGGCACAGCGGCCGACCCCGGCGTACGTGCCGATGCTCGGTCGGATCGCCGCCGGTGGGCCGATCCTCGCCGAGCAGGCCGTGGAGGACATCTTCCCGCTCCCCCGCGAGCTGGTGGGTGAGGGCGAGGTCTTCATGCTCCAGGTCAAGGGCGATTCGATGCTCGACGCGGCGATCTGCGACGGCGACTGGGTGGTCGTCCGGCAGCAGCCGACCGCCGACTCCGGCGAGATCGTGGCCGCCATGCTCGACGGCGAGGCGACAGTGAAGACCTACCGGCGGCGCGACGGGCACGTCTGGCTGATGCCGCAGAACCCGGCCTTCGACCCGATTCCCGGCGACGACGCCACCATCATGGGCCGCGTCGTGGCGGTGCTACGCCGGATCTGACCGATCGGCGGGTGGGTGCCAACGGCGCTCACCCGCACCGCTCGTCAGGGCGAATGAGCGCCTCAGCGTCCGATCAGTAACGGTCGCCTCGGCGACCGCGACCGCCCCCGGGATACTGTCCGTACGGGTCGACGGGCGCGTCGTCGTCACGTCGCCGGCTGGGCCGCTGGCCCCGGTAGTCGGGCTCCTGCCCGCCGCGCCGGGGCGGCTCCGCGCGACCAGGCTGACCGCCGTCGCCGCCGTACACACCACCGCCAGAACGGCCACCGCCGCCCTGCGGACGACCACCGCCACCAGCCGGAGGACGACCACCGCCGCCGGCCGGGGGACGACCGCCACCACTGGCCGGGGGACGACCGCCGCCGCCAGCCGGGGGACGACCGCCACCATCGGCCGGGGGACGACCGCCACCACTGGCCGGGGGGCGACCGCCGCCGCCGTACACGCCAGCACCGCCGCCGTCCGGGCGCGGCGCACCGTAGCCACCGTCAGCCGGAGCAGGCCGGCGGGCACCGCCGTACACGGCACCACCCGCCGGGGCCGGGCCACCGCGACCCGCACCACCCGCCGGGGCCGGGCCACCACGACCCCCACCACCGCCGTAGACCGCGCCGCTGGCCGGCGCGGCGCCCCCGTAGACACCACCCCTGCGATCATCGTCGGCCGGGAAGCCGTCGACGGCACGGCCCCCGCGCGGGCCGAACGGCTCACCATCCGGATCCGACAGGTCGGACGCGTCAGCGGTCGGCGGCCGACGGCGCGCGCGAACGATGCCGAAGATCCCGGCGGCGACCAGCAGCAGGCCGATCAGCCCGACCGCCCCGACCAGGTACGTGATGTCGTCGAGGCTCAGCCCGTCGGTCCAGGACTTCGAGGCGGCCGGCTTGGCGCCGTCCTCGGCGGTCAGATGCACGGCTGTCGACGTGGACGGGGTGTAGCCGAGGATGTCGAGCGGCTCGTCCTCGGTGAACCGGCCCGCGTCGGAGACGGTGACGAACGACTTTCCGTCCGAGGTGTAGCTGATGGCCTCGCCGAACGGGTCGGCCAGCGGCGTCACCCGCGGCTTGCCGGTGGTGAGCGCGCCCACGATGTCGCCATCGGTCACGTCGAACTCGAACGCGTCCGCGTAGGTGCGCAGGACCACCCGGGAGCCGTCCGGCGCCCGGGACGCGCCGGTGATGGCGATCCGGCCGAACGTGTTGAGGGTGTTCTCCGTCTGGGTCTTCGGCAGCGTGAGCTCGCCGGCCTTACGCATCGGCACCGGGTCGGTGTCGCCGCTCTTAAGGGCCGCCGACGGCGTGTAGATCTCCGCCTTGCCGCTGGTCACCTTGGTGATGATTAGCGGTTTCCCGTCGTCGCCGATGAGCAACGCCTCAGCGTCGTGCGGCTTGGCCTCGGGGTAGGAGAGCCGGTGCAGCGTCGGCTGCTTGGAACCGGCGACCGGCATCGACCAGAGCGCGACGCGGCTGCGGCGCTCCTTCGAGTCGGGGTTGTCACCGGTGTCGGCGATCCAGAGGGTGCGGCCGTCCTTGGACAGGGCGAGATCCTCGGTGTCGAACGGACCCTGCCCCGAGTAGTGGACCGGCTCCTTCGAGATCTTGCACTTGCTGTCGAGGAAGAACACCCGCTTGCGCGCCGCGACGTCGGTGCCGTCGTTGATGACGATGTAGCCACTCTTGGTGGCTACCAACCCGGAGAGCTCCCGTAGGCGCTCGTCGGTGATCGTGCATCGCTTCTGGCCAGGGTTCGCGGCGGGCGGCCCGGACGCCCCAGGGGCGGGAGCCGCTGCGGCGACTCCGGCGAGCGCCACGGTTGCCCCGAGCAGGCCGAGGGCAACCGTGACCGAGGAAACAACGCGGCGCATTCGGCCAGTGTCGCATGCCGCGCGTTTCCGGTGGATGACGCCGTGGCCGCTCAGGACCGGCTGCCGGCCGCCTGCCCCTGCCGCTCCACGTCGAAGGCCGTCAGCTCCGCCGCCAGCTCCGCACCGACGCGGACGTGCAGCAGAGTGCCCTCCGGCAGGTGCGACGTGCTGAGCACCTCTCCCGTGCGGTGCGCCCGAGCGACCAGGTCACCCCGGTCGTACGGCAGCACCGCCCGGACCTCCACGGCCGGGCTCGGCAGCCGCGCCTCGATCGCCGCGCGCAGCTCGTCCATGCCCCGCCCGGAGTACGCGGACACGAAGATCGCGTCCGGCCAGAGCCGCTTGAGCCGCAGCAGAGTGTCCTCGTCGGCCGCGTCGGTCTTGTTGACCACCAACAGCTCGGGGAGCCGGTCCGCGCTGACCTCGGCAAGCACCGCGTGGACCGCCCGGACCTGCTCCTCCGGATCCGGGTGGGTGCCGTCCACGACGTGCACCACCAGATCGGCCTCCGCGACCTCCTCCAGCGTCGAGCGGAACGCCTCGACGATCTGGTGCGGAAGGTGTCGGACGAAGCCGACCGTGTCGGAGAGGGTGTAGAGCCGCCCGTCCGAGGTGGTGGCCTTGCGGGTCGTCGGGTCCAGCGTGGCGAACAGCGCGTTCTCCACCAGCACGCCCGCGCCGGTCAGACGGTTGAGCAAGCTGGACTTGCCGGCGTTGGTGTAACCGGCGATGGCGACCGCGGGAACGGCGTTGCGGGAACGCCGGGCGCGCTTGGTCACGCGTACCGTCTTCATGCTCTTGATCTCGCGACGCAGCCGGGAGATGCGGTGACGGATGCGCCGCCGGTCGGTCTCCAGCTTGGTCTCACCGGGGCCACGAACACCCACACCGCCGCCGGCGCCGCCGCCCCGGCCGGAACCACCGGTCTGCCGGGAGAGCGTCTCACCCCAACCGCGCAGTCGGGGCAGCAGGTATTCGAGCTGGGCCAGCTCGACCTGCGCCTTACCTTCCTTGCTCTTGGCGTGCTGGGCGAAGATGTCGAGGATCAGCGCGGTGCGGTCGACGACCTTGACCTTGGTGCGCTGCTCCAGGTTGCGCAGCTGCGACGGGGACAGCTCACCGTCACAGATGACCGTGTCGGCGCCGGTGGAGAGCACCACAGCACCCAGATCGTCGACCTTGCCGCGGCCGATGTACGTGGCCGGGTCGGGTCGGGTACGACGCTGGATGAGCCCTTCGAGCACCTGCGAACCGGCCGTCTCGGCCAGCGCGGCAAGCTCGGTCAGCGAGTTTTCGGCGTCGGTGACGGTGCCTTCGGTCCAGACGCCCACCAGGACGACCCGCTCCAGCCGCAGCTGGCGGTATTCCACCTCGGTGACGTCGGTGAGCTCGGTTGACAGGCCCGGGACGCGTCGGAGGGACTGCCGCTCCGACAGCTCCATCTCGCCGGTGGTGACGTCGTCGAGCTCGTCCTCGACGGGGACAAAGCTCTCCTGGTCTCGCAAGCGGTTCTCCTGTCCGTTTTGATAAGTAGAACGTAATCCTGACATGACACAACGCCGAACGCACCTGCTATATGCCCATGGTGAAGGTCGCCAAAAGTGGGGGCGAATGCTGGTCGGCCGCGACAACCCGGTAGAAATGCGGGCGGCGGCCGATCGGCCGCACAGCCGTTACGGAGGGATCCCGTGGCCATCACCCGACTGCCCAGCGCCGGATTTTCGATCACCATCCGGATCGCCGTGACCGCGGACGCCTCCTCGATCGGCCGGCTCACCACCTCCGTCGGCGAGGCCGGGGCGATCGTCACGGCGCTGGACGTGGTGGACTCGGACCCGACCCACGTGATCGTCGACCTGACCTGCGACACCGCCGACGCCGGCCACGCCGACCAGGTGGTCGACGCGCTGACCGCGCTGGACGGCGTGGACGTGCGCAAGGTGTCGGACCGGACGTTCCTGCTGCACCTCGGCGGCAAGATCGAGGTGACCTCGAAGGTCGCGCTGCGCAACCGCGACGAACTGTCCCGCGCGTACACCCCGGGGGTGGCCCGGGTCTGCATGGCGATCGCCGAGAACCCGGCCGACGCCCGGCGACTGACCATCAAGCGCAACACCGTCGCTGTGGTCAGCGACGGCTCGGCGGTGCTCGGCCTGGGCAACCTCGGCCCGGCCGCGTCGCTGCCGGTGATGGAGGGCAAGGCAGCGCTGTTCAAGCGCTTCGGCGGGGTGGACGCCTGGCCGGTGGTGCTCGACACCCAGGACACCGACGAGATCGTGCAGATCGTCAAGGCGATCGCGCCGGCCTACGGCGGCATCAACCTGGAGGACATCGCCGCGCCGCGCTGCTTCGAGATCGAGGCCCGGCTGCGCGAGGCGCTGGACATCCCGGTCTTCCACGACGATCAGCACGGCACCGCGATCTGCGTGCTGGCCGCGCTGACCAACGCGCTGCGGGTGGTCGGCAAGCGGCTCGAGGACGTCCGGGTGGTCGTCTCCGGAGCCGGCGCGGCCGGCACCGCGATCATGAAGCTGCTGCTGCGCCAGGGCGTAGGCGACATCATCGCGTACGACCGGGAGGGCGCCCTGCACCGCGGCCTCACCGGGCTCAACTCGGCGTGGCAGTGGCTCGCGGAGAACACCAACAAGGAGAACTACTCCGGCGACCTGCCCGGCGCGATCCGTGGCACCGACGTGTTCATCGGGGTCAGCGCGCCGAACCTGCTCACCGGCGACGACATCGCACAGATGGCGAAGGACTCGATCGTCTTCGCCCTCGCGAACCCCGACCCGGAGGTCGACCCGCGGGAGGCGCGCAAGCACGCCGCGGTTGTCGCCACCGGCCGTTCCGACCAGCCGAACCAGATCAACAACGTGCTCGCGTTCCCCGGGGTGTTCCGCGGCATGCTGGACGCGCACGCCGAGGAGTTCACCGAGGAGATGGCCATCGCGGCCGCCCGGGCCATCGCTGACGTGGTCGGCGAAGAGAAGATCAACCCGACGGTGATCGTGCCGAGTGTCTTCGACTCCCGGGTCGCCCCGGCGGTCGCCGCCGCCGTGCGCGCCGCCGCGCACAACCCCAGCCCGCTCCCGGCCGCCGACCCCGGCCCCGCCGACCTCCCCGAGATCGCAGCAAACGCCAGCGCAACCCCGTAACCCCCCTCCCCTCCCCTCCCCTCACCCAGGCCCCCCGGCCCCGCCCTCTCCCCCGTCGATCATGAAGTTATTGCCGTGACACGCCGAGCTTGCTGGCAATAACTTCATGATCGACGCGGTGCACCTGGGGGTGGGTGGGGTGGGTCGGGGTGCACCTGGGGGTGGGGTCAGGGGCGGAGCTTGGTTGGGTCCAGCTCGCCGGTGGCTACCAGGACGGCCGGGCCGGAGAGCCAGCAGGAGTTCTCCGTGACGGTCACCGTCAGGCGGCCGCCGGGCACGTCGACGGCTACCACTCCGGTGTCCCGGCCGAGGTCGCGCAGGGCCACCGCGCCCACCGCGCAGGCACCGGTGCCGCAGGACAGCGTCTCGGCGCTGCCACGCTCGTACACCCGCATCACTGAGTGCTCGTCGGTGCCGTCGACCGGGTCGCCCGCCACGATGAACTCGACGTTCACCCCGCTCGGGAAAACCGTCGGGTCGAACCCGGGCGCGACGGTCAGGTCCAGCGCCGACAGCTCCACACCGGCCGGCAGGACACAGACCAGGTGCGGGTTACCGACGTCCACCACCGCACCCGTCACTGTCAACCCGCCCAGGGTGGCCGTCGAACTGTCGTACACCTGGGGTCGGCGCATCTCGACGGACACGGCGTCGCCCTCGACCAGCGCACGCACGACGCCGGCCCGGGTGGCCACCGGCAGCGCCGCGCCGGCGGGCGTGGCCAACCCGGTGTCGAGCAGGTAGCGCACGAAGACCCGGGCGCCGTTGCCGCACATCTCGGCGAACGAGCCGTCGGCGTTCCAGTAGTCCATGAACCACTCGGCCTCGCCGGCCAGACCCGCGCCGTCCGGGTGCTTGGCCGCGCGGACCACCCGCAGCACGCCGTCCGCGCCGATGCCCCGACGCCTGTCGCAGAGCGCCGCGACCAGCTCCGGGGTCAGGTCGAGCTGACCGTCCGGGTCGGGAAGGAGGACGAAGTCGTTGCCGGTGCCGTGGCCCTTGGTGAACTCCACAGCCCCATCATCGCGCAGCCGCCGGCACCAGACGCAGGGCGGCCCCGATCAGGTCCGGGGTCGTCGAGTCCAACCAGTGGATCCGCGGGTCACGGCGGAACCAGGACCGCTGCCGGCGGACGAAGCGCCGGGTCGCCCGCACCGTCTCGTCGTGCGCCTGCGCCTCGGTCAGCTCACCGGCGAGCAGGCGCAGCACCTGCTGGTAGCCGAGCGCCCGACTCGCCGTCCGCCCCTCGGGCAGCCCGCGCCCGACCAGCTCACGGGTCTCCGGCACCAGGCCGTCGGCCCACATCCGGTCGACCCGCAGCGCGATCCGCTCGTCCAGCAGGCCGGTGTCCAGGTCGACGCCGAGCTGCACCGACGGGTAGTACGGCGTGGGCTGCGGCAGCGAGGCGGCGAACGGCGCGCCGGTCAGCTCGATCACCTCCAGGGCCCGGACGATCCGCCGGCCGTTGCCGGGCAGGATGCCCCCGGCGGCGACCGGGTCGGCGGCGCGCAGCCGCGCGTACAGCGGGGCCGGGCCGACCTCGGCCAACTCCCGTTCCAGCCGCTCCCGCAGCGCCGCGTCCGTGCCGGGGAACTCGAAGCGCTCCAGCACCGCCCGCACGTACAGGCCGGAACCACCGACCAGCAGCGGCACCCGCCCCCGGGACAGGATGTCGTCGATGGCCGTGCGGGCCAGTCGCTGGTACTCCGCGACGCTCGCCGGCTCGGTGACGTCCCAGATGTCCAGCAGGTGATGCGGCACCCCGTCCCGCTCGGCGACTGTCAGCTTGGCGGTGCCGATGTCCATGCCCCGGTAGAGCTGCATCGAGTCGGCATTGACCACCTCCCCGTCCAGGGCATGCGCCAACGCGATGCTCAGCGCTGACTTGCCGGCCGCTGTCGGGCCGACCACAGCCACCACCAGGCCCGTCACGCCCGCTCCCAGGACGCCACGAAATAGGCCACCCCGTAGGGCACGGAGTCGTGCAGCAACTCGCCGCGCCACCCACCACCGGCCGCCCGGGCCGCGCCGGCGAGCACCTGCCACGGGGCGCGACCGGCGGCCTTCAGCTCCGTCGACACCACCGGGTCGAGGTCGAGCAGGGCGCCCAGGTCCGCGTCGGCCAGCGCCGCGGCAACCCCCTGGTCGTACGGAAGAGCGCGCGCGTCGTCGTACCCGGGTGCTTTCTCTCCCCGGCAGGCCGACCCGTCGCCGAGCACCAGCGACGCCACCCGGTCACCAGCGGCGCCGACCTCGTCGGCGAGCGCGGCCAGCTCGGCCGGACCGGCGTCGGCGGCCACCTGCACGGCGGTCACCGGCGGTCGGGTGTCATGACGGGCCAGCAACCACGCGCCGATGGTCAGGCTCAACGGCAGCACCGCGCCCCGGTCCGGTTGGTCCGGCACCAACGGCACGTCCAGATCGACACCCCAGGGCTGGAGGGAACCGGTCGCCGGGGTGCGGATCGGGCCGGTCACCGGGCCGGTGCCCAACAGCACCACAATGTCCGGATCGGTGGCCAACAGCCGGCGTACGGCGGTGTCACAGGCCGCCCGCAGATCGTCCAGCTCCGGGGCTGCGGAGCCGGCCACATCGGGCACGAGCAGGGGCGGATGCGGGCAGACGGCGGCGGCGACCAGTGGCACCCGTCCACCGTAGCGGGAATCCCCGGTGCGTCTCCGCGCCGATCCGGTCATTCGGCCCCAAGGACACCGTATGGTCACGGTCGGCGATAGGCGCTCGACGCGGACCGGGTCGGACCTGTGACAATGCCGGAAGCAACTTGGCTGCGCCGTGGCGGCGACGGGGGATCGATCCCTCGACGCCGGGAGAACGAGGATGGGCACATGAGCGACTGGACTGCCTTCGGACGGGTGGACGCGGACGGCACCGTGTACGTCAAGACCACCGAGGGAGAGCGGGTGGTCGGATCCTGGCAGGCGGGAGCACCGGAGGAGGGCCTGGCACACTTCGCGCGTCGCTTCGCCGACCTGGTGACCGAGGTGGACCTGACCGAGGCGCGACTCAAGTCGGGTGCGGCGGACGCCGGGCACTCGTTGAGCACGATCCGGCGGATCCGTGCCACGCTGCCCGAGGCCAACGTCGTCGGCGACATCGACGCGCTGGCCACCCGCCTGGACAAGCTGGCGACCCTCGCCGAGGAGAAGGCCGGCGAAGCGCGCGCCGCCCGGGACGCCGCTCGCGGCGAAGCCCTGGCCCGCAAGACCGCGCTGGTCGAAGAGGCCGAGAAGCTGGCCGCCGAATCCACCGGGTGGAAGACCGCCGGGGACCGGCTCAAGGAGATCCTCGACGAGTGGAAGACCATCCGCGGGGTCGACAAGAAGGCCGACGGTGAGCTGTGGAAGCGGTTCGCCGCCGCCCGGGACGGCTTCACCCGCCGCCGCGGCGCCCACTTCGCCTCCCTTGACTCGCAGCGCAAGCAGGCCCAGACCGCCAAGGAGGAGCTGGTAGCCGAAGCGGAGAAGCTCTCGGACTCCACCGACTGGGCCGCCACCGCCAACCAGCTCAAAGACCTGATGACCCAGTGGAAGGCCGCTCCGCGCGCCTCCAAGGAGGCCGAGCAGAAGCTCTGGGAACGATTCCGGGGTGCGCAGGACGCCTTCTTCAGCCGGCGCAGCGAGGTCTTCTCCGCACGGGACAACGAGCAGCGCGGCAACCTTGAGCGCAAGCAGGCCCTGCTCGCCGAGGCCGAGGCGTTGGACATCGACGCCGACCCGAAGGGCGCCCAGGCCAAGCTGCGGGAGATCCAGGCCCAGTGGCACGAGGCCGGCCGGGTGCCCCGCGAGGCAGCCGCCGGGCTGGAGCGTCGACTGCGCGTCATCGACGACAAGGTCCGTGACGTGATGGACTCGGCGTGGCGCCGCACCACCAAGGAGGACAACCCGCTGCTCGCCCAGATGCGGGCGCAGGTGGCGGAGGCCGAGGACCGGTTGGCCCGGGCGCAGAGCGCCGGGGACGCACGCCGGATCAAGGAGGCTGAGCAGGCCCTCGCCTCCAAGCGGCAGTTCCTCCAACTCGCCGAGCAGGCCGGCTGAGCTGACCACGTCAGGAGCCCTCGGTCCCCAGCGGGACCGGGGGCTCCCGCGTGTCCGGCCTCAGACCCCGCGCCCGCCTCCAGGCGCCCCCGCCGAGCCCGCAGCCTCGCACCACCGCGTCCCACGCCACCGCGCCCGCGGCCTCGCACCACCGCGTCCCGCGCCACCGCGTCCGCGTCCGCGCCCGTCAAGGTCATGCTCGATCCTGGATGTAGTGGCATCGGCACGCCTACAGACCACTACATCAATGTTCCAGCGCGATCATGGAGGGCGCACGCGACGCAAGGCGGGCAGCGCGAGCGCGGACGACACACCAGGCACGCGGGGACCGCACCAGGCATGCGGGCGAGCGGGGACCACACACCAGGCACGCGGGCGCGCGGGGACCGCACACAGGCGCGCGGGCGAGCGGCAGGACCCGGACGGCAGGGGCGCAGCGAGGGCCAGGTTGACGCATTGACGTGGGCTGATCAGAATGAGCGACGGAGCCAGGTAGGGCCACCGGCGCGAGGGCGACGAAGGCGGAACATCCGCCGTCGAGGGTCGCCGGTGAGCTTCCGCGAGTGACCACGTCCGCGTGACATGGGCCGTTGTGTGCTGTCCGCGTACCCCTGGGGGACCGTGACGTGCCGACGGCCGCCCGCCGGCGTCGTTTCTGGACGACGTCGGACCTCCGAAGTGGAGCTCGAATTGTTCCGTCCTAAAGCTCTCGGCGGCGCGCTCACCGCGCTCGTCACCGTCGCGGCTGGCGTGTTCCTCGCCGCCGCCGTCAGCACCAGCCCGGCCGTCGCCGCCGGTACCGGTACTGGTTATCTGCACACCAGTGGCAACCAGATCGTTGACAGCACCGGTGCGACTGTCCGGTTGACCGGCATCAACTGGTTCGGCATGGAGACCGACAACAAGACCTTCCACGGGCTGTGGTCGAACAACCCGTGGCGGGGACAGCTCGACACGATGGCCCGGTTGGGTTACAACACGTTGCGGGTGCCGTACTCGAACGACGCGCTGAAGTCGGGTGCGACAGCCAGTGGGATCAACGACTTCGTCAACCCGGACCTGATCGGGCTGTCACCGTTGCAGATCCTGGACAAGGTGATCAACTATGCCGGCAGCAAGGGCATGCGGATCATTCTGGACCGGCACCGGCCGACGGCGGCCGGGCAGTCGCCGCTCTGGTACACGTCGACGGTTTCCGAGGCGACCTGGATCAACGACTGGAAGATGCTCGCCCAACGGTATGCGGGCAACCCGACGGTGATCGGTGCCGACCTGCACAACGAGCCGCACGCGGAGGGCACCAACCCGGCGGCCACCGGTGCGTGCTGGGGCTGTGGCGATACCACCCGGGACTGGCGGCTCGCCGCCGAGCGGGCCGGGAACGCCATCCTCGGTGTCCAGCCCAACTGGTTGATCTTCGTGGAGGGGGTGAGCTGCCCGAGCGGTGGCCTCTCCAACGTGTGGGACGGCGACACCAGCAACGACGAGGACTGCGGTTGGTGGGGCGGCAACCTGTCGAAGGCGGGTCAGTTCCCGGTGCGGCTGAGCGTGGCGAACCGGTTGGTCTACTCGCCGCACGAGTACGCCACCTCGGTGTACCGGCAGACCTGGTTCGACGCCCCGGACTACCCGGCGAACATGCCGGCCATCTGGGACAAGTACTTCGGTTACCTCTACAAGCAGAACATCGCCCCGATCATGATGGGCGAGTTCGGCAGCACCCTTGTCGACCCGAAGGACAAGGTGTGGCTGGAGAAGCTGATGGCGTACACCGGGACCGGGGTGACCGGGATGTCGTTCACCTACTGGTCGTGGAACCCCAACTCGGGTGACACCGGCGGTATCGCGCTTGACGACTGGACCAATGTCAACACCGCCAAGCAGGCGATCCTCCAGCCGTACCTGATCGCGCCGTCCGGTGGCGGCACCAGCGGGCCGCCGACCGGTGGGCCGACGGACCCGCCGACGGATCCGCCGGCGGGCGCCTGCACGGCCACCTATCGGCAGGTCAACGCCTGGCAGGGCGGCTTCCAGGGCGAGTTGACGGTGAAGAACACCGGCTCTGGCGCTGTGAACCCGTGGTCGGTCACCTGGAGTTGGCCGTCCGGGGTGACGTTGGGCAGTGGCTGGAACGCCACAGTCACGCAGTCCGGTACGACTGTCACGGCGGCGGCTCCGAGTCACGCCCCGTCCCTGCCGGCGGGCGGGTCGGTCACCGTGGGCTTCACCGCCAACGGCACGGCCAGCGCGCCGGGCACTGTGAAACTCAGCGGCACCGGCTGCTGATCCACCGGGACGGCCGGCACGCAGCTACCGGGACGGCCGGTGCGCTGCGCATCGGCCGTCCCGGCCATTTACATTCAGGGTCTTCTATGTTTTTATCGGGAAAGCGCTTGCCTCTTTGTTGGTGGGCGCGAGCGCGGGAGCCGCTTTCCTTCACGAACCTGCACTGGCGGGCCCGAGGACCACTGGTCCCGGCCGAGATTCGCCGCCCACGGGCATGGGCGTCGCGACACCTCCGTCCGCCTCACCGAAAGGAAGCAGCATGCGCACAGGACGGCGTCGAATGACGCTGATCGCCACCACGGCCGCAGCCACCGCCACACTGGTCACCGCCGGGCTGTTGACCTCCGTGTCCGCCCAGGCGGCCGCCGGCTGCCAGGTGGCCTACTCGGTCGCCAGCCAGTGGCCGGGCGGATTCACCGGCAACGTCACCGTCACCAATCTCGGCGACCCGGTCTCCGGGTGGACGCTGCGCTGGTCCTACGCGGCCGGTCAACAGGTCAGCCAGGCGTGGGGTGCCACCGCCTCGCAGAGCGGCAGCCAGGTCTCCGCCACCAACGTCGACTACAACGGCAACCTGGCGACAAACGCCAGCGCCACGTTCGGCTTCAACGCGAGTTGGAACAGCTCCAGCAACCCGGCTCCGAGCAGCTTCAGCCTGAACAACGTCGCCTGCACCGGCAGCACCGCACCGACCACCCCGCCGCCGACCGACCCGCCACCGTCGAGCACTCCCCCGCCCAGCACGCAGCCGCCGTCGACGCTGGTCGGCTGGGCCACCCAGAACGGCGGCACCACCGGTGGCGGCAACGCCGCCACCACCACAGTCACCACGGCCTCCGCGCTGACCAGCGCGCTGAACGCGACCGGCGCCGCGGTGATCCGGGTGTCCGGAACGATCACCTGCTCGGGCATGCTGCGGGTCCGGTCCAACAAGACCATCCTCGGCAACTACGGCGCGACCATCGTCGGCTGCGGGCTCAACGTCAGCGGTGACCGCAACGTGATCATCCGCAACCTGACCTTCCGCAACTGGAACGACGACGCGATCAACGTGCAGGAGTCGGCCACCAACATCTGGATCGACCACAACAGCTTCAGCAACGGGTACGACGGCGCCGTCGACATCAAGCGCGGCTCGGACTTCGTCACCGTCTCGTGGAACCGGGTCTTCAGCCACGACAAGACGATGCTGCTCGGTCACAGCGACGACAACGCCAGCCAGGACGTCGGTCACCTGCGGGTGAGCTACCACCACAACTGGTTCGACGGCAGCAACCAGCGCAACCCCCGGGTACGCTTCGGCAACCCGGTGCACGTCTACAACAACTACTACCGGGCCAACGGCGGCTACGGCGTGGCGTCCACCGAGAACGCCGGCGTGCTCGTCGAGGGCAACTACTTCGAGAACGTCGACGACCCGTACCACCTCGGTGAGGGGGATTCCGGGCCCGGCCGCTTGGTCGCCCGCAACAACCACTTCGTCAACTCACCCACCGGCCAGGCCGGCGGCAGCGTGGCCAGCATCCCGTACTCCTACCAGCTGGACACCGCGAGCAACATCAAGTCCATCGTGACGGCGGGCGCCGGCGCCGGCAAGATCACCGTCTGACCACGGAAGGGGCCCCTCGTCCAGGGGCCCCTTCCGTGCGGTCAGTGGGTGGCGCAGCCAGCGACGGGAGCGGGCGCGACCGGCGGTGCGCCGATCGTCGGCAGACCGAGCAACACCCCAGGGGTACGCGGGGAGCGACCCGCCTCGGCCGCGTCACCGGCCCGGGTGCGACGGTGCGCCACCGGCGGGCCGTCGGCGTTCAGGTGGTGCGGCGCGGCGTACGTGACAGTGGTGTGCACGATGTCCCCCGGCCGGATCTGCCCAGCGAGGGACTCACCGTCGGCGGTCTCGGTCGCGAAGTGCACAAGTCGACCGTCGCGGGCCCGACCGGACATCCGGCCGGTCCGCTCGTCCTTGCGGCCCTCGCCGACAGCGACCAGCACCTCGACGGTCTCACCGACGAGGCGCTTGTTCTCCGCCCAGGTGATCTCCTCGACGCAGGCGATCAACCGCTCGTAGCGCTCCTGCACGACCTGCTTGGGCAACTGGTCGTCCATTGTCGCGGCGGGGGTGCCGGGCCGCTTCGAGTACTGGAAGGTGAAGGCCGAGGAGAACCGGGCCGCCCGGACCACGTCCAGGGTGCGCTGGAAGTCGGCCTCGGTCTCACCGGGGAAGCCGACGATGATGTCGGTGGTGATCGCCGCGTCCGGCATCGCCGCGCGGACCTTCTCGATGATCCCCAGGTAGCGCTCGGAGCGGTAGGACCGGCGCATCGCCCGGAGCACGTCGTCGGAGCCGGACTGCAACGGCATGTGCAGCGAGTGGCAGACGTTCGGCGTCTCGGCCATCGCGGCGATCACGTCGTCGGTGAAGTCCTTCGGGTGCGGGCTGGTGAAGCGCACGCGCTCCAACCCGTCGATGTCGCCGCAGGCCCGCAGCAGCTTGCCGAACGCGTACCGGTCGCCGAACTCCACGCCGTACGAGTTGACGTTCTGCCCGAGCAGGGTCACCTCCAGCACGCCCTCGTCGACGAGCGCGCGCACCTCGGAGAGGATGTCGCCGGGGCGTCGGTCCTTCTCCTTGCCGCGCAGCGCCGGCACGATGCAGAACGTGCAGGTGTTGTTGCACCCCACCGAGATCGACACCCAGCCGGCGTACGTCGACTCGCGGCGGGTGGGCAGCGTGGACGGGAAGACGTCGAGGGACTCCAGGATCTCCACCTCGGCGGCGGCGTTGTGCCGGGCCCGCTCCAACAGCACCGGCAGCGCGCCGATGTTGTGGGTGCCGAAGACCACGTCCACCCAGGGGGCCTTGCGGACGATGTCGCCCCGATCCTTCTGGGCGAGGCAGCCGCCGACAGCGATCTGCATCCCGGGGTGCTTGTCCTTCACCGGGCGCAGCCGACCGAGGTTGCCGTAGAGCCGGTTGTCCGCGTTTTCCCGCACCGCGCAGGTGTTGAAGACCACGATGTCCGGGGTGTCGTCGCCAGCCTGTGCACGCTCGTATCCCGCCTGCTCAAGCAGGCCGGAGATGCGTTCGGAGTCGTGCACGTTCATCTGGCAGCCGTACGTGACGACGTTGTAGGTCCTAGCCACCCTGTTGGTGCCCCTTCCCCTCGGGCTACCAGGGTAGCGGCCCGGTCCGGGGGGACCTCCGACCGGCATTGTCCGGTCCTGCGGCGTCGGCCCGGCGACCTGGCGACCCGGCGCGCCCGACCCGTGGTGAGGGTCGACGGCCCCGGCTGGCGCGCCCGACCCGGACTGGCGTCTTCGATCAGAACAGGTGCGGGTCGATCATCCGAACGATGAGCCGCTCTTCGCGCAGGTCCTGCACGCTGGGGTGCTCCGGGCCGATGACCTCGGCCAGCCGGTCCGCCACCGCCCCGACGTCCTCCACGGGAGCGCCGCCGCCGACGTGCCTCGACACCAGGGCGAGATCACCGAGGCAACGCAGCGTGTCGGGGTGGTCCGCGCCGAGCACCGCCGACAGCCGCGCGGCGGTCTCTCGCAGCAGGTCCGACGCCGACACCCGGTCATCCTCCTCGGCGAGACACACAGCGTGGTTCACCTCGGCGGCGAGGGTGTGCGGGTGGTCGGGGCCGAGCACCTTGCGCAACTCAGTGGCCGCCCGGGCAGCCGACGCACGGGCTTGCGACCTGCGGCCGAGCGCGTGCTGAGCCGCGGCGATGTTGGTCAACGTCGCCAGGGTGCACGGGTGCTCCCGGCCGAGCCGCAGACCCAACTCGTACGCCTCGGTGACCGCGTTCATCTCGGTCAGCGCCTGAGCCGCATCGCCGACGGCCAGCAGATTCGCCGCCCGGCTCGCCCGGCATGCCACAGTGTCGGGGTTGTCCGGGCCGAAGCGTTCGTCGAGTTCGCGGTACGCCGTCTCGAACATCGGCGCGGCCTCGCTGCCCCGCCCGCAGCTGCGCAGGGACACCGCCAGGTTGATCTGGGCGGCGAGACTCTGGCCGTCATCCGGCCCGAGCACCTCGCAGTACGTGTCGTACACAGCGCGTAGCAGGGTGGCCGACCTCTCGTATTCGCCAGCTTCCCGCAGGTCGATGCCGAGGCGCATGGCGGAGACGATGGTGCCCGGGTGGGTGGGGCCGAGCACCAGCCGCCGCCGCTGATGCACCTCGTCGTCCCAGCGACGGGCCGACCGGTAGTCGCCGACCAGCCGGTACGAGACGGCGAGGTCGCTTGCCGCGGTCAACGTCCGTGGGTGGTCCTCGCCGAACACCTGGAGCCAGGAGGCGTAGGTGGAACGGTTCCGTTCCAGGGCCTCGGCGTAGCGGCCGAGCGCCCGCATGTCACCGCCGAGGCTGCCGGCGGTCATCAGGGTGTGCGGGTGCAGCGAGCCCAGGAGTTGGCTCTGCTCGGCCAGCACCGCCTCGTCCAGGTCCCGGGCCTCGTTGAACCGGCCCAGGCTGCGCAGGATGTTCGCCCTGTTGAACCGTAGGTGCAGCAGTTGGCGGCCCAGCACCGACGCCTCGCCCTCGTCGTTCGTGTCGCCGAGCCGAGCGGACCAGTTCTCGTCCACCTCCTGGCTCAAGGCGTCGGCCTGCTCCAGACCGCCGCGCTGCCACAGATAACACACCCGGTCGATCAGCAGCTGACACACCGACTCGTCCGGGCAGGTCAGCGCCTCGGAAACCTCCAGGTGCGGCCAGAGCATGCGCAGCCGAGCCCAGGTGGTCGGGTCGTCCACGTCGCCACGAGGTCGGGACGCGGCCAGCACCAGGTGCACCTGGTGTCGGGCAGCGGTGATCTCGTCGTCGGTCATCCGGTCGCGGACCACCGCCTGCAACAGCCGGTGCACCTGGACCCGACCGCCCTGAACGTCCAGTTTCAGCAGTGCCAGGCGGTTG
The DNA here is from genome assembly GCF_040649495.1 of Micromonospora sp. NPDC048947. NCBI lineage: Bacteria > Bacillati > Actinomycetota > Actinomycetes > Micromonosporales > Micromonosporaceae > Micromonospora > Micromonospora sp. NPDC048947. The sequence goes on from NZ_JBEZFO010000007.1 coordinate 66,248, forward strand.
ATCTGCTGAACCAGGGCGCCGCGCACGAGCCGCTCCGACACCGATGGGTCGAACGGCACGAGAGCAGCCGCCATCTCGTCGCTGTAGATGAGTTCGAGGGCGATCTCGGGGGCCAGCACCGAGCAGAGCTGCAGCAGCCGGTACGCGGCGGGCGCCTGGTTCAGCAGCCGGTTCAGGGCCAGGTCCCAGGTCGCCTCGATGGAGAGGGCGGTGGGACCGTGCCGTTCGATCTGCCGCAGGTAGTCGGCGACCGACGTGCCGGTGTCGGCGAGCCAGGCCCCCGCCGCAGCCACCGCGATCGGCAGGTCACCGAGCGCCTCGGCCACCCGGTCCGCCTCCTCGGCGCTGATAGTGGGCACCCGCTGGGCGAGGTGCGCCACGCTCTCGGTGCGGTCGAAGACGTCCACCTGGATCGGGTTCGCCCGGTCACCCCAGGCGCGGTTGCGGGAGGTCAGCAGGACGTGCCCGGGGCCCTGCGGCAGGAAGGGCTCGATCTGGTCGAGCTCTTCGGCGTTGTCGAACACGATGAGCCACCGCTCGTACGGCTCACCGCGCCCGAGCACCTGGAGCATTGACCGGACCGTGTCGGGCACTGTCGGCCCGGCGAGGATGCCGAGACGAGCGGCGAGGTCGGCGAGGGCGATGTCGACGAACTGCGGCGGGTCCGCCACGATCCACCAGACCACGTCGTACGCGGCCTTGAACCGGTGGACGTATTCCAGAGCCACCTGCGTCTTACCGACGCCACCCATGCCCTGCAGAGCGACCGGCAGCACCACCGCCGTACCGCCGCTGCGCAACTGCGCGCGCAGCCGCGCCAGGTCGTCCTCACGGCCGGTGAAGCGCGCGTTCCGGTTGGGGGCGTTGAAGACCAACGGCTCGGTGGCGGGGTAGCGGACATTCCCGCCCGCCGGGCCGTCCGCTGAGGGCGGCACCGGCCGGCCGAACAGCCGCAACACCCGCTCCACGGCGGTCGCGGCGCTCACGTTGACCAGGTTGGTGGAATTCTGCGACTGGAATTCCGCCAGCGGACGAAGGTCGGCGACGTACACGGCCAGGGCCGTGGAACCGGTGCTCGTGTCCCGGTCAGGCAGACCGCCGGACGGCGTCGCCACGTAGGCCGGCGAGACCACCGTCAGCGTGCGCGGGGCGGGGACGTCGACGCTGGCCGTGGGCTCCACCACCCGCAGCCCCGCCGAGTTGAGCACCCGCTCCAGCCACTCGGCCCAGATGGCGTCCTCCGGTGCGTACCGCAGCATGATCTCGTCGTCGATCGCCTCGGTGCGGCGGCGGAAACGGGCCTCCCCCCGCTCCCGCACCGACTCGTCCATCAGCGGCAGCGCGGTCACCGCGCCGTCGGTGAGAATCCCGGTCAACGTCTCGTATGCGGCCAGCAGTGACGTCGGCGAGCCGGGCGGATCACAAAAAGTCGCCAGCTTCTCCTCGTACGCGTAGAACGGTCGGTACGGCACCTCCACCGCGGTCCAGTAACGCCGCCGTTCCGCCTCGGTCATGCCGGCCGGCAACCCGGCGAACCGCCGCATGGCCAGCAGGCGACCCGCCTCCGCCCGCTCCTTCTCGGCCTGGTCGACCCGCATCGGCACCGGCAGGACCCGGATGTCGCGCCGCCGGTACCGGTCCCGGACCGAGTGCGCCACCCGGGCCGCGCCGTCGATGCCCTGGTCGCTGAGGGTGAAGCAGTCGACAAGGGTGTCCGGCAGGTGCAGGGTGCAGATGTCGGCGACGTCGCTGAGCCCCGTCCGGCTGTCGATCAGGGTGAAGTCGTACTGGCGCTTCATGTCCGCCCGCATCGCCTCGAAGAACTGCGCCCCGCCCAGCCGGTTGTAGAAGTTGTCCCAATCCAGCCCGCTCACCGAGACGGCGTAGTCGCTGTTCTGCCGGCCGGCGGAGAGGAAGTCGAGACCGCCGTCGCCGGGGAAGTTCCAGCGCAGCGGGAACGTGTGCCGCCCGACCCGGGCGTACTGCTCCATCCAGCGGTCCGGCCGGTCGTCGACCCGGGTGGTCTCCCACTCGTAGTCACGGATCATGTCGATCACACCGCTGGCGCCCTGGATCGCTTCGGCGTCGAGGAACGGATGGAAGAAGCGGTGCAGACCGGGGGACTCGAGGTCCCAGTCGGCGACGAGCACCCGCCGGCCGCTGGCCGCCAGGATCCAGGCCACGTTGGCCAGCGCCATCGTCCGACCCGTTCCCCCCTTGAACGAGTAGAAGGTGACGACCTGGCCTTCGCGGTCGTTGTTCATCGGCATGCTCCGTGGGGACGCGGTGGGCCCGGCCTGGTGTCGTACGGGCTCAGAACGGATGAGGGTCGATGATCCGGGCGACCAGGCGCCCGTCCCGCAGCGCCCGCACGCCCGGGTGGTCGGCCCCGACGACCTCGCCCAACGAGACGACCGGGGCGGCCGTCGGCGGCCGGTCGCCCACGTTCTCGCGCACGACGAGCGCCATGTTCGCCTGGCACCGCAGGGCGTCCGGATGGCGGGAACCGGACGCGGCCAGCCAACGCTCGGCGGTTGCGCGGAGGTGATCGAGCGCGGCGTCCCGGTCCCCCTCCTCGGCGAGGCAGATCCCGAGGTTCTCCTCAGCGGCGAGGGTGTGCGGGTGGTCCGGGCCGAGCACCTCGCGCAGGGCAACGGCCGCCCGTTCGGCAGTCGCGCGAGCCTCGGCAACCCGGCCCACGGCCCGCTGCGCCACGGCGAGGTTGCTGAACGCACCGAGGGTATGCGGATGGGTGGCCCCTAGCCGCTGCTCGTAGATCCTTGCCACCTGCGTCGCCTCGGCCACCGCGCGTTCGGTCTCGCCGAGTGCCAGCAGATTCGCGACCAGCGCCGCCTGGCAGATCAACGTTTCGGGATTGTCCCGCCCGAACTTCTCCTCGAGCACCGGGTACGCCGCGTCGAGCAGTGCGGCTGCCTCCGCCAACTGGCCCGCGCTCCGCAGCGACACCGCGAGACTGACCTGAGCGTTCAGCGTGTCCCCCGCCTCGCTGCCGATCTCCTTCAGGCTGGCGAGTTGTTCGTGCACCGTGCGCAGCATCTTGGCCGAGTTGGCGTACTCACCGGCCTCCCGCAGGTCGCGTGCCAGCTGGGCGGCCGAGTGCACTGTGTACGGATGTTCCGGGCCGAGCACCTGCCGGCGGAGCTGGAACACCGCCTCGTCCCTACGGCGCGCCGAGCGGAAGTCGCCCACCAGGCGATAGGAGTGTGCGAGGTTGTTGGCCGCGAAGAGCGTGCGTGGATGGTATTCGCCGAACTCCTCACTCCACGCGTCGTAGGTTTCCTGATCACGCTCGATCGCGTCGGTGTAGCGGCCGAGGGCGCGCAGATCCGCACCCAGGCTGCCGGCGGTCATCAGGGTGTGCGAATGCCTGTCACCCAGCAGCGCCCGCTGCGCTTCGTGAGTCTCCTGGTCCAGGTCGTAGGCCTCGACGTAGTGGGCGAGCGCCCGCAGCACGTTCGCACGGTTGAAGCGCAGGTGCAGCAACTGCCGACGCAACGTGGCGAGTTCCTCGGTGCCGTAGAGGCGGTCCCGCCGCTTCGACCAGACCGCGTCGACCTCCTTGGCGAACGCGTTCGCCGCGTCGAGTTCTCCCTGACGCCAGAGATACCGCACCCGGTCGATCATCAGCTCCCGGACCGACTCGTCCTTGCTGCCCATCGCGCCCGAGGCCTCGATGTGCGGCCAGAGCCTGCGGAACCTGTCCCAGGTACGCGGATCGTCGGCGTCACCGCCGGGCCACGCCTTGCCCAGCACCAGGTGCGCCCGGTGTCGGGTGTCGGCGATCTCGTCCGGGGTCATTCCGCCCCGGACCACCGCCTGGAGCAAACGGTGCACCAGGATCCGTTGCTCGGACATGTTCATCGTGAGGAGCGCCGACCGGTTGATCCGCTGGACCAGCCGCCCGATCATCATGGGCTCCGACACCGCGGGATCGAACGGCGCCAACGTCTTCACCATCTCGTCGTTGTAGAGCAGACCCAGGTCTATCTCGGGGGCCAGCACCGAGCAGAGCTGCAACAGCCGGTACGCCGCCGGGAACTGGGCGCGCAGCCGCGCCAACGAAAGATCCCAGGTGGCCTCCACGGAGAGGGCGCTGGGACCTTGCCGCTCGATCTGCTCCAGGTACGCGTCGACCGAGGTACCGGTGTCTGCCAGGTAGGCGCCGGCCGTGGCCACCGCCACCGCCAGGTCCCCGAGCGCGTCGGCGATCCGGTCCGCCTCCTGGTCGGTGAGGGTGGGCACCCGACGTTGCAGGTGGGCGACGCTCTCCTTACGGGCGAAGACGTCGACCTGGATCAGCGTGGCCCGCTCCCCCCAACCCTGGTTGCGCGAGGTGAGCAACACGTGCCCGCCGCGCGGCAGGAATCGCTTGAACGGGTCGATCTCCTCGGCGTTGTCGATCACCAACAGCCAACGCCCGGGCTCACCCCGCCCCAACGCCTCCAGCACCGCGCGTGCGTTGTCCGCCTGGTCCGGGTTGCCACCGACGCCGAGCCGGTCGGCGAAGGCCGCCAGCGACTTCTCCACGTCGGCGCCGATCGACTCCGTAGCGCCAGCGGAAATCCACAGCACCGCGTCGTAGGCGGACTTGAACCGATGCGCGTATTCCAGGGCCAGCTCGGTCTTGCCGACCCCACCCATCCCCTGCAATGCGACCGGCACGGCAACCGGTCCGGTCAGGCGTCGGCGCAGGAGGGCCAGCTCATTCTCCCGACCGGTGAACCGCGCGTTGCGGTTCGGGGCCTCGAAGACGGCCGGCTCGGCGGCCGGGAAACGCAGGCCGCCGTCCACCTGGCCCTCGAGTCGGAGCGGTAACGGGCCCCCCACCAGCCGCAGTAGCCGCTCAGCGGCGGTCGCCGCGGTGATGTTGGCCAGTTGGGTCGAGGAGGCCACCGCGAACTCCGCGAGTGGCCGCAGATCGCTCACGTAGACCGCGAGCGGAGTGGTGTCGACGGTCGGGTCCCGCGGAGGCAACGCGGCTGGGGGCAGGGCCACGTAGGCAGGGGAGAGAATGGTCAGCGTACGGGCCGGCGGGCGGGCGCCGCTCTCGATCGGCTGGGTTCCGTCGACGACGCGAATCTGCGCCGAGCTGAGCACTTTCTCGATCCACTCCGCCCAGACCGCGTCCTCCGGTGCGTAGCGGAGCATGAGGTCGTCGCCGGGGAGCTTGTGGCGACGCCGGAAGCGGGCCTTCTCCCGCTCGCGCACCGACTCGTCCATCGGCGGCATCGCGTGCACCTCGCCGTTGGTCAACTGCGCGGTCAGCGTCTCGAACGCCGCCAGCAGCGATGTGGGCGAGCCCGGCGTGTCGCCGAAGGTCGCCAACGTCTCCTCGTACGCGTAGAAGGGCCGGTACGGCACCTCCACCGCCGCCCAGTAGCGGCGCCGATCCTCCTCCGTCATCCCGGTGGGCAGACCGGCGAAGCGGTGCATCGCGAGGGCACGCCCGGCGTCGGCTTTCTCCTTCTCCGCCTGGTCGACCCGCATCGGCACCGGCAGGATCCGAATGCCGCGGCGCGAGGGGTGCACGGCGACGGTTCTGGCGACCTGAGCGGCACCCTCGATGCCCTGGTCGCTGAGGGTGAAGCAGTCGACAAGGGTGTCCGGCAGGTGCAGGGTGCAGATGTCGGCGACGTCGCTGAGCCCCGTCCGGCTGTCGATCAAGGTGTAGTCGTACTCGCGCTTCATGTCCTCGCGGAGGGCCTCGAAGAACTGCGCACCGCCCAACCGGTGGTAGAAGGTGTCCCAGTCCAGCCCGTTCACCGAAACGGCGTAATCGTCGTTCTGCCGGCCAGCGGAGAGGAAGTTCAACCCGCCGCCGCCGGGAAACTCCCAGGCCAGGGAGAAGGCGTACCGGTTGACCCGGGCGAACTGCTCCACCCAGCCCTCCGGCCGTACCGCCTCGCGGATGGTCTCCGACTCGTAGTCCCGGATCAGGTCGACGACCCCGGCCGTGCCGCCGATCGTCGACACGTCCAGGAAGGGGTGGAAGAAGCGGTGCAGCCCTGGCGATTCCAGGTCCCAGTCGGTGACCAGCACCCGCTTGCCGTTGGCAGCGAGGATCCACGCGACGTTGGCCAGCGCCATCGTCCGGCCCGTTCCGCCCTTGAACGAGTAGAAGGTGACTATCTGACCGTCGCGCTCAGTGCTCATCGGGCATCTCCGGGGCTTCGAACGATGACGGGGCCGGGTTGCGAAGGCTGGGCGGCCGGGTAACAGGCCCCGGTGCCGGGAACACCGCGCCGTGCTTCAGGTAGAGCCGCCGGGCCTCGGTCACCACTGTCGGCATCAGACCCGCGAACTCGTCCGTCCGCCCGACCCACCGCGCTCGCGTCGCGCCCGCGTCCTGCAGCACGCCCAGGACCAGCCGCGCCAGGTCGGCGCCGCGGTGCGCGTCGCGCGGGTCGTCGGCGTCGGTCACCACGAGCGGCACCACCCACGGCGGCAGTGCCCGCGCGGCGGCCCGCAGAGCGGGTACACCGCCGGAAAGCTCGGTGAACCACGGGTCGATCAGAAGGGCGCCGGGGCGGATCTCGAGCAGGTCCCCGGCGTCGGCGAAGTCACTCGTGTGCACCGACAGTCCGAGCCGCTCGGCGATGCTCGCGGCGTACTCGGCCACCGGAAGCTCCTGCCGGGCCCCGAAGGGACGCCAGAGCCGGCTGCGCTCCGCGTACCAGGAGGCCTCCCGACCCTCGGGCGGCCGATCCCGGGTGGGTGCCAGCACCGTCACCACGAAGTCCGGGTTGGCCGCGATCCGCCGCGACACGTCGAGCGTCGGCGCCCGGGACGGACGCAGCCAGACGCGTTGGGTGGGCTCCACGATCCGCCGGGCCAGCCGCCCGAGCAGGATCTGGTACGGCTGCTGGTACGCGCCGAGCATGCAGAGCGCACGCATGCCGTTCTCGGCGTACTCGGGCACGTCCCGACCCAGATCCAGCGCCGCGTCGAGTTCGGGATGCTCCTCCCAACTGGGCACCGGGATCCAGAGGACCGGCACCACGTGGTCGGCCGGCACGACCTGGGACGCCGGCTCCCCGGCAGCGCGGAGCAGCCGGGTGAGGAAGGACTCCTGCTCGCCCAGCGCCCATGATCTGCTGAAGTAGCCCGGCGAGTAGAGCGGCACGAACACCTGGGCCGCGCCGATGGCGTCCGCCAGGGCCGCCTTCACGTCGGCGCCCGGTGGGATGGACTGGTCGATGAAACCGATCTCCACGCCCGGTCGCGGGGACACCAGCCGACCCACCTCACCCGACAGATCCGCGAAAAATCGGTCGACCCAGACGTCGGTGTCGGTGCGGGCACCCAGCAGCGGCGCCGAATGCGCGTAACTCAGGAAGAAGTAGGTCTGGCGAGTCGGCGCCCGCCCCTCGGCGGTGAGCGGCGTCATGCGGCTGCCTCCTCGGTGAAGAGCGTGCGCAGCTCATCGGTGCCCGCGGGCACCAGCGGGTGGACGTGATAGGCCCGATGGATCGCCACCACCCGCTGGGCGAGACGCCACACCACCGCGCGGTACGCCTGCTCCCGTTGCATGGTCAGCAAGCCGTAGACCCCTTCCTGCTCGTACTGGCGCGCGACGGTGTTGTCATCAGGTAACGCGGTCGGCGAGAACCGTTGGATGGCACGAATGCTCGGCGGCAGCGACGCCTCGGTGGTCGGTGACCAGTTGACGGGCACGATCGCCGTCTCGTGCGCGGAGCTGCCCGGGACGCGTGGTTCGATCTGACGCCGCGCGAAGGCATGCCATTCCATGGCACACCAGGTGCTGCTGATGAACGAGCTGGACACCAACGGAATGAACACCTGGCAGGTGCCGGCGGCGCGCAACAACTCGGGGGTCCAACGCTCACCGCCGCCCAGTGAGCTGTCCATGAATCCGGGGTCGACCCCGGTCGGCAGGCCGACCAGCTCGCTGACATGGGTGGAGAGGTCGTCGAAGAACCGCGAGAGGTATTCCTGGGGGGTGTTACCGGCGCGCCGGATCTGCGGACGTGAATAGCTCACGAAGAACAGCGGGGTTCGCGTATCAGCGACTACTACCGCTTCGCTCACCGTCGTTCCTCCGCCGTCCGGAAAGCGACCGGAGTTTCAGCCTAAGGCGTTCGTCAATGCCGAGGACAGAGCCGGTTGCCGCCTCGTCACTCTACGACGAAGGCCACTGTGGCGGGTATCGGCAGCACGCCGCACGGGTCTCTGCCGAGTCCGAGGAATCGGACGAGACCGCTGGTGTCGTACATCCGACCAATTGGCGGCTGTGCGCCCAGGTAAGGGTCCAGGGCAGGCTCTGCGGCGCTCAGCGGTGCCGCCCTCCTGGTTCACCGGCGCACCGCAAGACGGTGCACGTTGAACCAGTCGATCGCGAAGTCCACGGTGGCACGCACTGGCAGCAGGCGCGCGCTCGCCCGCCCCACCCGACCGTGCCGCACCAACGGCGTCTCGTCGAGCGTGGCACCCACCGCCGGGAAGTCCCGGTCGTCCAGGTCGAGAGCCCGGAAGTCGAGGCGGACCCGCCGCCCGTCGACAAGCCGGAAGCACTGGTAGTCGCGCAGGGGCGGCGGCACCGGAAGCCGGTACTCGGCCAGGTGCAGGGCAGTGCACGCCTCGTAGCCGAGGCCGAGCAGCAGGATCTGCCCGTCCGCCGCGTAGAGCTCGCCCATCGGTGAGCGTTCTCCCAGGTGGCAGGTGAGGTCATGGTTGTCGGTGAGCTGCCGGGCCTGCGGGCCGAGCGCGGCGAACGAAGTCTGGGGGTGGTCGCTGCGCACGGCACCGGGGGCACACCGGACGTACTCGGCAAGCGCCCCCATCCGCTGCGACGGGGTGGTCCGGCGGTCCCAGCCCGGCAGCGCCGCCTCGTACCGCTCGCGCTGCGCACGGTCCATCCCGGCGGTTGCCGCCAGGTGGGCCCGGGAGGTGGTCGAGTTGCCGTCGGTCTGGGTGGGCACCAGGAGCGTGCCAGCCGGGCCGAGGACGTCCCGCAGGGCACCGGCGAGAGTCGCCGGGCCGTGCGTCAACGGGCCTACCCGGCGCAGGGCACAGTGCACCAGCAGGCACGCACCAGGGCGGACACCCAATGCCCGCAGGTCATCGGCGAGGCGGAGACGGCCCAGTGTGGACGGCTGGCGCTCAGCCGGACCCTGCACGGGTTTCCTCCAGTGCGTGGCGCAGCCGGCCGACGAACCGCTCACCCGCCGCGGTGAGCGACCGGCTGGCCAGCAGCGCGTCCGCACCGTCCCGGGTCCACGCCAGGAACTGGGCCGCGTTCGCCGACGCGTCGCCGCCGTCGGCGTCCGCCCGGGACTGCCAGACCTGGGTGATGGCGAGGTGGGCGTAGACGCCCTGCAGGACGCCCTCCGGTGGCCGCGGGTCGGGGCGCCAGGGCACCCGGATCTGGGCGCCCTGGCCCGGTTCGACAAGGTCGTACAGGTCGAGAACCGCCCCCAGCTTCGCGTGCTGCCACTCGTGCACGAGCAGCACCGCCATCGTCTCCGGGTCGGGGTGGGGGGTGACGGCGACAGCGCCGAACGCGTGCCGGGCGGTGGCACTTCGCAGGGGTCGCGCCAGGTCGGGCGCCAGTGGAACGACGGCACGCAGGCCGCCGTCGAGCGCCGCCGCGTGCGCCGGCACGTCCCGGTGCACGACCCGCCAGGCTTCGGCCAGGGTACGGCCCAACGCCCGCGCCGCCGGACCGTCCAGGCGGGACTGGACCGGCTGGCCGTAGCAGTCGCGGTACGGGTCACCGTCCTCAAGGAGCAGCCGGCCACCGGGCACCGGCACGTTGCGGGTCGGAAACCATCCGGCCGACGGCGACGCCATCGGATCGAGGAGCACCGTCTGCTCGACCGACCCACCCCGGACCCGGAACTCGCCGGGTCGGACGGTCACCTCGGCGCTCTCCCCCAGGCCGGGCAGCACCAGGCTGCCGAGCGCGGGAAACGTGATCGTGTCGGCCTGTACCGGCACGTGCAACGCGGCCGGGACGCCGGCCCGCAGCGCCGCAGCGATGGCCAGCGCCGGCAGTGGGTCGACTGCCGCGCCGAGGCCGGGCGGGGCCGACGAGTGAAGGCGACGCACCAGCCCCGGCCGGACGAAGGGGTGCGCCAGGATCGCGCGGACCGCCTCCGACGCCGACTGGTCGAGGTGCACGAGCAGTTCCCAGGCGGGCGTGCTGCCGGATCCGTCCCGGGAGGCCGCCAGCAGCGCCCGGGTGATGGAGAGCTGGGTGGCGGCGAGCAGCGCGAGCGTCGACGCAGACCCGTGCCCGGTCGCCAGGTCGTCCAGCAACTCGTCGACGGGCGAGGTGGTCGACCCGTCGGCCGGGACCGGCGGGGTGGGCGGCGGGTAGGCGTCCACCGTGTCGATCAGGCGCAGCAGGTCGGCGCAGTACACCGAGGGGTTGTCGAAGCCGGACCCGGTCCGCCACCGGTGCGCGTACAGGCCACCGCCGCACCTGTCGACCACCCGGCAGGCCCGACAGGTCGCGCAGAGCCCGGCCACGCCGTCCTGCCGTACCGCGACCCCGGGGTGCCGCGTGACCTCGTCCACCGAGTTGTCGAACACGTCGAAACCGGTGCCGGCCGCGCCGTGGTACGCGGTCTTCAGTGAGTCGACCTGCTCCCAGGTCCCGTCCGCCTCGACGACCAGGACATCGGCTGGTGCGAGGCCGAACGCCTCGGTGCCGCTGCCACCCGGGCGCAGCGCCTCGAACATCCGGATCGACATCGGCCGACCGTCGTCCACCCACCGCCGGTGAATCCGCCCCAGCCAGTCCGCGTACGGGGTGGGCTCGGGGCCTGGACGCTCCGGCGGATGGTCCCAGGTGGCGTGGGGCAGCAACAGGTCGACGCGGGGCGGGCTCTCGGCCAGCAGCGCCTCGTACACCAGGTCGGGATCGTTGCGGACGTCGATCGTGCAGAGGATGCCGGCGTAGCTGGCGCGGTGCTCCGGCCGACGGAGCAGGGCCAGCGCCCGCCGGACGTGGTCGTGGCTGCTCCCGCCGTGGGCGAAGACCCGGTGGCGGTCGTTTGCGGCCCGGTCGCCGTCGAAGGACACACCGACCCGCACGTCGTACTCGACGAACAACCGGCACAGTTCCTCGTCGAGCAGCACGCCGTTGGTCTGCATGCGCAGGTCGAGTCGCGTCCACTGGGTGATCGCCGCGCGCAGTTCGGCCATCACCTCCCGTAATCCCGCGGCCCCCAGCAGCAACGGCTCACCTCCGTGCAGCACGACGTGCACGACCGGCAACTCGTGCTCGCGGGCATGCTCGGCGATCCGCTGTGCGACCGCCCGGACCGTGGCCAGCGGCATCCGCACCGGTCGACCACGCCAGGTCTGGTCGGCGTGCTGGTAGACGTAGCAGTGGTCGCAGCTGAGGTCGCACCGGCTGTGAACCTTCAGCACGAACTGGCTGATCCGTCGGCATGACCCGTCCGCTGCGGAGGGACCGCACCGACAGCCCGCCATTCAGATGGCCGAGTTGAAGGCGGCCACGGGCACCGTGCCGGAGGGCACCAGCTCATCCGCGACGACATGCCGCCGGACCGCCTCGACCAGATCAGCGTGCGTGACGGCGAGCAGGTCCAGCGGGGTGTCCAGGCTCCGTGTGAAGTCGGCCAGGCCCGGACGGGATGGGCGGGTGGATGCGTTGTCCACAATGATTCTCCGGGTCCCGCGGACACGCCACGGGAGGTGTGATGGACGGCCCGAGGGCCCTGACGCGCCACCAGAATAGGCAACAGCCCCAACGATGTCATCGTTGGTCAAGTAGCGCACCAACCGAGGAGGAACTCACATGTGCCGGAGCATCAAGACACTGCGTGAGCCGTTCACCCCGCAGGTGACCGACGCGGACGTCGAGGCGGCAGCGTTGCAGTACGTCCGGAAGATCTCTGGTTTCCGGGCGCCCGCCGCGCACAACGCTGCCGCGTTCGACGCCGCAGTGGCAGCAGTGGCCGAGGCGACGCGCACCCTGCTCGACCAACTGGTGGTGCGGGGCGCCGGATCGGGCACCACCGACCGGTCGGCCACCACCGCCAGCTGATCGTCGCTGACCGGCACGGCACCCGGCCGGGCCTGACCCTGGAGAGGGTCAGGCCGCGGCGAGCGCCGGAGCGACAGTGTCGGGCGCCCAGCGTGAGCGGTGGCACTGCGACCAGCCCCGGCAACCCGGGTCACCCAGCGAGCAGAGCCGCAGCCTGCTGAACACCTCACCGTCCTCGGTGTCCCGCACGTCGAAGTGCACCGGACGGACCGTGCCGTCCGGAGCGACGAGCAGGTGCCGGCCCGCGTCGAGCGTGTCGTCGCGCAACAGGCAGTTGCGGCCCAGCAATCGGGCCAGTGCGGCGATGCTTGCGTGCTCGGAGAGCTCCTCGGGCACTCCGTAGCAGTCCACCACCGTCGCGAATTCGCCCGGCGCCTGCCAGACGTCACACACCACCGCGTACGACGGCAGCCGCGCCGGGTCGGCCACCGCCAGCGGCATCACCACCCGACCAAGCGCCTCCGCCAGCGCCGGGTAGACCTCCACGGGTTGAGCCCCGTCGATTCTCCAGTTCCACAGCTCGGTCATTCCGCCTCCTCGCTGCGTTCGTCCCCACCGGCCTCCGGATCGGGCCTTACACACGATGGTGGGGGGCATTTGACCCCAGCCGGGGGCAAGTTACCGGTCTGTGACCATTCCGGGCAAAATTTCCCTGAGCGGCATTGCTCGGAGTAGCGGGAAGATGACAGTTTATCGGGTACCGTGCGCCATCCCCACCACCGCCACCGCGTGTCCCGCCGCCTGTCGGCCGCCCCCCGGTCAGCGCAGGACGACCAGGTGCTCCCCGCGGGGCAGCAGCTCGCCCACCACCGGAGCGCCGGGCACCTCGCCGGCGACCAGCAGGCCACCGGAGGTCTGCGCGTCGGCCAGCAGCAGCCGCTCCGCCTCGTCCGCCGCGCCGAAGTCGGTCCACGGGGTCACCCACTCCAGGTTGCGTCGGCTGCCACCGCTGACGAACCCGTCGCGCAGCGCCTCCCGGGCGCCGGCCAGATAGGGCACCCGGGCGGTGTCGATGGCCACAGTGACCTGGCTGGCCCGGGCCAGCTTCGAGGCGTGCCCGAGCAGCCCGAACCCGGTCACGTCGGTGCCGCACCGAATGCCGGCGGCGACCGCCGCGTGGGCGGCCTCCCGATTGAGCGCGCTCATCGTGGCCACCGCCTCCGGGAAGCTCTCCCCGGTCGCCTTGTGCCGGGTGTTCAGCACACCCACCCCGAGCGGTTTGGTCAGCGACAACGGCACCCCGGCCCGTCCGGCGTCGAGAGTGATCAGCTCCTCCGGCCGGACCGTGCCGGTGACCGCGAGACCGTACTTCGGGCCGTCGTCGTCCACGCTGTGCCCGCCGGCCAGGTGACAGCCGGCCTCCCGCGCCACGTCCTGGCCGCCGCGCAGCACCTCACGGGCCAACTCCAGCGGCAGCACGTCCCGAGGCCAGCAGAGCAGGTTGAGCGCCACCAGCGGGGTGCCGCCCATCGCGTACACGTCGGAGAGCGCGTTGGCCGCGGCGATCCGACCCCAGTCGTACGCGTCGTCGACCACCGGGGTGAAGAAGTCGGCGGTGCTGACCAGGCCGGTGCGCTCGTCAAGGCGCACCACCGCCGCGTCGTCGCCGTGGTCCAGCCCGACCAGCAACTCCGCAGTGCCGGTCGCCGGGCCGAGACCGGCCACCATGATCTCCAGCTCGCCCGGGGGAATCTTGCACGCGCAGCCACCGCCGCGGGCGTACTTGGTCAACCGTACGGGTTCGGTCATCCACCCATGATCTCGACAACGCGCCACGATCACCACCGTCACCACCCATCCGGTGACCAAAATCGGACGCACCCGAACGATCGTGACCGGTGTTACCGCTCCGTGACCCGCTGGGTTGCGTTCTGCCACATCAGGCCGCCTACAGTGGCCGCACCGGGGGTCAACCGACCCCGATCCGGGAGACGACAGGGGACGGTGGACGACGTGACGACGGGCGAACCGCTCATCGTGCTGGACGCGGTCAACAAGTGGTTCGGGCCGCTGCACGTGCTGGACGACGTCTCACTGTCGGTGGGTCGGGGCGAGGTGGTCGTGGTGATCGGCCCGTCCGGCTCCGGCAAGTCGACGCTGTGCCGCGCGATCAACCGACTGGAACCGATCAACTCGGGCACCATCACCTTCGACGGTCAGCCGCTGCCGGCCGAGGGCAAGCCCCTCGCGAAGCTGCGCAGCGAGGTGGGCATGGTGTTCCAGTCCTTCAACCTCTTCGCGCACAAGACCATCCTGGAGAACGTCACCCTCGGCCCGATCAAGGTCCGCAAGGAGAAGCCGGCCGCCGCCCGCGAGCGTGGTCTGGCCCTACTCGACCGGGTCGGCATCGCCAACCAGGCGGACAAGTTCCCGGCCCAGCTCTCCGGCGGCCAGCAGCAGCGGGCGGCCATCGCCCGGGCCCTGGCCATGCAGCCCAAGGCGATGCTCTTCGACGAGCCGACCAGCGCGCTGGACCCGGAGATGGTCGGCGAGGTGCTCGACGTGATGACGTCGCTGGCCAGCGATGGCATGACGATGGTCGTGGTCACCCACGAGATGGGCTTCGCCCGGCACGCGGCCAACCGGGTCATCTTCATGGCCGACGGCAAGCTCGTCGAGGACGCCTCCCCGGCGGAGTTCTTCGACAACCCACGCAGCGATCGGGCGAAGGACTTCCTCTCCAAGATCCTCACGCACTAGGCGTCCGTAGTGGAGCGTGCCGCACCTCGGTGGGCTCCGTTGAAGAAGGAGAAGAGTATGCGTATGAAGAGCGTGGCGGCGGTCGCCATGATGGCCTCCCTCGCCCTGTCGGCCGCCGCGTGCGGCAAGGAGGGTGAGCCGACCCCGAGCGCGGGCGGCAGTGCCTCCGGTGCCGCCCAAGGGGACAACTGCAAGAGCTCCGGCGCGACCTTCACCCCGAAGACGGACGCCGCCGTCGCTGGCAGCCCGACCTTCGAGAAGATCAAGGCGGCCGGCAAGGTCTCCATCGGCGTCAAGTTCGACCAGCCGAACCTCGGCTACAAGGACGCCCAGGGCAAGCGGTGCGGCTTCGACATCGAGATCGCCCAGTACGTGGCGAGCACGCTGGGCATCGACCCGGCGAAGATCGAGTACAAGGAGATCGCGTCGGCCAACCGGGAGACCGCGATCAAGGGTGGTGAGGTCGACTACTACGTCGGCACCTACTCGATCACCGACAAGCGCAAGAACGACATCTCGTTCGCTGGCCCGTACTTCGTTGCCGGCCAGGACCTGCTGGTCCGTAAGGACGAGTCGTCGATCACCGGCAAGGACACCCTCAAGGGCAAGAAGGTCTGCTCGGCCACCGGCTCGACCCCGATCCAGAAGATCCGCGACGAGGGTCTGACCGAGCCGGACAACATCGTCGAGTTCAAGACCTACTCCGAGTGCGTCTCGCAGTTGCTCGACAAGAAGGTCGACGCCGTCACCACCGACGACGCCATCCTCAAGGGCTACGCGGCGCAGAGTCCGACCGAGCTGAAGGTGGTCGGCCAGCCGTTCAGCACCGAGAAGTACGGCATCGGCCTGCCCAAGGACGACAAGGCGCTGCGCGACTACGTCAACAACCAGATCGAGGCGTCGTTCAGCAACGGCACCTGGCAGAAGATCTACGACGGCACGCTCGGCCTGTCCGGCTCGGCGGGCACCCCGCCCGCCCTCGAGCGGTACTGACCGACCGGCTCGAAACGAGTTGCGGCGCCGGGCGGGGCTCGTCCCCGTCCGGCGCCCGTCCGAGGACTGAGAGCGAGGCATGGGCGAGTTCTTCCGCGTACTGACGGACAACGGGCAACTGTTCGTTGAGGGGTTCACCAACACCGTCAAACTTTTCCTGATCGCCGCGGTCGGCAGCCTCGTCCTCGGCACGCTGCTCGGCGCGATGCGGGTCTCCCCCGTGCCAGCGCTGCGCGCGTTCGGCGCCACGTACGTCAACCTGGTGCGCAACACCCCTCTGACGCTGGTCTTCGCGTTCCTCGTGTTCGCGGTGCCGAAGCTCGACGTCAACATCGAGTACTTCTCCAGCGCTGCCGTCGCGCTGACCGTCTACACCTCCGCCTTCGTGTGCGAGGTGATCCGCTCCGGCGTGAACACCGTCGCCGCGGGGCAGGCCGAGGCCGCACGCGCGCTGGGCATGACCTTCGGTCAGGTGCTCACGCTCATTGTGCTGCCGCAGGCGCTGCGGGCGATGGTCCCGCCGATGATGAGCGTGTTCATCGCCATGCTGAAGAACACCACGATCGCCGCCGGTTTCTCGGTGCTGGAGGCCGGCGCGATCCCCGCGTACATGGCCGAACGAGGCGAGCCGCAGTTCGCCGTCCTGCTCTGGATCACCATCGGCTTCCTGATCTTGATCCTGCCGCTGGTGGCGTTGCAGCGGTTCCTGGAGCGCAAGTGGAGGGTCGCCCGATGAACGAGCATGCGAACCCCACGGTCGCGAACGGAAGGTGGCTGAGTTGAGCCAGGCGTCGATCCTCTACGACCTGCCCGGGCCTCGGGCCAAGCGGCGTAACGCGATCCTGGGCGTCGCCTCCACGGTCGGCATCATCGCTCTCATCGCCTTCATCGGCTACAAGTTCGCCGACACCGGTCAGTTCGAGGCCCGCAAGTGGGAGCAGTTCCAGTACGCCTCGGTGCAACGCGAACTGCTCGGGGGCCTGGGGGCAACGCTCAAGGCGGCCGGCATCGCCGCAGTCCTGGCGCTGATCTTCGGCGCGTTCTTCGCCAGTGCCCGACTGAGCGACAAGTGGTACCTGCGTAGCCCGGCGACCTTCGTGGTCGAGCTGTTCCGGGCGATCCCGCTGCTCATCCTGATCTTCTTCGGGTACTACGTTCCGTTGCAGTACGGCTGGTCGATCGACAAGCTGTGGGCGCTGGTCATCGGGCTGATGCTCTACAACGGATCGGTGCTCGCGGAGATCTTCCGGGCCGGCATCAACGCGGTGCCGTACGGGCAGACCGAGGGCGCGTACGCGATCGGTATGCGGAAGAACCAGGTGCTGCGACTGATCCTGCTACCGCAGGCGGTCCGGTCGATGCTCCCCGCGATCGTCAGCCAGCTCGTCGTACTGCTCAAGGACACCGCGCTCGGCTTCATCATCACGTACCCCGAGCTGCTCTTCGTGGGTAAGCAGATCGGTGGCCGGTTGCCGTTCGGGCTGCCGTACGTGCCGACGTACCTGATCGTGGCGGCGATCTACATCGCCATCTGTGGTGCGCTGTCGGTCCTGGCCTGGTGGCTGCAGAAGCGCATGGGCCGTAGCCGGCGGACAGCGGCGAAGGTGCTGCCCGCCCAGAGCGTCGGCGAGGATTCTGCTCGGATGATCTGACCGGCCCGCTGGGCGCGTGATCGATTCGATTTTCGTGATATCGGGGTGTCCCAAGGACGGAACACCCCGATATTGCTAATTCCGTGGTGACCAAACTGGTCAGCTGGCGATCTCGGTACCCCCCGGGACTCGCGGGACATGGTGACCTGGCAGGTCAGTTCCCCATCGATCTGTTTGGCCACGTCGTGGGCCAGCACGGACGCCCCGATGCCGTCCACGTCGCCCGGTATGTATGCCATCACCCGGGCCTTTTGGACGGCCTCGATTACGAAGTTCAGGATGACTACTTCCCCTGCATCCGAAGACTTGTCACGGTCATTGGCCAGCTTCGGCAGCATGGCGCTCCGCATCTGCCGACTACTGCGGCTGCGGCGAGCTCTGTCAACCGTTAGCGACTTACGCGATCCTGCCGAGGCAGTGCTACCACGACCTGCCGTAAACCGCCGCCGAATCCGACGGTAAGGGGGAAGAACCGGGGCTGAATCTGCAGACGGCTAAGTGAAGAACTCGGCTCGGACGGCTCTGCGCTGCATCGCCAACTCTTGCTGCGCCCCCATTAGGCACCACGATCACGTCGAGACCATTCCCCATTGCCACACTGACTTTCAACGATCACAGGAGCGGGGTCGCACCGAGCGATGAGGCAGACCTGCTTGGTCTACTCATCCAGTTTCTCGGTGCGCTCCCGCTCCTGTTCGGCTCTTCGCAGACGACCGAACTAGCCCCGCTGCTGCCCTGCGTCTCAAGACCTGCCGGACGACCTCTTCTGGGCAGTCAGACCGAACGGCTGCCACCGCTGCGCCAGCAGCAGGGGGATCAAAGACCCAGGAGCAGAGCCGGGAAAGGACTACTGCATCCGTTCGACCTTCGAGGCAACGCCCCTAAATCGATCAGCGGAACTCGATCCAGCGATCCACCCACCACGAGCCTTCGGCGCAGGTCGCTTTGGAGATAGCGGGCGCGTTGACCCAACCGCCGTACCTGCTGTAGCGGCTCCCGTTGTTCTCCTCGCACCTGACGACTATTCGGTACTGGCTAATGACAGTGCCCGGAGCGCACTGACCCCACACTTCGCGGTCGTTCGTCTGATCATACGTATAGCATTCCGGAGCTGCGCTTGCCGGCACTGCGGTGGCAATTCCCACTACTCCGGTTGTTGCAATACTCAGCGCGGCAAAGGCACCCGCGACTGCACTCTTCTTTCCGAAGGACATACTCGTTCCCCAGTCATGCTTGTGGACGATTGGGTAGACGTTCCGCGCGGTTCATGGATTCCAGTTGAATCCATTTGAACGTTTGATCTTGCCGGCTCTGAAAGTCTAAGGATCATGTGAATCGATGTCAACGAGTGACCGCATTTTTCGAGCACGAGCGCTCGAGACCATCGCGACGGTGGTCGCTGACGTTGCGACCGAAGCCCTGAACGGTCTGCACAAGCGGGTCGGACGAAGCTCGCCGTACGCCCGCCACGGTCGACGATCTGGTGGTCCTGCACCGATTCCGGCGCCGAGGTACTAGACCACGTAATCAGAGAACGGCCCAGCCTGCCCTCGGTGCCGTCGACACGCCGACACTGCGTCTGGGCGGGAGGACCGTCGGTGGCGCTGTTGACGGCGACACTGCTCAGCTACATCTGCTGCGCGCCCTAGCAGGAGCGCCGCGACCGGCTGCGGCCAGCGTTATCGTCGCCCAGGCGGCGCCGTCGCCGATAGGGGTGCGGGTGCGGCTAAGAGTTCACGTCGCGCCTGCAAGACAGGTAAGAGCTGCACTAAGCCCTCACACGCGGTCGGTCAGCGGGCGATCTCGGTGACCCGGGACTCGCGGACCACTGTGACCCGGATCTGACCCGGGTAGGTCAGCTCCTCCTCGATCTGCTTGGCCACGTCCCGGGCCAGCACTGCCGCCCCGATGTCGTCCACGTCGTCCGGCTTGACCATCACCCGGATCTCACGGCCGGCCTGCATGGCGAAGACCTTGTCCACGCCGAGCTTGCCGGCGGCGATCTCCTCGATCCGCTCCAGCCGCTTGACGTACGCCTCCAGGCTCTCCCGGCGCGCGCCCGGCCGCCCACCCGAGCAGGCGTCGGAAGCCTGGGTGAGCACGGCCTCGATGGTCTGCGGGGGAACCTCGTTGTGGTGCGCCTCGATGGCGTGCACCACGTCCTCGTGCTCGCCGTACTTGCGGGCCAGGTCCGCGCCGATGATGGCGTGGCTGCCCTCCACCTCGTGGGTGAGCGCCTTGCCGATGTCGTGCAGGAACGCCGACCGTTTGATGATCGGCACGTCCAGCCGCAGCTCGGCGGCCATGATGCCGGCGATGTGCGCGGTCTCGACCAGGTGCTTGAGCACGTTCTGCCCGTACGAGGTGCGGTAGCGCAGCCGGCCGAGCAGGGTCACCAGCTCCGGGTGGATCTCGGTGATGCCGACCTCGACCAGGGCGTCCTCGGCGGCGCGGAGGCAGAGCTGCTCCACCTCCTGCCGGGCCAGGTCGTAGACCTCCTCGATCCGGTGCGGGTGGATGCGCCCGTCCAGGACCAGCTTCTCCAGGGTCACCCGGCCCACCTCGCGACGGACCGGGTCGAAGCAGGAGAGCAGCACCGCCTCGGGGGTGTCGTCGATGATCAGGTTGACGCCGGTCACCGACTCGAAGGCGCGGATGTTGCGCCCCTCCCGGCCGATGATCCGCCCCTTCATCTCGTCACCGGGCAGGTGCAGGACGCTGACCACGCTCTCCGCGGTCTGTTCGCTGGCGACCCGCTGGATCGCGTCCACCACTATGTGCCGGGCGCGCTGCTCGGCGGTGTTGCGTGCGTCGGACTCGATGTCCCGCACGAGCAGCGCCGCTTCCCGCTTGGCAGACGTCTCGATGGCCTCGACCAGCTCCAGTCGGGCGGAGTCGGCGGTGAGCCCGGCGACCCGCTCCAGCTCCCGGCGGCGCAGCTCCTCCGACTCGGTCAGCTCGGCCTCCCGCTGGGCGAGCGCGGCCTCCCGGCCGGCGAGGGCGGCCTTCGCGGCGGTGAGCTGCCGCTCCCGCTCGGCGAACCGCTCCACCTCCTCGGTGTGCATCCGCTCCCGCTCGTCCATCCGAGCGGCCCGACGTTCCACCTCGGCGGCCTGCTCCCGGGTGGTGGCGGCGAGCACCGCGACCTCCCGCTCGCCGCTGCGCCGAGCTGCCGTCCGCAACTGTTCGGCGTCCGCCTCGGCCTGCTTGTGGGCGCGTTCCAGAACGGTGTCCGCCTCGGCCCGGGCGTCGTCGAGGACCCGACGCGCCTCGGCGCGAGCCGCCTTCGCCTCGGCCTTCGCCGCCGCCGCCTCGGTACGGGCCGCTGCGGCCGCTGACTTCGCCACGTCGATGGTGCTGTTCGCCTCGTCGGCCGCGGTCCGCAGGGCGGCGAGGGACTGCTCCTGGCGGTCCTTCTCGGCGATGAAGGCGGGATCCTCCGGAGCCGGCGCGGCACCCACCCGGCGCAGTGTCCGGATGCCGACCAGCACGGCCCCGATCACCACCACCGCGAGGACGAGGACGGCCGCGAGGAGCACGACGTCGAACGCGTTCATGCCGGGACCCCGTCGGGTCTACCGATGAACCTGTGCCGCCGCCCCGCCATGGCCGCCTCCCCTAACGTCGAGACCGCAGCGACCGTGCCGGGGGCACACTCCTGCGGCTGTGGACGCCCGACCGGAGCGGCTGGCCGTGGGTAGCTTTCTCCGCCGGCGGTGCCCGTGGGCAGCGTCGGCGACCGGGTGCAGTTGTCGCAGCGTTCCGGACCGGCCAGTCCGGATCTGCCGCCAAAGGCCGCGGAGTCGGCCAAAGTGATGCTGTTCTGTTACGCGATCTATGTTGTGCGCTTAGCCTGCGCTGGTCGGGCAATGTGAGCCTGTATGGCGAGGCTAGGTCGCCGGGGGTGCTCTGGTCAAGGACTCATGATCAAACCCCCCGAACGGAGAGAAGTTGAATCGTCACCGCGTGCTGATATCACGCCGGACAGGAAGGGACAAACTCCGCGAGGTGTGCCGCCCGCTGGACGTGTCGGGCCTGCTCAGCGCCGTTCAGGCGGCTGTCAGACACTGCGACGACCGAGCAAGGTGTGACTGATCCGTCTCACCAGAGGTCAGCTGGCTCCGACCGCCACCGCCGCCGCGACCAGCGCCGCGTTGTCCGCGGCGGGTGAGCCGTCCGGCAGACACAGAGTGTCCTCAAGCCCGATTCGGGTGCCCAGACCCCGGCGTACCGCCTCGGCGAGGACCGGCCAGGTCGCCGGACCCTCACCGTGCAACAGCACCGACGGCGCGCCCGCCGGCAGCGCGGCGAGAATCCGGGAGGCGTCCGCCAACGCCACAGCCACGTCCTCGGCCATGCACTCGACCAGAACCCGCCCGGCTGGCACCCGCCACCGCCGGTACGCCGCTACCGCGTCGAGCGTCCACAGCCCCGCCTCGACGAGCACACCCCGCTCGTGCAGGGCGGCCGCGACCGCCTCGGCACCGGGCTCGTGCGCGTTGACCGAAGCGAAGTCGGGCAGCACCGGCCAGGCCCGGACGGCGGCCACGCGGGCAGCCGGATCCGGCATGATCCAGGCGCCGGTGCTCACCCCGACAGGCAGCCCCGGCCGAGCGGCACGGATCGCGGTCAGCGCGTCGGCGATCACCGCCGGCCGCAGCGACTCGGCGCCGGCCTCGTCCCGGGGATGGACGTGCACGGCCGCGACGCCGAGCGTCGCGCAGCGGGCCGCATCGGCGGCCAACTCCGCCGCCGTGAGCGGCACTGCCGGATGGGCCTCCCGGCCGTGCCCACCGTTCAGACATGCCTTCAACATCGGCCCCGCACCTCCATCGGGAGTCGCAGCGGACCGCTCACTCGACCAGACGGTTGTCGCGCTCCAACTCGCCCTCGGCGTCGGCGAGCGCGTCGGCGTCGATCTGCTCGGCGAACTCGGCCGCCTCGGCGCTCTGCGCGGCGAGCGCGTCCTTCACCGCCCGGATGGCCACACCAGGCGGGTAGCCCTTGCGGGCCAGCATGCCCACCAGCCGGCGGAAGACCGCGTCCGGCTCGCCCCGGGCCGTGCGCAGCTTGCGCTCCACCAGGCCACGGGCGGTGTCCGCCTCGGTCTCCTCGTCCAGCTCATCCAACGCCTCGGTGGCCACCTCGCCGTCCACGCCCTTGCGGCGCAACTCGTTGGCGAGCGCCCGGCGAGCGAGGCCGCGCCCGGCGTGCCGACTGGACACCCAGGCCCGGGCGAACGCGGCGTCGTCGATGATGCCGACCTCGTCATACCGGTCGAGCACCTCGGCCGAGACCTCCTCGGAGATGCCCCGCTTGGCCAACGCCCCGGCCAGCTCGGCCCGGGTGCGGGGCCGGACGGCAAGCTGGCGCAGGCAGATCTCGCGGGCCAACTCGGACTCGTCGCGCGGAGGGGCCGGAGACTCGACGGTGTCGGCCTCCTCGGACCGACCCCGGCGGCCTCGTCGAGGGCGGGGCGCATCGGTGGCATCGCCCGTACGAGGCGGACTGGCATCCCAGCCCCGCCCCGTACGAGCGCGTCGTCCTGCCATGGGTCAGCGACCGGTCAGAAGTCGACCGGCGGCAGCTCCGGGCCACCGGCGGCGTCACCCGCGCCGACCCCGACGCCGAGCTTCTCCAGGATCTTCTTCTCGATCTCGGCGGCCACGTCCGGGTTTTCCTTCAGGAACTCCCGGGCCTTCTCCTTGCCCTGGCCGAGCTGGTCGCCGTCGTACGTGTACCACGCTCCGGACTTGCGGATGATCGCCTGCTCCACGCCGACGTCGATCAGCGAGCCCTCACGCGAGATGCCCTTGCCGTACATGATGTCGAACTCGGCCTGCTTGAACGGCGCGGCGACCTTGTTCTTCACGACCTTGACCCGGGTGCGGTTACCGACCACGTCGGTGCCGTCCTTGAGGCTCTCGATGCGTCGCACGTCGAGCCGGACCGAGGCGTAGAACTTCAGCGCCCGACCACCGGTGGTGGTCTCCGGGCTGCCGAACATGACGCCGATCTTTTCCCGCAGCTGGTTGATGAAGATCGCCGTGGTGCCGGTGTTGCTGAGCACACCGGTGATCTTCCGGAGCGCCTGGCTCATCAGCCGGGCCTGGAGGCCCACGTGGCTGTCGCCCATCTCGCCCTCGATCTCGGCGCGTGGCACCAGGGCCGCCACCGAGTCGATCACGATGATGTCCAGAGCGCCGGAGCGGATCAGCATGTCCGCGATCTCCAGCGCCTGCTCGCCGGTGTCCGGCTGGGAGACCAGCATCGCGTCGGTGTCGACGCCGAGGGCCTTCGCGTACTCTGGGTCGAGCGCGTGCTCGGCGTCGATGAAGGCGGCGATGCCGCCGTTGCGCTGGGCGTTGGCCACCGCGTGCAGTGCCACGGTGGTCTTACCGCTGGACTCGGGGCCGTAGATCTCGACCACCCGGCCACGGGGCAGGCCGCCAATGCCGAGGGCCACGTCGAGCGCGATGGAGCCGGTCGGAATGATTGCGGTCTGGACGACCGGCCGGTCACCCAGCCGCATCACCGAGCCCTTGCCGAATTGCTTGTCAATCTGAGCGAGAGCAAGGTCGAGTGCCTTCTCCCGGTCAGGCCCTGCTGCCATGGTTGCCACCCCTGCCTTCGCCGGCGTCTTTGCTGAGCTTCGCGTCACGCGGACACGCTAGGCGCTAGGTCCGACAGAAAACCAGCCGACGGGCCGCGAGCTGTGGACGAGCACCCCGCTGTGGACAATAGCCGAACAGGTGTACGACTGGACAAGCGACACGCGGAACCGGCGAAAAGGCTGCTCAGCGTAGTCGAGCGGGCACCCGGTCGGGGTACGCGGCACACACCGCCCGCCACACCACGTGCGTCTGCTCCCCCGATGCCAGGGCCTGCTCGATGGTCCGCCCGCCGAGCTGGGACAGCACCTGATCGCGGGCGATGCTGGCCGCATAGCCGGGCCCGAACGCCTCGTCCAGCCGCGTCCAGAAGTCGGTCAGCCGCACAGTGATCAGCCCTCCTCGTCCGGTGCCCCGGTCGGCACCGGGCGCAACGCTAGCGCCACCAGGGGCACCGCCGCGACCGCCGCGAGCAGGGTGAGCACGGGATATCCGGCGAACTGCATGACAAACCCGCTGACCACCGCGGCGCCGGCCCCGGCCAACCCCATGATCAGGTCGGACAGCCCTTGGACGCTCGGCCGCACCTCCGCCGCCACCGACTCGGACAGCAGGGTCGAGCCGGCCACCATCGTCCCCGACCAGCCCAACCCGAGCAGAACCAGACCGACCGAGAGCCGAGGCGTGTGGTGCCCGGCGGTGCCGGCGACAGCGCAGGCGGCCAGCAGCAGCCCGACCCCACCGAGGATCACCGCCCGTCGACCGAGCCGATCGGTGAGCCACCCGACCACCGGGGAGAACGCGTACATGCCGGCGATGTGCAGGCTCAGCACGATGCCGACCAGCCGCAACACGTCGGCGTCGGCGTGCGACTCACCGAGCCGGACCGGAGTCATCGCCATCACCGCCACCATCACCAGGTGACCCACCGCCACGGCGGCGATGCCGAGTCGGGCGGCGGGCTGTCCGCGTACCACCGACCAGGCCGCACGCATCCCGGCGCCGCGCGGCGCGCGCACAGTGACCGGCACGGCGGCCGGGGTCGCGCCGCCACCTGCCGCCGGCGCCTCGGCCGCCACCGCTGTCGCCGTCGCGTCGGCGACCGGCGGCACATCGGCGGCCGGTGCGTCGGCCGCCGCGAGCCGCCGCGCCGTGAGCAGCGGGTCGGGCCGGAGCAACCCGAGGAGTACGACGGCAGCCAGCACGAACGCTGCCGCGCTGAACGCGAACGGGCCGGCCAGCGGGGGCAACCCCCAGCCGGTGGTGACCCGGTCGGCCAGCGCGGCGAAGTTCGGCGCGGCCACCGCACCGATGGTGGTGGCCCAGACGATCAGGGAGAGCTGCCGCCCCCGGCGGGCCGGCTCGGCGAGATCCACCGCCGTGTAACGGGCCTGGAGATTCGCCGCGGTGCCCCCGCCGAAGAGCAGCATGCCGAGGAAGAGCAGCGGCACCCAGCGGGTGGCAGCGGCCAGCACCACCAGCAGGCCACCGACGGCGCCTACCGCGTACGCCAGCACCAGACCCGGCCGGCGGCCGTGCCGCCGCATGATGCGGGTGACCGGGACGGCGAGCAGCGCGGCGCCGACCACCCCGGCGCTCTGCGCGACACCGGCCACCGCGGTCCCGGCGATCCGGGCCGCGAGCAACGCGCCCACGGCGATGCCGATGGTCACACCGACCCCGCCGATGATCTGGGTGGTGAAGAGCAGCCGCAGGGTACGCCGCTGGATCGACGCGACGTCGGGTCGGGCTGCGGTACGCGGCGCGGTCAGGTCGGTCGCCATCGGCGCTCCTGTCGGAAGGGGTGCCTCATCCTCGCGCACCCGCACCCACCAGCGGCAGTGGGTTTCGCCGGAACGGGTGTCGCCCACACCCATGTGCCGGGTGAGCGGCACTGTTGACCACCGTCAAGGACGTGTTCAGCGGGATCACGGCGGGCGGCTGAGCCGTCCTATCCGGGCGATCCTGGTGTTTCCGGTGGGTTGGGAGCGTCCAGCAGGGATGCCAGCCGACCGATCCGAGTCAGTGTGAGCGCGGCGACGGCCGCACTGACGGCGGCGACCACGCCGAAGATCACCGCGAAGCCCTCGTTGTCGGCAGCGAGCAGAGCCAGCAGGATCAGCCCGAGGGAGATGCCCAGCACGGACAGCAGCGCCGCCCAGGTGGCCCGCCGCTGCCCGGCGAGATAGCCGGGCAGGTCGGCCCGTACCGTGTCGTCCTCGGGCACGGCGCCGGTGCGCACTGCCTGGCGCAGCGGGTACCCCTCGGGATCCTGCCGGGCCTCGCCCACCGCGCGCTGCGCCAGATAGATCGAGGGGCCGATCCAGACGGTGTTCAGAGCGGCGCCCAGTACGGCCTCGACAAGTGACTCCTGTCGGTCGAAGAGCCAGCGCAGCGGCAGCCCGATGAGCACCGTCATCGGCACCCAGTACACCGCCATGAGCTGCAAGCCGGTCGCCCGCTCGAAGAACCGCCTCACTCTCCCGCGACGCCCGGCGGCGGCCACTGCCGGCACATCCGCACGACGCTCCACATTGTCTACGCCCATCGACCCCCGTTACCCACGCACGGGATCCGCGACGCACTGTCAATCTTGGACACTTTCCGTCATCGGCTGACGGAAAGTGTCCAAGATCTGAACAGGTCACTGCGGCGCGCACTGCCGCTCGCGGGTCGCCGGTCAGCCGGGCAGGGCGCGGGTGACGACGGTGAGGTCGGCGACCAGGCCCTCGTACGCCTTGTCCTGGTCGTCGGCCCGCAGGACGGCGGACGGGTGGATGGTGGCCAGCAGCCGGGCCTGCGGCGCGTCGGCCCGCTTTCCGGCGTTGTCCACCGGCACCTGCTCGAAGTCCCCGGGGTGTTGGGCCGACTCCGGCCAGGGCAGCAGCTCACCCCGCTGCCGGGTGACCCGGAAGGACGGGCCGAGCAGCGCCTTGGCGGCGGTAGCGCCGAGCACCACCACGATCTCCGGACGCAGCCGGGCGAACTCGGCGACCAACCAGGGGCGGCAGGCGGTGATGTGCACCTGGTCCGGGGTCTGGTGGATCCGCCGCTTGCCGCGCAGCTCAAAGCGGAAGTGTTTTACGGCATTGGTGAGGTAGAGGTGACCCGGGTCCAGCCCGGCGTCGTCGACCGCGCGGCGCAGCAGGCGTCCGGCCGGGCCGACGAAGGGCAGCCCTTTCTGGTCCTCCATGTCGCCGGGCTGCTCGCCGACGAGCACCACGCGGGCGCTCTCGTCACCCCGGCCGAAGACCGTCTGCGAGGCGTCCCGGTACAGCTCGCAGCCCCGGCAGGCGCCGGCGGCGGTACGCAGGTCGTCGATGGTGTCGGCGTCGGGCGGGATGAACCGCTGGGCGCCCGGAGCGCTCCCGGTCTGCTCGGCCATGCCGACTGTTATATACCCGTTCGATGCTCGCCGCCGGATACGCCCCGGCACCCCGGCCGCTACGCGTCAGTACCCGTTTCCGCCTCCGTCGCCGCCGGACGCGATCGCGATCAGCACGATGATGACGATGATGATCGCCACCGCCACCGCGATCCAGATCCCCTTACGAGCCCCACCAGAAGCCATGTCCCCCACCTCCGGGCGCCCGCATACCCGTCCCCGCCGCCCCGAATCCCCGCGATCTTGCACTTTCTGCCCGGACCAATATGCACAGGTCCGACATTCGGCCAACACAAACTGCAAGATCGCGGGGGCGGGGGCGCGGGGGCGCGGGGGGGTCAGGCGGGGAAGCCCTGGGATTGGGGTGGGTTTTCGGCTTGGGCCAGGGCCGCCGCCAAGGGGGCCAGGTCGGCGGTGTCCAGGGAGCTGACTGTGATGCGCAGGGCCGGCGGGGCGGCGATCCGGTAGAGCGCGCCGGGGGCCACCGCCCAACCCGCGTCGCGGAGCGCGGTCACCGTGCTGGTCTCGTCCGCGACCGGCAGCCAGACGTTGATGCCGCTGCGACCGTGTGCGGTCAGGCCGTGCTCGGCCAGCGCGGCGAGCAACCCATCGCGGCGCTGCTCGTAGCTCTGCGCAGCCCGCTGCACCAAGTCGGTGACCGCCGGGTCCCGCCACAGGGCGAGCACCAGGCGTTGCAGCACCGTGGAGACCCAGCCGGCGCCGACCCGGGTACGGCCGCTCACCCGGGCCACTGTCGTCTCGTCGCCGACCAGCACCGCCATCCGCAGGTCCGGGCCGAAGGGCTTGCTCACCGAACGGAGGAAGGCCCAACTCGCTGTCGCACCAGCGAGCGGGTGCAGGGGTACGCGGGCCAGTTCGGCAGCGTGGTCGTCCTCGATCAGCAGCAGGTCCCGTCGGCCGGCGAGCAGTGTCCGCAGCGCCTCGGCGCGAGCCGCGGAGACGGCGGCGCCGGTCGGATTCTGCGCCCGGCTGGTGACGATCAGCGCCCGCGCTCCGGCGGCGAGCGCCGCGGCCACCCCGACGACCAGCGGCCCCTCGTCGTCCAGTGGTACGCCGATCGGGCGCAGGCCCAGCGCGGCGACCAGGTCGAGCAGATTGGCCCAGCCCGGGTCCTCGACCGCCACCGCGTCGCCGGGGCGCAGGTGGGCGCCGAGCAACCGTTCGATGCCGTCCAGCGCACCGCCGGTGAGCGTCAACTCCCCGGCCGGTACGCCGTCGGCGCGCAGCCGGGCACGGGCCACCTCGGCCAGTTCGGGCAGCACTCCGGCATCGGAGTAACCGACCGACGGGCCGTTCTCGATGGCGAGCGCCGCCAGGTGCGGGCCCAGCGGGGGCAGCAGACGGGGGTCGGGTTCACCCCGGGACAGGTCTCGGGCACCGGGCAACGGTGGGGGGCGCAGCGCGGAGCGGCGGGCGGCCACCGGCGGGCGGGGGCGTACCCGGGTGCCGTGCCGACCGGCGGTGGCGAGCAGGCCGCGCTGGCGCAACTCCTGGTAGGCGCGGGCGACGGTGGCGGGGCTGACCCCCAACTCGGCGGCGAGTGCCCGCACGGACGGCAGCGCGGCCCCCGGTGACAGGGCGCCGGTACGGATGCCCGACTCGATGCTGGCCGAAATCTCGACGGCTGTCGTACCGGTGAGCTGATAGCGTGCTGACACAAATAAGAGATTGTACTAGAACAAAGGGGCGCGCGCATGTATCCACCCACCGCCCGGACCACCCCCCACCGCTCCCGCGACAAGATGAGCTACGACCAGGCCGCCGCCCACGCCGTGCTCGACGAGGCGTACGACTGCGCGCTCAGCTTCACGGTCGACGGCCAGCCACGGGTGCTGCCCACCCTGCACGTCCGCATCGGCGACACGCTCTACCTGCACGGCTCCACCGGCAGTCGGCCACTGCTCGCCGCCCGGGGCGACGACGGGTTGCCGGTCTGCGTCGCGGTGACACTGCTCGACGGGCTCGTCTACGCCCGCTCCCAGTTCCACCACAGCGCCAACTACCGCTCGGTCGTCGCGCACGGCACCGCCCGACTGGTCACCGACGAGCGGGAGAAGCTCGCCATGCTCACCGCGCTGGTCGAGAAGGTCGGCGCGGGACGCAGCACCGCCACCCGTCCGCCCAGCCGTCGCGAACTGGCCGAGACCGCCGTACTGGCACTGCCACTGCGCGAGGTGTCCGTCCGGGCCCGCACCGGCGGCGTCCGCGAGGACGAGGCCGACCTGGACCTGCCGCACTGGGCCGGCGTACTGCCCCTGCGACTGACCGCCGGGGCACCCGAGCCGGACGCCGGAGTCACCGCGCCGCTGCCGGCGTACCTGCGCACGCCCCGCACACCCTGGCACGACCCGGTGCCGCTGCACGGCGAGCACGTTCGGCTGGAGCCGCTGGAGCTGGCCCACACCGACGAGTTGCACGCCGCCACAGCGGACCCCGTGGTGTGGCGGCACCTCAGCGTCGCGCCGCCCACCGCCCCCGCCGAAACGGCCGAGGTGATCGGCACCGCCCTGGCCGCCCAGCACCGGGGAGAACGGGTGGCCTGGGTGCAGCGGTGCGCCACGACCGGGGCGGTGGTGGGCAGCACCTCCTACTACGACATCGACCCGGAGCGGCGGGCGGTGGCCATCGGGCACACCTTCCTCGGCCGGCAGTGGTGGCGTACCGGAATCAACACCGAGGCCAAGCTGCTGCTGCTCAGCCGGGCCTTCGACGACCTGGGCGCGGTACGGGTCGCCTGGCACACCGACATCCGCAACGTCCGCTCCCAGGCGGCCATCGAACGGCTCGGCGCGACCCGGGAAGGGGTGCTGCGGATGCACCGGCAACGCCCGGACGGCTCCTGGCGGGACACCGTGCAGTACGCGATGACAGTCGACGAGTGGCCGAACGCACAGGCCAGGCTGCGAGAAAGACTTCTGCGGACGGCACCGGTGGCGTGATGATGGCGGGCGTGCTGGGGATCACCGACATCTGGACGTACGTGCTGGGCACCGTGGCCATCATCCTGCTGCCCGGGCCGAACTCACTCTTCGTGCTCTCCACGGCGGCCAAGCGGGGCGTCGCGGTCGGCTACCGGGCCGCCGGTGGCGTGTTCGTCGGCGACGGGGTGCTGATGTTCCTCTCCGCCGCCGGGGTGGCGTCGCTGCTCAAGGCGTACCCGCCGCTGTTCATGGTGATCAAGTACGCCGGTGCCGCGTACCTCGGTTATGTAGGGGTGACCATGCTGCTCGGCGCCGTGCGGCGCTGGCGCGACCGCAACGACCCGAGCACGCCGCGGCTCATCGACGCCGCAGAGCCGGCGGCGATGCGCAGCCCGTTCCGCAAGGCGCTGGTGATCAGCCTGCTGAACCCGAAGGCGATCCTGTTCTTCATCTCGTTCTTCATCCAGTTCGTCGACCCCGGCTACGCCTGGCCGGCGCTGTCGTTCCTGCTGCTCGGGCTGATCGCGCAGGTGACCAGCGCGCTCTACCTGACCGCGTTGATCTTCGCGGGCACCTTCCTGGCCACCCAGTTCCGCCAACGCCGCCGCCTGGCGGCGGGTGGCACCACAGCCGTGGCAGCCCTGTTCCTGGCCTTCAGCCTCAAGCTAGCCACCGCCAGCGCCGGCTAACCCACCGCCACCGCCAGCGCCAGCGCCGGCCAGCCCGCCGCGATCTTGCACTTTCGGTCGTCGAAACGCGCACTCTGAGCTGGTTTGTCGCCGCAGAAACTGCAAGATCGCGGGGGTGGGAGGGCGGGGGCGCGGGGGTGGGGGTGGGGTGGGGGTGGGGTTAGGTGCCGTCGCCGCCGGAGCCGCCACCTCCTACGCCCGCGCCGCCGGCGGTGCCGCCCAGGCCGTAGCCCGGGCGGATCGGCTCGTCGGGATGGCGGCTGACGTGGGCCGACCCCGCGATCTGCGCGGACCAGTCGGCGTGCGCGGCCGCGGCGGCGTGCCGGTTGATCGCCTGGCGGATCCAGCCGTCGACGGTGGCGACCCAGTCCCGCCGGTCGGCGTCCTCGTGCCAGATCCGGAACCGGCTGATGCTCTGGTGGGTGATTCCGGCCAGCGCCAGCCGGCGATCCATCCAGAGGATCGCCTCCAGGCCCGCCGAGTTGGTCACGAAGATCACTTCCAGCTCGGTGATCGGGCCGGCGTAGAGCGGCCCCACCCAGTAGCCCCAGCGTTGGTGCAACGGCAGGGTGTGCTCCACCCCCGGCAACCCGCCCTCCTGCAACCCGGACTGGCGGATCATGAAGCCCAGCGTGTCCAGCGCCGCCAGCACGTGCTGCTGGGTGGGGATCGGATGCACGAACACCGGCACCATGGCCCCCTGGTCGAGGTCGGGGTCGAGCGACACCTCGGTCCGCAGGCCCATCCGCAGGCTCAGCAGCGGCACCCCACCGAAGGTGGTCACCGGGGTCTCCCACGGCAGCGGGAACGCGAAGTCGACAGCCCGCCGCCGACCGGCCGGTACGACGAACCGGCCAGCGATCGGCAGGTGGTGAAACTGCACGAGACGTCGGGCCGCGGCCGGATCGTCCGGCTCGACAGTGGTGACGAGGCCAAGTCGGATGTGCCGCACCAGCACGTCCTCCGGGCCGGCCGCGAGGGTCACCCGCCCCGGCAGGCGAAGGCCCGGGCGGGTACTCGGGTTGGGCAGCGTGGTCTGCACGGAGAGCCCGGTGCCACCGGATTGCGGGGACACTCCCGTCAGCCGCACCGCGCGCCCCCTCCCGGGACGGGGCCCCGCCGGCCCCACCAGGCGCGCCTACCCGGTCGGGGTCGGCTCAAGCCCGCCGCCGAGCCGAGCGTTGACCCGGCCGCACTTCATCAGTGCGGCCGGGTCGGCAGGTCAGCGCAACCGACGCCCGCGCGGAACCGTGTCGGTCTCGTCGTCGAACTCCCCGATGACCTCCTCGAGGAGGTCCTCCAGGGCCACGAACCCGATCGGCCGGGCCGGGCCACCGCCATTGCGGACCAGCGCGAGCTGCGACTGCCGGGCCCGCATCGCCGCCACCGCCTCGGTGACCGAGGACGTCGCCGGCAGGGTGAACGCGGGGGTCATCAGCTCCCCGGCGGTGGCGACCCGGCCGGTGGTCACCACCCGTACCGCCTCCCGCACGTGCACGAGCCCGCACACGTCGCCCGCCTCGTCGAGTACCGCGAGCCGGGATCGGCCGCTGCCCCGGCTGACCTCTTCGATCCGCTCGGCCGGGTCGTCCCGGCGGACGGTGACCATGGTCGAGAACGGTTCCATCACCTGCGCCACCGAGGTGCCCTGCAACTCCAGCATGCTGGTCAGCAGTTGGTGCTGCTCGGCGCCGAGCAGCCCGTGCTCTCGGGACTGCTCCAGCAGGATCCGCAGCTCGTCCGGGCCGTGCACCTGGGCGAGCTGGTCCTGCTGATTGACGCCGAACAGCCGCAGGATCGCGTTGGCCAGGGCGTTCAGCGCGGAGAGCACCGGCCGGGAAACCCGGGCGAAGGCGCGGAACGGCAACGCGAGCAGCGTCGCCGAGCGCTCCGCGTCGGTGATCGCCCACGACTTCGGTGCCATCTCCCCCACCACCAGGTGCAGGAAGGTCACCACCCCGAGGGCGAAGACCAGGGCGATCAGGTGACTGGCCGCGTCCGGTATGCCCACCGCGTGCAGCAGGGGGCTGAGCAGGTGCTCGATCGCCGGCTCGGCCAGCGCGCCGAGACCCAGTGTGCACAACGTGATGCCGAGCTGCGCGCCGGCCAGCATCAGCGACAACTCGCGGACGCCGTCCAGCGCGGCGCGTGCCGCCCGGCCACCGTTCGCCGCCGCCTGCTCCAGGCGGTAGCGCTTGCTGGCCACCAGGGCGAACTCGGCGGCCACGAAGAACCCGTTCAGCGCCAGCAGGATCACCGAACTGAACAGTGCGATCCCGGGGCTCATGAGGTCACCTCGGGTTTGGTCAGCTGCAACCGCACCGAGTCGGCCACGTGCCGGTCCACGGCCAGCACCTCGACCAACGCCCGGGGCTCCATCTCGTTGTCCTCGCCGTCCGCACCCTCCGGCTGCAGGCTGATCTCCAGCCGGTCACCGACCTCGGGCACCCGGCCCAGCTCCCGCATCACCAACCCGGACAGGGTGTCGTACTCGGGGGCCTCGGGCAGGGCGATGCCGGTGCTGTCGGCGACCTCGTCGATCCGCCAGCGGGCCGGCACCACCCAGGACCCGTCGTCCTGCCGGGCCGGTGCCCGCTCCGGTGGGTCGTCCTCGTCGCGGATCGGGCCGACCAGCTCCTCGGCGATGTCCTCCAGCGTGATGACACCGGCGAAGCCGCCGTACTCGTCGACCACGCACGCCATCTGCCGGTGCCCGGACCGCAGGCGGTCGAGCACCGTCGGCAGAGGCAACGTCTCCGGCACGAGCAGCGGCGGCCCGGCCACCGCGCTCACCGGGGTGGTGGCCCGCTCCGCCGGGGGTACGCCGAGCACGTCGGCGATGCCGACGATGCCGAGCAGGTCGTCGACGCCCTCCGCACCGCGTACCGGGAAACGGGAGTGGCCGGTGTCCAGCAGCTCGACCACCCGGCTCACCGGTTCGTGCCCCCGGACGGTGTGCACGTCGACGCGCGGCACCATGGCCTCGCCGGCTGTCAGTTCGCGGAAGTCCAGACCTCGGTCGAGCAGCGTGGACATCTCGGCGTCGAGGCTGCCCTCCTCGCGGGACTCGGCGATGATCTGTTCCAGGTCCGCCGGGGTGGCGCCGCTGGGCAGCTCCTCGATCGGCTCGATGCCGATGCGGCGCAGCAGCCGGACCGAGGCCCGGTCGAAGAGCCGGATCAGCGGCCCGGCGACGGCGAGGTAGATCAGGGTGGAGCGGCTCAGCGCCCGGGCCAGTTGTTCGGCCCGGGCGATGGCCAGGTTCTTCGGGGCCAGCTCACCGAGGACCATCTGCACGATGGTGGCGATGACCAGGGCCAACGCCACCGACAGCGGCAGACTGACCGCCTCGCTGACGCCGGCCACGCCGAGCAGGTCGGCGAGACCACCGCCCAGGTACGGCTCGGCGACGTAGCCGACCAGCAGCGCGGTGACGGTGATGCCGAGTTGGGCACCGGAGAGCATGAAGGAGAGGCGGCTGGTGACGGTAAGCGCCCGGGCGGCGGCCTGATCGCCGTCATCGGCGAGCTGGCGCAGCTTGCCCCGGTCCACTGCCACGTAGCCGAACTCCTGCGCCACGAAGTAGCCGGTGGCGGCAGTGAGAATGGTGATCAGAAGGAGACCAACGACGATCAACACGGGTCGCTCAGGGCTCCCGGGGTCGTCGGTACGGGGATATGCCGGGCACGACCCGGCTGGCTACTGCTGCCCTCCTGGGCAGAAGAGTCGATCATGCCGTCATTTTATCGGCGCTGGCTGGGACTCCGCTGGGGGTGGGCCGAAGGAGCGCAACGTCCGGTTCAGCGGACGCCTCCAGCGTCCCGCCGGGTCGGCAGACCGGGCGCCTGGCGGTCGTCACGCCGGGCCCGCCGACCCGCCGCCTGGTCCGCGTTCGGCCAGCTCATCGGCGTCGAGCAGACTCCGGTCGAGCCGCCCCGACCGGTACGCGGCCCGCCCGATCATCTGCGCGGCCACCGGCGCGGTCGCCAACTGGAAGACAGCCACCAGCAGGATCATGCCCAGGTCGGCCGGGGACCGCAGCCGCAACGCGATGCCCAGCAGCAACAGGAGCACCCCCAGCACCTGCGGCTTGGTGGCCGCGTGCATCCGGGACAGCGCGTCCGGGAAACGCAGTACGCCGATCCCGGCGGCCAGGGCGAGCAGCGCGCCGGCCACCAGACAACCGGCGCCGAGCCAGTCCGCGACCGTCGCGATCACTGCTGCTCCCGAACGGCGAAGCGGACCAGCGACACCGAGCCCACGAAGCCGAGCAGGGAGAGCACCACCAGCACGGGCAGCGTGGTGGCGTGCCGGTTGACCGCCGCCTCGGCGCCCACCGCGCCGACCATCGTGGCGAGCAGCATGTCCGCGGCGATCACCCGGTCCACCAGCGACGGGCCACGGTAGAGGCGGGTCAGCGCGAGGAGCGCGGTGACCGACAGCAGTGCGGTGAGGACGACGGCCAGGAAGGTGGTCACGGGCTGGTTCCCTTCTCGGGTGAGGTGACGTCAAGTCGGCGCAGCTCGCTGGTGGAGCCGACCGCGCGGACGACCCGCCGCTCGACGGCGAGCGCGCGGGCCCGGGCCATGCCGAGGTCGGCGGGGCCGTGGGTGTCCAGGACGTGCAGGTAGAGCGTTCCGGCGTCCCGGTCCACCTCGAGGATCAGCGTGCCCGGCACCAACGAGACCACCTCGGCGGTGAGCGCCAGGTTCAGGTCGGTGGCCACCCGCAACCGGACCGCGATGATCGCCCCGCGCGGTCGGTAGCCGAACTGCACGGCGATCCGGGCGATGTGCAGGCTCGCGGTGACCAGCTCGACGGCGAACCGGCCCGCGAACACCAGCAGTGCCCACGGTCGCAACCGGCCACCGAAGCTGACCGCCGGCAGCGGGTAGAACACCAGCACGGCCCCGCCCACCAGCAGGCCACCGACCAGGTTGGCCCAGTTGATGTCGCCCCAGAGCAGGTTCCAGACCACCACCAGCCACCCGAGCGCCACCGCCTGGTCCCCCCAGCGCCCGAGCCGGCCCCGCCCCACCACGGCGGGCCCGGGGGCGTCGGGAGCCGGCTCCGGCGAGCCCGTCACGGCACACCGTCCGGCAGCACGGCACGGACGTACGGGGTGCGCAGCCGCAGGTCCGCGGCAGCGTCGGCGGTGACGTCGAAGAGCGGACCGGCCAGCACTGTCAACGCCAGCCCGATGGCGACCAGGGCAACTGTGGCGCCGACCATCAGCCGCGGCAACTGGACGACCGGCTTGCTGGTGGCCAGCCGGGGCGAGCGCCAGAAGGCGATGTTCCACACCCGGGACGCCACGTACAGGGTGAGCAGGCTGGTCAGCGTCCCGGCCGCGACCAGCACCCCGGGCAGCGGCCCGCCGGCGGCCACCCCGGCCTGGAGCAGACCGAGCTTGCCGAGAAAGCCGGAGAACGGTGGCACTCCGGCGAGGTTCATGGCCGGAATGAAGAAGAGCACACCCAGCAGCGGCGCCACCCGGGCCAGCCCTCCGATACGACGCAGGTCGGTGCTGCCGGCACGTTCCTCGACCAGCCCGGCGACGAGGAACAGCGTGGTCTGGATGGTGATGTGGTGCACCACGTAGAAGATCGCGCCGGAGAGGCCGGCGGCGGTGCTCAACGCCACCCCGAAGATCATGTAGCCGATGTGACTGACCAGTGTGAACGAGAAGAGTCGCTTCAGGTCGGACTGGGCCACCGCACCGAGAATGCCGATCACCATAGTCAGTCCGGCGACGACCATGAGCAGGATGTGGGCACGCCCACCGGGAAACAGCAACGTCTCGGTACGGATGATCGCGTAGACACCCACCTTGGTGAGCAGACCCGCGAAGACGGCGGTGACCGGGGCCGGCGCGGTGGGGTAGCTGTCCGGCAGCCAGGCCGACAGGGGGAAGACCGCCGCCTTGACCGCGAAGGCCAGGAGCAGCATCAACTCCAGGGCCAGTCGGACACCGTCGGGCAGGTCGTCGAGACGCTGGGCGAGCTGGGCGAGATTGAGCGTGCCGGTGGCCGCGTACACCAGACCCACCGAGGTCAGGAAGATCATCGAGGAGAGGATGCTGACCACCACGTACGTCGACCCGGTCCGGATCCGGGTCTCAGTGCCCCCCAGGGTGATCAGCACGAAGCTCGCGGCCAGCAGAATCTCGAACCCGACGAAGAGGTTGAACAGGTCACCAGCCAGGAACGCGTTGGTGACGCCGGCGGTGAGCACCAGGTACGTCGGGTGGAAGATCGACACCGGCGAGCTCTCGCTGGTATCGCTGCGACCCTGGCCGATCGAGTAGAACAGCACGCAGAGGGTCACCGCCGAGGAGACCACCAGCATCAGCGCGGCCAGTTGATCGGCCACCAGGACGATGCCGACCGGCGCCGGCCACCCACCGACCGCCACCACCACCGGCCCGTGCCGGTACGCCTGCACCAGCAGCAGCACCGCCACCGTGAGCGTGCCGCTCAGGCACAACACACTGATCGCGCGCTGGAGTCGGGGCTTCCCGGCCAGCAGCAGGGTCAGCGCCGCACCGAGCAGCGGCACCACCACCGGCAGCGGCACCAGGGCGCGCATCACGACTCGTCCCCGCGTCGTAACCGGCGGCGGGCCGGCTCGGGATCGACCTGCTCCGGATCGCCGTTCGGGCCCTCCCCACCGCGATCGACAGCACCCACCTCGTTGCGCCCGGCCCGCCGGATGATCTGCCGGTCCTCCAGGTCGTCGGGCACCTCGTCGTCGCCGGAGAGATACCAGCTGCGGTACGCCACAGCGAGCAGGAACGCGGTGAACCCGAAGGTGATCACAATGGAGGTCAACACCATCGCCTGCGGCAGCGGGTCACTCATCCGGTCCACCGGACCGGTGCCGACGACCGGCGCCCCGCCCGACCGCCCGCCCAACAGGATCAACAGGTTCACCCCGTTGCCGAGCATGACCACCCCGAGCAGGATCCGGGTCAGGCTGCGCTCCAACAGCAGGATCACACCGCACCCGACCAGCACCGCGACGGCCAGCACCAGCACCAACGTCGGGCCCGCACCGCTCCGCGTCACAGCGCCACCTCTGTTCGCGACCGCGGGGCTCGCAAAACCGGCTCACTCCTCGCGCTCACCGCGCCACCTCTGTTCGCGACTGCGGGGCTCGCAAACCCGGCTCACTCCTCGCGCTCACGCCCGGTCCCCCTTGTCGACGGCCAACCCGCCGGCAGCTGTGCCGGTGGCCTCGATGTGCCGGTCCACCTCGGCACCGAGGCTGCGCAGAATGTCCAGCACCAACCCGATCACGACCAGGTAGACGCCGATGTCGAAGAAGAGCGACGTGACCAGATGGGCGTCGCCGATCAGTGGCAGCGCCCGGTCGACCTTCGCGCTCTCCAGCACCGACCCGCCAACCAGCAGCGCCACCACGCCACTGCCCACCGCCATGGCCAGCCCGGCGCCGAGAATCGCGCCGGCGCCGATCGGGGCCGCCTCGGTCAGCTCGTACCGGCCGCCGGCCAGATAGCGCACCACCAGGGCGAGACCCGCCACCAGCCCGCCGGCGAACCCGCCACCCGGCGCGTTGTGCCCGGAGAAGAGCAGGAACAGCGAGAACAACACGACGGTGTGGAAGATCAGCCGGGTGACCACCTCCAATACGATCGAGCGGCGCTCCTCGTAGAGGGTCGGACCACCGCGCAGCCAGACCGGCCGGCCGCGTCCACCCTCCCCCTGCTCGGAACCGGGCCGGCGCGGCCGCGGCCCGGTACGGGAGCGCTCGAAGATCAGGCTGGCCACCCCGGTCGCGGCCACCACCAGCACCGCCAGCTCGCCCATCGTGTCCCAGGCCCTGATGTCGACAAGGGTCACGTTGACCACGTTGCGGCCGTACCCGTGCGCCACCGCCAGATCGGGGAAGGCGGCGGAGATGTCCGGTGCCCGGCGTGCGCCGACGGCGGTGAGGGCCAACCCGGCGGCCACCACCCCCGCCGCCACCCCGATCAACCGACGGGCCCAGCGGGTACGGCGCAGCGGGCGGGCCGAGAACCGCTCCGGCAGGCGACGGAGCACCAGCACGAAGACCGCGATCGTCGACGTTTCCACCAGAAACTGGGTGAGCGCCAGGTCGGGCGCTCCGTGCAGCACGAACAACATCGCCGTGCCGTAGCCGGTCATGCCCACCAGCAGCATCGCGGTCAGCCGGCGACGGGCGCCGACCGCCAGCACCGCCGCCACCGTGATCACCACGACGACCACCGGTTGCAGAGGGCTGTCCCAGAGCGGAATCCGCGCCCGCCAGGGGCTGACGGAGAGCATCGCCGCGCCCGGCACCAGCACCAGGGTGACCAGGATGATGCCCAGATACTGCGGCAGCGAGCCGCGCTGGGTGGCGCTGGTGACCTCGATGGCCAGCCGGTCGAACCGGCCGATGACCCACTCGTACCCCTGGTTTCCCCGCACCGGAGATCGGAGCCGGGCCAGCACCGGGGTGAGCGGCCCGCGCACGGCGAAGAGCAGGCCGCCGCCGACGAGCGCCAGCACTGACAGGCCGAGCGCCGGGGTCGGCCCGGCCCAGAGCGCCAGGTGCGCGTCGACCCCGCCGAGCAGATCGGCGTACGGGCGCAGCAGGTCGTCGAGCACGCTCGCGGCAGGACCGGCGAGCAGACCGACACCGGCGAGCACCGCAGGCGGGACCAGCAGCGACGCGGCGATCGGCCCCGGCGGGACCGGTGCCACACCGGGCCGGTCGGCGAACGCGCCCCAGAGGAAACGGGCGCTGTACGCGACGGTGAGCACCGTCCCGGCGACCAGACCGGTGAGGAGCAGTGGCTGGTCGGTGAACGCCCCGAACACCGCCTCCTTGGCCACGAAGCCGACCAGCGGCGGCACACCGGCCATCGACGCCGCGGCCAGCACGGCGACCACGAACAGCGGCCGGGACCAGTGCCGCAGCCCGGACAGCTCGCGCAGGTCACGGGTGCCGGCACCGTGGTCGATGATGCCGACGACAAGGAACAGCGCCGCCTTGAACAGGGCGTGCGCCAGCAGCATCGCGGTGCCGGCCAGCGCGGCGTCCGGTGTCCCCGAGCCGGTCACCGCGACCAGCAGACCGAGCTGACTGACAGTCCCGTACGCCAGCAGCAGCTTGAGGTCGGTCTGGCGCAGCGCGGCCCACCCGCCGAGCAGCATGGTCGCCACGCCGGCGACCTGCACCACCGGCCGCCACGGGCCGACAGTGGCGAGCGTCGGCGCGAGCAGCCCGACCAGGTAGACGCCGGCCTTGACCATGGCGGCGGCGTGCAGGTAGGCGCTGACCGGCGTGGGTGCCGCCATCGCCACCGGCAGCCACGAGCTGAACGGCAGCACCGCCGACTTGGACAGCGCGCCGGCCAGGATCAGCAGCACGGCGCCAACCAGGTAGCTGCCGCCGGGCAGTGGCTGCGCGCTGATCTGCGACCAGCGGTAGGTGCCGGCGTGCTCGCCCAGCATGATGAAGCCGACCAGCATGGCGAGGCCGCCCAGCGTGGTGACTGTCAACGCCTGCGCCGCCGCCCAACGGCTGGACCGCCGTTCGGTGCTGTGCCCGATCAGCAGGTACGAGAAGATCGTGGTCAGCTCCCAGCCGACGTAGAGCAGCAGCAGGTCGTCAGCGAAGACCAGGACGAGCATCGCGCCCGCGAACGCGACCAGGACCGCGGCGAACTGCGCCAGCCCGATGGAACCGGCACCGAAGTAGCGGGCGCTGTAAACCAGCACCAGCGCGCCGACGCCGCCGATCAGCAGCGTCATCAGCCAGGACAGCGTGGTGAGCCGGAACGCGATGTCGAGGCCCAACTGCCGGATCCACGGGTACGTCTCGACCACCGCCCCACCGTCGGCGACGGCCGCGGTGCGAGCCACCGCCCAGCAGAACGCGGCGGCCGGCGCGAGCGCCAGCGGGTAGCACGCGCGCGGACCCCACCAGCGAACGAGCACGGGCGCGGCGAGGGCCGCCACGAGATGGAGGACGAGCAGTACCAGCACCTGCGCTCCCGATCGACATGGCCGACGCCCGTGGCAGCGGTGGCGCCTAGCAGCGATCAGACGCCAGTTCCTCCCCCGCCGGGCGGTTTTGCCAGAATTCGCCCGCCAACCCCATAGCGCGCCTCAACCCCACCCCGGACTCGCAACCTCCCCGCCTGCGTGACTCGCACCCTCCCCGCCTGCCTGACTCGCAACCTCCCCGCCTGCGTCGATCTTGCAGTTTCGGCTGTCGAGACGCACGGAATGCCCCCCTATGCCGCGACAGCAAGTGCAAGATCGCGGGGAACGAGCAGCCCGACCTCGTCGATCATGGAGTTGTGGTGCCTGACTTGGTGTCTTACGGGGCATTTGTACCCCACCACAACTCCATGATCGACGGGGGCTGGGTGGGGCGGGGTGGGGCGGGGCAGGGCAGGGCAGCGCGAGCCCGGGCAGGGCAGGGCGAGGCGAGGGTGCGGCGGGGCAGGGCGGGGTGGGGCCTCGTCAGTGCAGGAGGGCGTTGTTGAGGGGTTGCGCGTCGTCGGGGATGGGGCGGTCGCGGCGTAGCTCGGCCAGCAGGTCGAGGCGGCCGAGTTGGCGGGCGACCCGGTCGACCACCCGCTCGGCGGCGGTCAGCGACCGCACCGACAGCAGGCGGCCACGGCTCTCGCGACGCAGCACGAAGTAGTGCACGGCAACGCGGACCTGACCCCGGTCGGCGGCGCTGGCCTGGGCGGTGCAGAGAACCATCTCGCGCAGACAGTGGGCGAGACGTTCGGCGAGCTCGAGCTCGGGGCCGTGCAGACCGGCGCGGAGCGCGGTGAGGTGGCTGTCGACCTTGCGAATCAGCACGTCGGTGCCCGGTTCGACAGTGCGCTGCTCGCCGGCCATCAGATCACCTCACCCCGGTTCGCGTTGCGAGTGAAGTTACTTTATGTTGCTCCTCAGAAGCAAGCAGTTAAGTGAGACTTAACGTATTAAGCGCACGTTCCACGCTTTTTGCCTTTTGCTGGCTCATTCCGTCGTGAGGTCGCTCGTGGATGTCGGACCGGCGGGGCACGATGGACCGGTGACCGGGGCAGAGGCAGACGCCGGCGCGGTGCTGGCCGGGTTCGGGCCGGCCACCCGCGCCTGGTTCGACAACGCCTTCGCCGCCCCGACCGCCGCGCAGACCGGCGCCTGGCGATCGGTCGCCGCTGGCCGCAACGCGCTGGTGGTGGCGCCCACCGGCTCGGGCAAGACGCTCGCGGCCTTTCTCTGGTCGCTGGACCGACTGGCCCGCGAGCCAGCACCGGCCGAGGCCCGCCAACGGTGCCGCGTGCTCTACGTCAGCCCGCTCAAGGCTCTCGCCGTCGACGTGGAGCGCAACCTGCGCGCCCCGCTGGCCGGCATCCGGCAGGCGGCCACCCGGTTGGGCGTCGCACCGCCCGACATCACCGTCGGCATGCGCACGGGCGACACGCCCGCCGACGAGCGCCGAGCTTTCGCCCGCACTCCGCCGGACATCCTCATCACCACCCCCGAGTCGCTGTTCCTGCTACTCACGTCCGCGGCTCGCGACTCGCTGCGCGGCGTCCAGACGGTGATCGTCGACGAGGTGCACGCGGTGGCCGGCAGCAAACGCGGCGCCCACCTCGCCCTCTCCCTAGAACGCCTCGACGAGTTGCTGCCCGCCCCGGCACAGCGCATCGGCCTCTCGGCCACCGTCCGGCCGATCGACGCCTGCGCGCAGTTCCTCGGCGGCGCCCGCCCGGTCGACGTGGTGCAGCCGGCCACCCCGAAGACCATCGAGGTCAGCGTGCAGGTCCCGGTGGAGGACATGACCCGCCTGGACGAGCAGGAGCAGCCACCGGAGGACGACCTCGGCGGCCCCGGGCCACGTCGGGCGTCGATCTGGCCGGCCGTGGAGGAGCGGGTCTTCACGCTCATCGGGCAGCACCGCTCGACAATCGTCTTCACCAACTCCCGGCGCAGTGCCGAGCGCCTCTGCGCCCGGCTCAACGAGCTTGCCGCCGAGGCGGTGGCCGCATCCGCGTCGGGCGAGGGCGCGATCGGCGTACCGGAGGGGTTGCCGACCGGCGACGACCCGGCGGGCGACGGTGACCCGGCGTCCGGCGCGCAGAGCTGGGGTGGCCCCGCCGGTCCGGTGCGCAACCGGCCGCCGGCCGAGGTGATGGCCCAGTCCGGCGCGGCCACCGGCGCGGCGCCCGTGATCGCGCGCGCCCACCACGGCAGCGTCTCCCGGGAGGAACGCAAGCACATCGAGGAGGCGCTCAAGTCCGGCCAGCTCCCGGCTGTGGTGGCCACCTCCAGCCTGGAGCTCGGCATCGACATGGGCGCGGTCGACCTGGTGGTGCAGATCGAGGCGCCGCCCAGCGTGGCCGCCGGCCTGCAACGGGTCGGCCGGGCCGGGCACCAGGTGGGCGCGGTCTCGCGGGGGGTGGTCTTCCCCAAGCACCGCGGCGACCTGCTCTCCTGCGCGGTGGTCGCCGAGCGGATGACCGCCGGCGCGATCGAGGAGCTGCACTACCCGCGCAACCCCCTGGACGTGCTGGCCCAGCAGATCGTCGCGATGGTGGCGCTGGAGCCGTGGCCGCTCGGCGACCTGGCGGTGCTGGTCCGCCGGGCCGCGCCCTTCGCCGAGCTTCCCGACTCGGCGCTGCACGCAGTGCTCGACATGCTCTCCGGCCGCTACCCGTCCACGGCGTTCGCCGAGCTGCGTCCCCGGCTGGTCTGGGACCGGGCCACCGACCTGCTCACCGGCCGTCAGGGAGCGCAACGCCTCGCGGTGACCAGCGGCGGAACGATCCCCGACCGGGGCCTGTTCGGGGTGTTCCTGGCCGGCGCCGAGCGGGCCGCCCGGGTCGGCGAGCTGGACGAGGAGATGGTCTACGAGTCCCGGGTCGGCGACGTCTTCCTGCTCGGCTCGTCCTCCTGGCGGATCGAGGAGATCACTCCGGACCGGGTGCTGGTGTCGCCCGCTCCGGGCCAGGCCGCGCGCATGCCGTTCTGGAAGGGCGACCAGCTAGGTCGGCCGGTGGAGCTGGGCCGGGCCATCGGCGCCCGGGTGCGCGCTCTGCTGCGCCAGACCGACGAGGCGGCCCTGGCCGCGCTGCGCGACGGCGGGTTGGACGACTGGGCCGCCCGCAACCTGATGGCCT
This sequence comes from Micromonospora sp. NPDC048947, assembly GCF_040649495.1. Lineage (NCBI taxonomy): Bacteria > Bacillati > Actinomycetota > Actinomycetes > Micromonosporales > Micromonosporaceae > Micromonospora > Micromonospora sp. NPDC048947. The sequence goes on from NZ_JBEZFO010000007.1 coordinate 110,434, forward strand.
ACCTGCGCGACCAGCGGGAAGCGACCCGCTCGCTGCCCGACGACCGCACGGTAGTGGTCGAGCGGTTCCGCGACGAGCTGGGTGACTGGCGGCTGGCCGTGCACAGCGTGCTCGGTGCCCGGGTCAACGGACCCTGGGCCCTCGCTGTGGGCCGCCGGCTGGCCGAGCGGTACGGGGTCGACGCGCAGGTGATGCCCTCCGACGACGGCATCGTGGTGCGTCTTCCGGACACCGCCGACGAGCCGCCCGGCGCCGACGTGGTGGTCTTCGAGCCCGACGAGATCACCCAGCTCGTGGAGGAGTCGGTCGGCACCTCCGCCCTCTTCGCCGCCCGTTTCCGGGAGTGCGCCGCCCGGTCGCTGCTGCTGCCGCGCCGCGACCCGCGCCGCCGCCAACCGCTCTGGCAGCAACGGCAACGCGCCGCGCAACTGCTCGACGTCGCCCGCGAGTACGCGGACTTCCCGGTCACCCTGGAGGCCGCTCGGGAGTGCCTCCAGGACGTCTTCGACCAACCCGCGCTGGCCGGGTTGATGCGCGACCTGGCCACCCGCAAGGTGCGGCTGGTCGAGGTGGAGACCAGCGCGCCGTCGCCGTTCGCGCGGTCGCTGCTCTTCGGCTACGTCGGCGCGTTCCTCTACGAGGGCGACGCCCCGCTGGCCGAGCGCCGCGCCGCCGCACTCGCCCTCGACTCCACGCTCCTCGGCGAGCTCCTCGGCCGGGTTGACCTGCGGGAGCTGCTCGACCCGGCGGTGCTCACCGAGACCGACCGGCAGCTGCGGTGGCTTACCGATCAGCGCCGCCCCCGCGACGCCGAGGACGTCGTCGAGCTGCTGCGGGTGCTCGGTGACCTGAGCGACGCCGAGTTGACCGAGCGGGGTGTGCCGCAGACGTGGCTCAGCGAGCTGGAGGCCACCCGCCGGGTGCTGCGGGTCCGGATCGCGGGCGAGCAGCGCTGGGTGGGCGTCGAGGACGCCGCCCGCCTGCGCGACGCCCTCGGCGTGGCACTGCCGATGGGAGTGGCCGAGGCTTATCTCGCCCCGGTGGCCGACCCGCTCGGCGACCTGGTGGCCCGCTACGCCCGCACCCACGGGCCGTTCGCCGCGGCCAGCTGCGCGGCCCGCTTCGGGCTCGGGGTCTTCGTGGTCGAGCAGGCGCTGCGCCGGCTCGGCGCCACCGGGCGGGTGGTGTCCGGTGAGTTCACTCCCGATTCCGCCGGCGCCCAGTGGTGCGACGCCGAGGTGCTGCGGATGCTGCGCCGCCGCTCGCTGGCGGCGCTGCGCCGGGAGATCGAGCCGGTGCCGCCCCGGGCCCTCGCCACGTTCCTGCCGCGCTGGCAGCAGGTCGGCTCGTCCGCCCGAGGTGTGGAGGCGCTCGCCGCCACTGTGGAGCAGTTGCAGGGCACTGCGGTGCCGGCGTCCGCGCTGGAGCGGTTGGTGCTGCCCGCCCGGGTCGCGGACTACTCCCCCGCCCAGCTCGACGAGCTGTGCGCCAGCGGGGAGGTGCTCTGGGCGGGTTCGGGTGCGATCTCCGGGGGCGACGGCTGGGTCACCCTGGCGTACGCGGACGCCGCGCCGCTGCTGCTCCCGCCGCCCGACGAGGCGTTGACCCGTACCCCGCTGCACGACGCGGTGCTCGACGCGCTCGGCGGCGGGCAGGCGCTGTTCTTCCGCCCGCTGGCCGACCGGGTCGGGTCGACCGACGACGCCGCGTTGACCGCTGTGATCTGGGATCTGGTCTGGGCGGGGCACCTCAGCAACGACACCCTCGCCCCGCTGCGCGCGGTGCTCGGTGCCGGCGGCGCGCACCGCTCCCGGCCGTCCGCGCCGCGCACCCGTTACCGGCGGCCCGGTCGGGTGGCGCTGCCGACCCGGGGTGGCCCGCCGACAGTCGCCGGCCGCTGGTCGCGGCTCCCGGATCGGGACCTCGACCCGACCCGGCGCGCCGCGGCGCTCGCCGACCTGCTGCTGGAGCGGCACGGGGTGGTCACCCGGGGCGCGGTGATGGCCGAGCAGGTGGTCGGCGGGTTCTCGGCGGTCTACCCGGTGCTGTCGGCGCTGGAGGAACGCGGCGCGGCCCGCCGGGGTTACTTCGTCGAAGGGCTCGGGGCGGCGCAGTTCGCCGTACCCGGTGCGGTGGACCGGCTGCGCGCGCTGGCCGAGCCGACCGACGGCGCACGGGGTCGGGGCGCGGTGGCCACCGTGCTCGCCGCGACCGACCCGGCCAACCCGTACGGCGCGGCGCTGCCCTGGCCGGAACGGGTGATCGACTCCGGCGACGGTGCCACCCCGGCGACCGGGCACCGGGCCGGTCGCAAGGCGGGTGCCCTGGTGGTGCAGGTCGGTGGTGACCTCGTCCTCTACGTCGAACGCGGCGGCCGAACGCTGCTGTCCTTCACCGACGACACCGACACGCTCGGTGCGGCCGGCAAGGCACTCGCCGACGCCGTCCACTCCGGGGCGTTGGGCGCGATGTCGGTGGAGCGGGCCGACGGCGAGGCGGTGCACTCGTCGCCGCTGCGGGACGCGTTGACCGCCGCCGGCTTCCGGGCCACCCCTCGCGGCCTGCGCCTGCGCGGCTGACCAGTCGGTTACGGCCCACCCTGGCGACCGGGCTTGCGCGGCCGCCGAGGGCAAAGCCGCACAGAGCCTGATGTCTGTGAGTCATCACGATGACTCACAGACATCACAGTCAATAGAACGGCACGTCTCGGCCACGCCGACGCGTCAGCGCTCAGTGCAGGTCGTTGAGCACCTTCTCGTAGCGCGGGCGGTCGGCGGCCGGGGTCTTCGCCTCCAGGTAGTTCAGCACCACAGCGCCACGCCGGTACGACTGGCCACCCCAGGTCTCCGCGATGTCGCTGGCGCTGGTCTCGTCCGGGAAGACGTAGACGGTGACGGCGTCGGTGGCCATCAGCTCGGAACAACCCAGGCCGAGGCCGTCCGGCCCACAGTCCACCGAGCGGTCCTTCGGGCGCGGCACCTTCAGGCCGGCGGCCCGGAAAGCGTCGACTACCTGCTTCGCGCCGGGCGCAGCGGCCGGGCGCTTGGGCAGCACCACCGGCGGCGGGCTGGCCGGCCGCCGCTGCGTCGTGCCCTGCGCGGCGGCGGAGGGCGGGGTCGCGCTGTCGGCACTGGGTGCGGTTTGGGGCGTCGGCAGGCCGGTCGGGGCCGCCTCGGACGAGACGGACGGGTTCGCGGTCGGGCTGCCGTCGTCGTCACTGCCACAACCGGCGCTGAGGGCGACGGCGACCAGCAGGATTCCGACTGCGGGGAGGTTCCGAGTTGTCACCAGGGCAGTCTGCCCAACGTCCTCCGGCGGCGGGAGGGGCCGGTCGGCCACTGCGCTGTCCCGTATCCGCCAGCACGCCGCTGTTCTACTAGCCTGCGGGCATGTCCGCAGTGCCCTGGATCTCGCTGACCACCGACTACGGCCTCACCGACGGCTTCGTGGCCGCCTGCCACGGGGTCGTCGCCCGGATCGCGCCGGCCGCCCGGGTGATCGACGTGACCCATCTGGTGCCGCCGGCGGACGTCCGGCGCGGTGCCGCCGTGCTGGCGCAGACAGTGCCGTACCTGCCGGTGGGAGTGCACGTGGCGGTGGTCGATCCGGGAGTGGGCACCGCCCGACGGGGAGTCGCGCTGGCCACCCCGGGCGGGTTGCTGGTCGGCCCGGACAACGGGTTGCTGCTGGACGCGGCCACCGCGCTCGGTGGGGTGACCGACGCGGTCGAGCTGACCGGGTCGCGCTGGCTGGCCCCCCGGGTGTCCGACACGTTCCACGGCCGCGACGTCTTCGCGCCGGTGGCAGCCCGGCTGGCGCTCGGCGCGCCGCTGGCCGACGCGGGCCCGCCGGTCGACCCGGCCGGGTTGGTGCGACTACCGACTCCGACGGTGACCCCGGACGCGGAGGGCTTCACCGCAGAGGTGCTGACCGTGGACCACTTCGGCAACGTCCAACTGGCCGCGCCGGCCGAGCTGCTCGATCCGCTGCCGGCCACGCTCCGGGTGGGCCCGCCGGGGCCGGTGCCGGCCCTTGTGGCGGTGCACGGGCGGACCTTCGGCGACGCCCCGGCCGGTGGCCTGGTGGCGTACGTCGATTCGGCCGGCCTGGTCGCTGTCGCTGTCAACGGCGGGCGAGCCGCGGACCTCCTCGCGACCTCCCCGGGGGACCTCCTGCGGGTATCGGGCTGATGTTCGACTGTGGAATGCTTCTCCGGTGGGTGAGCATGTGGTTCCTGTGGGCTGTCCCTGTTGTGCATCCCGGACCGGCGGGGGGACCTGCCCCGTCTGTTTCTGGACCGACGACGGCCAGACCGACGCCGACGCCGACGCCGTCCGGGGCGGCCCCAACGGCGACCTGAGCCTCACGCACGCCCGTCTCAACTACGCCGTCTACGGTGCCAGCCACCCGCGCTACCAGGACATGGTGCGCACGGCTCGCCCCGACGAGCGCCCCTGACGTCGACGGGGCGCCCGACGGGGTGAGCGTGGCTCAGCAGACCGGCACGCTTCCGCCGTACACGCTGGAGATGTACGCGTGGCTGACGTACTGGCCGCTGGTGAGACGGTTCCAGCGGGTGGTGGTCCGGTAGGGGCCGGCAACCGACTGACCGGTGACGTAGCACTGGATCGGCACGTGGGCCAGCCGGGCGGCGAGGCCACGCGTCGCGTACGACGTGCTGGCCCCGGTGCGGATGTTGAGCGGGCCGTCACCGACCACGCCGCGCGGCCCGCCTCCGGTCCACAGGTAGGCGACGTCCACCCAGGCGTTGGTGGTCAGCCGCAACCCGTCCCAGAACGTGCCGTCGGCCAGGTCGATGCCGGCCGGGTTGAGCACGGTCCGCCCGAACTGGTCCCGTCCGCCGTTGTAGCCGGACTGGTACGCGGCCTGCGCCTCGGGCCGGCCCTGCGGCAGGTTCTTCCAGTTCTCCCGGACCGATGAGGGGTTCCAGTAGTCGTCGCGGGTGTTCCACGGCCCGACGTCCCAGACCGGGGCGTACTCGCAGCGGGAGCCGCTCGTGGTGCAGACCCGCACCGTGTAGTCACCGGTGTTGAGCGGTGAAAGGCCGCGCCGCGACGGCAGCGCCGCGAAGTGGTCCCGGGGTTGCACGGTACGGCCGTTGGCGGTCAGTTCACCGACCAGCCCGATGCGGGTGGCGTACACCCGGTAGGTGCGGCCGGGCGTGGCGGCGGAGACGGCGGCGTTCGCGTCGGCGGTGAGCTGCACACGCCGTACCGTCGCCGTGGCCCCGCCATCGGGGGCGGTGAGCACCACCCGGGTCTGCACCCGGCTGACCGGCCGGTCGAAGACCGCGCCGGTGGTGGCCGCCCGCCACTCCGTCCAGCCGGCGGCCCGCCAGCCGCGGACCTGCGCCTCCACTGTCGCCCCGGCCGGAACCGCGGCGTTGATCTCGGCACGGACCCGGGTGGCCGGCCGGGCGAGGGTGCGGGGAGCGGTCAGCAGCATCCCCTCGGCTACCGCGCTGTGCGGGCTGCGGGCGCCGCGCCCGTTGGACCGGGCCTCCCGCAGGCGGAGGCCGGCGCCGGTACGCCGGACGTTGACATCGTCGCCGTCGACGATGGTGAGGTCGGCGCTCCACAGTTCGTCGCCGGGTGCCGCGGCGACGAGGGTGATCGGAGCGCCGCCGGGTGCGGCCGGAGCAGGGCCGGTCGCGGGTAGGAGCGCTGCGGTGAGCAGGAGGGCGAGGGTGGCGATGAGGGCGACGGATGGGATACGACAAGAGGGTCGCGTCATGGGCATTCTCCTCAGAACCCTCTGACCTTCGCATGTCAGGAGATCATGAGGAACCTGAGTACAAATAGCGACACATGCGAATCTTGCTCGAAAGAGGGAGGATGGCAGAGTGCCCGAAGGCGACACAGTCTGGAACACTGCGCGCGTGCTGCACCGTGCGCTCGCCGGCGCGCGGATCACCGGGAGTGACTTCCGGGTGCCACAACTGGCGACCACGAACCTCACCAACTGGACCGTCCGCGAGTCGGCCAGCCGGGGCAAGCACCTGCTGCTGCGGCTCGACGCCCCGACCCAGGAGCACTGGACCCTGCATTCCCACCTGCGGATGGACGGTGCCTGGCGGGCGTACGCCCCGGGGGAACGCTGGAGCGGCCGGCCCGCGCACCTGATCCGGGTGGTGCTGCGCAGCCCCGGCGCCGTCGCGGTCGGCTACCACCTGCACGAGGTGACCCTGGTGCCGACCTCGGAGGAGGACCAACTGGTCGGCCACCTCGGCCCCGACCTGCTCGGCTCCGACTGGGACCCGGCCGAGGCGGTCCGTCGGCTCGCCGAGCACCCGGAGCAGACAGTCGGCGAGGCGCTGCTCGACCAGCGCAACCTGGCCGGCGTGGGCAACCTCTACAAGTGCGAGGTGCTGTTCCTGCGGGGCGTGTCACCGTGGACCCCGGTCGGCAAAGTGCCCGACCTGCCGGGCCTGGTGGCCCTCGCACAGCGGCTGCTCGCCGCCAACCGCGGCCGATGGACGCAGAGCAGCACCGGCTCCCTGCACCGGGGGCAGACCAGTTACGTGTACGGCCGCCGCGCCCAGCCCTGCCGCCGTTGCGGCACCGCGATCCGCAAGGAGGAGCTGGGCGAACGGGTCACCTACTGGTGCCCGGTCTGCCAGCCCGAGCGTCCGGGTCCGTCGTCATCCGACTGACCAGGCTCCCGCCAGACGGGACCCATGGCAGAAACGGACGATTGGGTAATTCCTAACCGGCCGTCGGAGTCGCATGCTGCGGTTGAGCGCTCACCGACCGTCAGCAGAGTGCCGAGGTCCCCCACGCCGGGGTGGCGGCCCTCGCGCCCCGAACCGGGGAGAGTCATGGCGATGTTCCGCAGACTCCGCTCCACCTTCTTCGAGCGGACCACCCGCGACACCGACGCCGACGGCCGGGCGGCGTCCGTGCCGACCCCGCGTACCGCCGAGGAGGCCGTTGTCACGCCGAGCCTGGACCCGGCCGTCGTGCCCCGCTACTTCGGCCCGGTGCCGAACTTCGCGTACAGCCCCCGCCCGACCCGCGGCCCCGACGGGCAGGTGGTGGCCGGGACCGGGCTGCGCAAGTTCGTCGACCCACTGCCCGTCCCGGGCCAGCCAGGCCACGGCGACCTCGGCAGCGAACTGCCGGTGGCGGTGCCGGACACCATCAGCTATCCGGGCTGCGACTACTACGAGATCGGCCTACAGGAGTACGCCCAGCGGCTGCACCGGGACCTGCCGGTCACCCGGCTGCGCGGCTACCGGCAACTCAACCTGGGCACCGACCCGGCCGGACACAACACTGTGGCGCCTCCGGAGCGACAGTGGCACCTCGGGCCGATGATCTACGCCCGTCGCGGTCGACCGGTCCGGGTGAAGTTCATCAACCAGCTCCCCACCGGTCGGTCCGGCGAGCTGTTCCTGCCCGTCGACGACACCATCGAGGGGGCCGGTCTGGGCCCACTGGACGGACCGGCGCCGTACCCGCAGAACCGGGCCGTGCTGCACCTGGCCGGGGCGCAGACCGGCTGGACCAGCGCGGGCAACCCGGGGCAGTGGATCACCCCGGCCGGGGAGATCACCCCGTACCCGACCGGGCCCGGCCTGGCCCACGTGCCGGACATGCCGGCGCCCGGCGCCGGCGCCACCACTCTCTACTTCCCGAACGAGCAGAGCGGCCGGCTGCTGTGGTTCCACGACAACACCCTCGGCCTGGCCCGGCTCACCGTCTACGGCGGACAGCTCGCGCTCTACCTGCTCACCGACCCGGCCGAGGACCAGCTCGTCGCCGACGCGGTGCTGCCGGCCGACCAGGTGCCATTGGTGATCGAGGACAAGACGTTCGTTCCGGACGACACCCAGCTCGCCGCCGAGGACCCGACCTGGGACCGGGAACGCTGGGGCGCCCTCGGCAGCCTCTGGCACCCGCACGTCTACCAACCCCGGCAGAACCCGTACTCCTCCGGCGGACGCAACCCCACCGGGCGGTGGGACTACGGACCCTGGTCCCGCAACTCCGCCCCGGCCGACGCCCACGCCGACGCCCACGCCGACGGCTGGGTGCCGAACCCGTATTACGATCCGGTCGGCGCGCCGGACGAGCCGCCGCTGAGCCCCGGCGTGCCGCACCCGTCCGCGGTTCCCGAGGCGTACGGCGACACCCCGCTCGTCAACGGCGTCGCCTACCCGTACCTGGAGGTGCGGCCACGCGCGTACCGGTTCCGGATCCTCAACGCCTGCCTGGACCGCAGCCTCAACCTCCAGCTCTACCGCGCCCGCTCCGAAGCGGCGATGTGGACGGCCGACGGCACGCTCGCCGACCCCGACGCCGGTGAGGTGCCGATGGTGCCCGCCGCGCGCGCGGCGGACCGTCCGGCGGGGTGGCCGACCGACGGACGCGACGGCGGTGTGCCGGACCCGCGCGCCGCCGGCCCGAAGTTCATCCAGATCGGGAACGAGGCCGGCCTCCTGCCGGCGCCGGTGGTGCTGCCGAACCAACCGATCGGCTACCGCTACGACCGGCTCGACCCGACAGTGCTGAACGTCGACGGACACACGGTGCTGCTCGCCCCGGGCGAACGCGCCGACGTGCTCGTCGACTTCTCCGCCGTGCCCCCGGGCAGCACGCTGATCCTCTACAACGACGCCCCGGCCCCGCTGCCCGGCTTCGACAGTCGCTACGACCAGCACACCGACGCCCCGGACCGCAGCGCCGAGGGCGGCCCGCCCGCCACCGAACCGGGGTACGGCCCGAACACCCGCACAGTGCTCCAGTTCCGGGTCACCGGGACGCCCGAGCCGCCGTACGACCTGGGCCGGTTGCGCGAACGGCTGCCACTGGCGTACGCGGCCAGCCAGCGCCCGCCGATCGTCCCGCAGCCGGCGTACGACCCGGCGTTCGGCACCCGGACCCCGGCGCAGACGACGGTGCCGGTGCACGCCACCACAGTGACGTTCACACCGACGGCCGGAACCGGCCCGGTGACAGTGCCGATCGCTGTGAAGACCGCACAGCAGATCGTCGAACCGGACCACGGCCGGTCGGCGGGCCGGCTCGGCGTCGGGCACCCACACGCCGGGCCGCTCAACCCGACGACGCTGCCGCTCGGTGCGACCGACCCGGTCACCGAGGTGCTCTTCGCCACCGACCCCGCCGTGCCCGTGGGCTCCCCCACCGACGGCACGCAGCTCTGGCGGATCAGCGGCAACGTCCGGCAGACCGAGCCGTTGCATATCGCCGGCTGCGACGTGCAGGTGATCAACCGGGTTGGCTGGGACGGCACACTGCGGCTCCCGCACGGCACGGAGCTGGGCTGGAAGGGAGTCGTCCGGGTCAACCCGCGGGAGGACGTGGTGGTGGCGCTGCGCCCGGTCGCGCCGACGCTGCCGTTCAAGCTAGGGGACAGCGTCCGGCTGCTCGACCCCTGCCGCCGGGCCGGAGCGCGGACCGGGTCGACGCCGGTCAGCCCGATCGACGGTCGACCGGCCACTGTGGTCAACCAACTGGTCAACCTGGGCTGGGAGTACCGCTGGCACAGTCAGCTCGCCGGCCACCGCGACGGCGGGATGAGCAGGCCGCTGGTGTTGCGGGTGACGCCGAAGGCGCCGACCGGGCTGACCGCCACACCGGTGTCCGGCTCGGCCACCGCGCTACCGGCGATCGCGCTTGCCTGGACCAGCAACGGCGGGCGACCGCCAGCCACCAGCCACGTGTTGCAACGGGCCACCGACGCCACCTTCGGCGGCGAGGTCACCACGATCACCGTCGCGGCCGCCGCCACCCGCTACACCGACGCGACGGTGACCCCCGGGGTGACCTACCACTACCGGATCCGGGCGGAGAACGCGGTCAGCTACTCGTCCTGGTCGAACGGGGTACCCGCCTCGGTGCACCTGGCCGCGCCGAGCGGTCTGGTCGCGGCGCTCCCGCCAGCCGCGCCGCTGCGCGTGGCGCTGCGCTGGACGAACCGCTCGTTCGCCACCGGCATCGACGTGCAACGGGCCACCAACCCGACGTTCACCAGCGGCCCGGGCACCACGGCGATCGGGGTCGGTGACAATCACCTGGACGCGGCGGTGGCACCGGACACCACGTACTACTACCGGGTGCGGACCACCTACCTGGGCTCCGCCTCGGCGTGGTCGACAGTCGCCACTGTGACCTCGCCGCCCGCGCCGGGAACCCCCGGCGGGGTGAGCGCCACCGCCAGCGCACCGGGGCCGGACACCGCGACGGTGATCCTGGCCTGGGAGGCGAGCACACCGGGCGGCCCGGGGTCCGGGTTCATCGTGCAGCGGGCACTCGACCCGGCCTTCGAGCAGGCGACGGCCACCTTCACGGTGACCGGGCGCGGCTTCACCAACACGGGGTTGGCCCGGGGCGTGACGTACCACTACCGGATCCGGTCGTTCAACGTCGTGGGCACCTCGCCGTACACCGGCCCGGTCCTGGTGACGACACCACCGTGACCGGCGGGGGTCCGCGGGCCGCCGCGGGGCGTGCGCTGTCAGCGCGTCGGCGCGCGCAGCGGGGTGCCGACGGCCCGCAGCTCGGCAAGTGCCCCGGCGACCCCGTGCAGCAGGTCTGTCGCCTCGGTGAGCCGGTCGGCGGCCGGGTGGGCGGTCTCCGGTCGGGAGTCCTCGGCCAGGTAGCCGGCGGCGGCGACCACAAGCCGTTCGTACGCGGCCACCCCGCCCTCCAGTTGAGCGGTCAGCGCGGCGTGCGCCTCGGCCAGCGGGGGCCGGGCGTCGGCCGGGGCCAGCCGCAGCGCGCGTTCGACGCTGGCCACCCGCGCGGCCAGGTCGCGCAGCGAGCGGTCGGCGGCGGCGGCCTCCAGCACCGCCGGCTCGGCCAGCCCGGTGAGCCGGGGGGCCATCCCGGCCAGGGTGAGCGCCGCCCGGTCCAGTCGGGCCCACTGCTCCCCGGCACTGGTGCCGCGCAGCGCGATCCGGGAACGGACCCGGCGTACCTCGGCGAGCACGCCCGGGCCGACCGGCAGCCGCTCGACGGCGGCGATCAGTCGGGCCCGTGACCGGGCCGCCGCTTCGGCCGGGTCGAGAGCGGGGGGCGCCGGCTGGGCGGCCAGGGCGCGCACGTCGATCCAGCGCCAGGCGGCGAGCGCCACCGCGCTGCCCGCGGCGCCGGCCCAGGCCGCGTCGGGCAGACCAAGGCCGGCGTACGGAGTCAGCACCACCGCCGCGCCGCCGAGCCCACCGGCCAGCACGCTCCACCGTCGGGCCGACCGGCGAAGCCGGCCCAGCCTCCGGAAGTACCGGGTCCGCTCGTCTGCCACAGTGACCCCCTCGATCCGGTCGTTCAGCCGGCGGCGGTCGGGTCGCCGGTGCCCCGCTCGCGAGCCATGCTGGCGCGCAGTTCGTCAAGCCGGGCGGCGGCCGTCGGGTCGTTGGCCGGGCCGGCCTTCTCGGCCTGCGGCACGGCCGGTCGCTGGGCCGCGCCGCCGAGCTGCTCCCCCGCCATGCTGGACCGGATCTGCTCCAGCCGGGCGGAGCCGGCCGAGTCGATGGTGGCCTTCTGAATCTCCAACATACGGCCCTCGACGGAGTTGCCGGCCAGTTCGGCGCGACCCATCGCGTTGGCGTACCGCCGCTCGATGCGGTCGCGCACCTCGTCCAGCGACGGGGTGTTGGTGGGCGCGGTCAGCGACGACATCGACTCCAGCGAGCGGGCCACCGTCTCCTGCATCTTGGCCTGCTCCAGCTGGCTGAGCAGCTTGGTGCGCTCGGCGAGCTTCTGCTGGAGGATCATCGAGTTGTTCTCGACCGCTCGGCGGGCCTGGGCGGCGGCGCCCAGCGCCTGGTCGTGCAGGGTCTTCAGGTCCTCGGTGGCCTGCTCGGCGGAGACGAGCTGGCTGGCCAGCGTCTGCGCGGACTGCTCGAACCGCACCGCCTCGGCCTCGTCGCCCTTGGCCCGGGCCTGGTCGGAGAGCACCAGGGCCTGCCGGGCGTTGCCCTGCAACCGCTCGACCTCGGTCATCTGCCGGGACAGCTTCATCTCCAGCTGACGCTGGTTGCCGATCACCGCGGCAGCCTGCTGGACCAGCGCCTGGTGCTGCCGCTGAGCATCCTCGATGGCCTGCTGGATCTGCACCTTGGGATCGGCATGCTCATCGATCTTCGCACCGAAGAGCGCCATCAGGTAGTTCCAACCCTTGACGAACGGGTTCGCCATCTCCGCGGTATCCCCTCAGTAGCGTCGCTCCACCACGGCCGGGCCGGCTGGACCGGCCGACCGTGACCGGCAGGTCTCCATCGTCCCAGCCGAACGCCAGTGAGGCATCCGTACCGGGCGGTCGACAGCACCGGCGGCTCCTGCGAGCAACCCTACGCGGCCGGGGCCACCCCGCCCATGGTCAACTGGATCGGCGGCTCAGGCCGCGCAGACCACGTCCCGGTCGCGCTCGGTCGGGCGGACCCGGGTGCTGCGCAGGGTGGCCTTGAGCGGCGAGTCCTGGCGGACCGAGACAGCGACAGTGCCGTTGGAGGTGACCTGACGGACACCCCGGTTGGTGCTCTTGGCTGCGGCGTCGGCCGGCTCGTCCTGCATCGAGACGAGCACCCCGGGCATCTGCTCGGCGAGCGCCACCGTGTCGCTCACCTCACGCAGCAGCTCGGAGAGGCGGGCACCGAGGGCGTCGCAGATCGCGGCGAGCAGCTCGCTCGACGGCTCCTTGTGCCCGCGTTCAATCTCGGAGAGGTAGCCGAGGCTGACGTTGGCGGCGGTGGAGACCTCACGCAGCGTGCGCTGCTGGCCCTGCCGACGCGCTCGCAGTGCGTCACCGATCACCCGGCGTAGCAGGATCATCGCACCTCCCCCTGAGGGATACCTCGCGCCCGCCGCTGGGCGGCCGGTCGCGGCGGACCGCGCCGACCCCGAACGTCGGAGCCTTCCCGCAACCGTACCCGTTGCGGGCCCGGGCGACATCCCGCCCCGCCCGTCGGTTCGTCGGGACGGGCTCACCGGGGCGCGCCGCTGCCCATTTCCGCAGCGCGCCGAATGGTCCCGCCCGCAGTTCCGGCCCGGGTCCCGGCCTGCGTGGTTCTGGCCCTGGCGTTCACGGGGTCGCGTCAACCAGTCGCTCGGCGAGCAGCCGGAGCGCCTCGACCACGGCCGCCGCGCGGACGTGGTCCCGCCCGCCGCCCAGGTCGAGCTGGCGGACCGCCCCGCCGTTCGGGCCGGCTACCGCGACGTAGACGAGGCCCACGGGCTTCCCGTCCTGCGGCTCGGGGCCGGCGACTCCGGTGGTGGCCAGCCCCCAGTCCGCGCCGCACCGCTGCCGGCCGCCCTCGGCGAGCGCCGCCGCCACGTCCGGGTCCACCGGCCCCCGCTCGGACAGCAGGTCAGCGGGTACGCCGGCCAGTGTCGCCTTCAGCTCGGTGGCGTACACCACGAGGCCACCCCGGTAGATCCCGCTGACCCCGGCGATGTTCACGATCGAAGCGGCGAGCGACCCGCCGGTGAGCGATTCGACAGTGGCCAGGGTTTCGTGCCGCTCGGCCAGCCGGTGCACGACCCCCGCCGCCGCACTGCCCACCTCAGCCCCGTCCACCTCAGCACCACCCACCGCAGCACCACCCACGCCGCCACCGTCCGCCGACACCCCAGCCCCCATGCGCCAGTTCCTTCCCCACCCACCAACCCCCAACCCCAACCCCCGACCCAAGCGCGTCGATCATGAAGTTAGCGTCGCGACACGCCGCCGCGGAGGGCAATAACTTCATGATCAACGCCGGGGTGGGCGGGGCCTGGGGGGCCGGGGGGTACGGGGGGGTTAGCGGGGGCGGCGGAGGCGGAGGGCTTGGGCTATGTAGTCGAAGCCGGTGGCGACAGTGACCAGTACGGCGGCGGCCATGATCCAGGGGCCGACGGTGGCGAGCGCGGCCGGCATCGGCCAGAGGTACCAGGCGATGGCGAGGATCTGGAGCGCGGTCTTGACCTTGCCCCCTCGGCTGGCGGCGATGACGCCGTGCCGGATCACCCAGAACCGCAGCCCGGTGATGCCCAGCTCGCGGACGAGAATCAGCGCGGTCACCCACCAGGGCAGTTGGTCGTACCAGGAGAGCAGCACCAGCGCCGCGCCGGTCAGCGCCTTGTCGGCGATCGGGTCGGCCACCTTGCCCACCGACGTGACCAGCCCGAAGCGGCGGGCGATCCAGCCGTCCACCAGGTCGGTCGCCGAGGCCACAGCGAAGATCAGGCAGGCTGCCATCCGCCAACCGGCGTGGGTCATCCCGGACATGATCACCGAGGCGCCGAAGACCGGCACCAGCACCAGCCGCAGGGCGGTCAACGCGTTGGCCGCGTTGACGACCGGCACCACTGCCACCACCCGGCCCGGCGTCGACTCCGTCGCCCCGGTCACCGCCGCACTCCGCTCGGGCCGCCGTGGCGTTCCCGGCACCGCACCACCTGGGTCCCCCGCTCCGCTCGGGCCCGCCGTCACCGTGCCGCGCCGGGCGCCGCCGAGATCATCTCATCCGGCACGGCGAGCAGGTCCACCCCTTCGGTGCCGGTCACCGTTGCGCGCACCAGATCGCCAGGGCGCAGCGCGGCCAGGTCGACCCCGCCCTCGGCCGGGGCGACCAGGGTGGTGGAACCGTCCACCTCCGGCGCCTGGTGGGCCGCCCGGCCCTCCACGACGCCGTCCTCGATCGTGTCGACAAGCACCTCGACCGTCGAGCCGAGCCGGTCCTCGGCCCGCTGCGAGCAGAGCTCGTCGGCGAGGGCGCTGAGCCGGTCGTAGCGCCGCTTGATCGTCGCAGCGGAGACCTTGCCGGGCAGGCCGGCAGCCTCGGTGCCGTCCTCGTCGCTGTAGTCGAACATGCCGATCGCGTCGAGCCGGGCCTCGGTCAGGAACCGGACCAGCTCGTCGACGTCGGCGCGGGTCTCGCCGGGGAAACCGACGATGAAGTTGCTCCGGGCGCCCGCGTCCGGGGCCAGGGTGCGGGCACTCGCCAGCAGCTCCAGGAACCGGTCGGTGGAGCCGAAACGCCGCATCCGGCGCAGCACCGGCTCGCTGGAGTGCTGGAACGACAGGTCGAAGTACGGTGCCACGCCCGGGGTGGTGGCGATCGCCTCGATCAGCCCGGGCCGAGTCTCGGCCGGCTGGAGGTAGCTGGCCCGCACCCGGACGATGCCGGTCACCGCGGCGAGCTGGGGCAGCAGCTTCTCCAGGGCGCGCGGGTCACCCAGGTCCTTGCCGTAGGAGGTGGAGTTCTCGCTGACCAGCACCAGCTCCCGTACGCCGGTCTTGGCCAGCCACTCCGCCTCGGCGAGCAGCTCGTCCGGGGTACGCGAGACGAAAGCCCCCCGGAAGGCCGGGATGGCGCAGAACGCGCAGCGGCGGTCGCAGCCGCTGGCCAGCTTCAGCGAGGCCACCGGACCGGTGTCGAGCCGTCGGCGCAGCACCTGACGGAGGTGTGCCGGGGTGTGCTCGTCGGTGTCGACGACGGTGCGGGTCACAGTGCCGTGGCCGGGCAGCGAGACACCGCTGTCGCGGCGCTGCACAGGGGTCAGCGGCAGCAGCTCGCGCCGGTCCCGTGGGGTGTGCGCGGTGATCTGCTCGCCGGCGACGACAGCGTTCAGCCGCGCGGCGATGTCGGGGTAGTCGTCGAAGCTCAGCACCGCCTGGGCCTCGGGCAGGCTGTCGGCCAACTCCCGGCCGTACCGCTCGGCCATGCAGCCCGCGGCCACCACCTTGGCGCCAGTTCCGGCGGCGGCGAGCAGGGTCTGGATCGAGTCCTGCTTGGCCTTCTCCACGAAACCGCAGGTGTTGACGACCACCACGTCGGCGCCCTCGCCGTCGGTGGTCACCTGCCAGCCGTCGGCGTGCAGGCGGGCGGCCAGCTCCTCCGAGTCGACCTCGTTGCGGGCACAGCCCAGGGTCAGCAGGGCGACGCGACGGCCCTCGGCGTGGTCAGCGGGAGAAGGAGAGGTGGCAGACACCATCCGAGGGTACCGGGCCGGTCGGGTAAGCCCACGCACGCGGGCTGCGGCGGAGACTGTCGACACGGAGGCGAACGTCATTCCGGTCAGCGCGCCTCGACGCCAACCCGGGTGAGCGCGTCGAGCAGGAACACCTCGGTGCCGGCCAGGCCGGTGGAGCAGAAGACGGAGATCTGGTCCGCGGTGGTCCGGCCGGGAACCGCGCCGGCCAGGATGCCGCCCAGGTCGCGCAACCGCCCGGCGTACGGGGGTGAGGCGGCGAGCATCGGCGGCTGGTAGTCCGCCGCCTGGGCCGGTGAATCGGTGACCAGCAGGTCGGCGGTGTCCAGCAGGTCGCTGCCGAACTCGCTGCGGTCGCGCTGCTTGAAACCGACAGCGTTGACGTGCGTGCCGGGGCTGAGGTCGGCGGCGCAGAGCACCGGGGTCGGGCTGGTGGTCGCCAGCACCACCAGGTCCCGCCCGGCGACGGCCACGCCCGGGTCGGCCACCGCACGGGCCGGCACCCCCAGTTCGGCACGGACCCGGGCCGCGAAGGCTTCCCGGCGAGCGGCCGAGCGGCTGTGCACCACCACCTCACGCAGCGGGCGGACCGCGGCGGTGGCCCAGACCTGGGTCCATGCCTGCCGGCCGGAGCCGATCACCCCGAGGGTGGCGGCGTCGGGACGGGCCAGCGCGTCGACAGCGAGGCCCCCCAACCCTCCGGTACGACGGGAGCCCAACTCCTCGCCGACGGCGACCGCCCGGATCGCCCCGGTCCGGGCGTCGTGCAGCACCACCAACTGCTCGCCCTGCGGGTGACCGAAGGTGTCGTACGAGCGGAAGCCGTACCACTCGCCGACCAGGTGCCCGGCGGTGAGCACCATCCGTCCGCCGCTCAGCGGTGCGGCGGCCCTGGGCGGCGCGATCAGGCGGCCCTCGTACGCGGCCAGGAGGGCGGCGCGCATGGCGTCGACAGTGGTGGCGGCGTCCAGCGCGGCGGCGACCTCGGGGTCGGCGTAGAGCATGGTCATGCTGGCGATACTGCAAGTTGAAGTCAAGTGGAGGTCAACGGACCGTGGCGATGGTCACCTCCCCGCCACCGGGGCCGGTGCTAGCGTCGACACCAGTGGCCGGATGCTCGTGGCCGCTCCGGACGAGTGGTGGGCGTACCCGGTCAGGCCAAGACGCCCCGCGTGACGTGCAGACTCGACTCGTCCCGGCGCGGAAGCCCGGGCGCTTCCGGTGAGGTGAAGCGATGGCCTGGCTCGTACTGGTGATCTCGGGACTGTTGGAGACGGCCTGGGCGATCGCCCTGGACCGCAGCGCCGGTTTCAGCCGGCTGGTCCCGTCGGTGGTGTTCGTGGTGACCCTGCTGCTGAGCATGGCCGGGCTGTCGTACGCGCTCCGGGACATTCCCGTCGGCACCGGCTACGCGGTCTGGGTCGGCATCGGCGCCGTCGGCACCGCGCTGATCGGGATGCTGGCGCTCGGCGAGTCGGCGAGCCTGCCCCGAATCCTCTGTCTCCTGCTGGTGGTCGCCGGTGTGATCGGGTTGAAGATCTTCCACTGAGGTGCCCCGCCGGGCAGGCGTGGCGAGCGCCCACAGTGGGTAGTGATCGATTCGTCACGACAGGCTCTCACCCGGAGGAAGACATGGCCGACATGCCGAGCACCGCCCGTCCCCGCAGCAACGCCGCCCGCATCCTCACCATCGTGGGCTTCGTCTTCGCGGTCCTGGCCCTGCTGCTCAACCCGATCATCTTCGGAGTGCTCGGCGTCATCGCTGGCGTCGTCGGCGCGGTGCTCGGTGACAAGCCGCTGGGCTGGTACGCCGCCGCGGCCAGCGTCGTCGCCGCGATCATCAGCCTGGTGATCCTCGGCGCTCTGATCAGCAACTGACCGCTCCCCCGTCGCGGGCCCGCCGGATCCCGGCGGGCCCGTCGCGCGTCCGGGGTCGAGCGCCGGTCAGTCCACGTCGCCGCGCAGGCCGGCCAGGACCTCGTCCAGCTCGTCCGGCTTGACCAGCACGTCGCGCGCCTTCGACCCCTCGGACGGACCGACCACCCCCCGGGTCTCCATCAGGTCCATCAGGCGGCCCGCCTTGGCGAAACCGACCCGCAGCTTGCGTTGCAGCATCGAGGTCGAGCCGAACTGCGAGGTGACCACCAGCTCCACCGCCTGCACCAACAGGTCCAGGTCGTCGCCGATGTCCTCGTCGATCTTCTTCTTGTTCTCCTGTGCCGGGGCCAGCACATCCTTGCGGAACTCCGGCTCACGCTGGTCCTTGCAGAACTTCACCACGTCGGCGATCTCGCGCTCGGTGACCCACGCGCCCTGGATCCGGACCGGCTTGGAGGCGCCCATCGGCAGGAAGAGCCCGTCACCGCGGCCGAGCAGCTTCTCCGCGCCCGGTTGGTCGAGGATGACCCGGGAGTCCGCGAGGGAGGAGGTGGCGAAAGCCAGCCGGGACGGCACGTTCGCCTTGATCAGACCGGTCACCACGTCGACCGAGGGACGCTGGGTGGCCAGCACCAGGTGGATGCCCGCGGCCCGGGCCAACTGGGTGATCCGGACGACGGAGTCCTCCACGTCGCGCGGCGCGACCATCATCAGGTCGGCCAGCTCGTCCACGATCACCAACAGGTACGGGTACGGACGCATCTCGCGCTCGCTGCCCGGCGGAGCCGTGATCTCGCCGTTGCGGACCTTGCGGTTGAAGTCGTCGATGTGCCGGACCCCGTTGGCGGCGAGGTCGTCGTAGCGCATGTCCATCTCGCGGACCACCCAGTCCAGCGAGTCGGCCGCCTTCTTGGCGTTGGTCACGATCGGGGTGACCAGGTGCGGGATGCCCTCGTAGCCGGTCATCTCGACCCGCTTCGGGTCGATCAGCAGCAGCCGCACCTCGTCCGGGGTGGCCCGGGTGAGGATCGACACCAGCAGGGTGTTGAGGCAGCTCGACTTGCCCGCGCCGGTGGCACCGGCGATCAGGATGTGCGGCATCTTGGCGAGGTTGGCCACCACGTAGCCGCCCTCGATGTCCTTGCCGAGCGCCACGACCATCGGGTGGTGATCGCTTGTCGCCGCGCGCGAACGCAGCACGTCGCCGAGGGCGACGTTCTCCGGGTCGGTGTTCGGGATCTCCACGCCGACGGCGCTCTTGCCCGGGATCGGACTGAGGATCCGTACGTCCGGTGACTTCACCGCGTACGCGATGTTGCGGGACAGCTGAGTGATCCGCTCGACCTTGACGCCGTGCCCCAGCTCCACCTCGTAGCGGGTGACGGTCGGGCCACGGGTGAAGCCGGTGACCGCGGCGTCCACATCGAACTGGTCGAACACGCCGGTCAGAGCGGCGATCACCTCGTCGTTCGCCTTGCTGCGGGTCTTCGCGGCGGCCCCGGCGCTGAGCATGTTGGCCGGCGGCAGGGTGTAGTCCCCGGACAGCCCGGTCAACGCGAGCTGCTCGGCACGGGTCGGGGCGGGCGAGTGCTCCGGCGGCTCGACCGACGGCTTCCGGCTGGCCGGCACCTTCGCCGGAGACTTGCGCGGCAGCACCATGGTTTCCTGGAGGTCCGCGCCGTCGACGTCCTCGAAGTCGTCCGGGTCCAGTGGTGCGGGCATCCGCTTCGCCGGTCGCTTGCGCGCCGGCTTGACGGCCACCTCGTCCGCCTCCTCATCCGCCTCCGGTGCGCCCACCAGCCCACCGGCGAGCAGACCCAGCCGCTCCGGGATCTTGTTGATCGGCGTCGCCGTCACCACGAGCAGGCCGAAGAGCAGCAGCAGGACGAGCAACGGCACCGCCACCCAGGCGGTGACCGCCCGCTCCAGCAGCCCACCGACGCCCGCGCCGACCAGACCGCCGGCGAAGTCCCGCTCCAGCGGGTCGACCGGGTCCTGACCGATCTGGAGCAGCGCGGCGGTCGACACCAGCAGCGAACCCCAGCCGATCAGCCCACGGCCCCGGTGCTCCGGATCGGCCGGCTGACGCATCAGCCGCCACGCCCCGATCATCAGCAGCACCGGTACGACAACCGAGATCGCGCCCAGGAACAGCCGGATCGTGTCGGCCAGTCGCGCGCCCACCGGCCCCGCTCCGGACAGCCAGAGCGCCACGGCGCTGAGCAGGGCGAGCCCGAACATGAGCAGCCCGGCACCATCCCGGCGGTGCTCCGGGTCGAGGTCGCGGGCCGAGGCGGCCTGCCGGCCAGCGGCGCGCACCGCCCAGCCCATCCCGTGCGCCAGCCCCATCCACAATGCACCGACCGCACGGCCGACGTAGACCGCCGGGCCGGGCCGGGGCGGCGTGGTGCGACGTCGGACCGGTGCCCTTGTGTTCTTCTTCGCCGGCTGACGGGCACGACTGTTGGTGCCACCGCGCGGCGACGCGCCGCGCCGCCGGCTCGCCTGAGAGGTACGGCCCGCCATAGAGTCACGGTAACGGTGGGGCCGGGCAGATCCCCGCTTTTCCGGGTCGTGTCCGCGCGTCGTAACACGAACCCCACCGCCGGTCGTGATATCCGCCTCAGAAGGGATGCCCCATGGCGTCGCCGGAAATCGAAGGCGATCCGGACGATCCGCTGGCCGGGCACCCCGGCGCGCTGCGTCCGCTGACCGGCGAACTGGTCGCCGCGGTGCTCGCTGCCCGGGGCCGGTCCGTCGGCCCGACCCCGGACGGCGATCTGGTGGGCACCTTCGACGACAACCTGATCTGGTTCCTCCGCGTCGGCGGGGATGGGGAGCTGCTCCAGATCCGCACAATGGTCGATCCGACCTTCGGCATCGAACGGGTGCCCGACCTGTACGCGTTCTGCAACTCCTGGAACCACGACCGGCTCTGGCCCAAGGCGTTCGTCCACGTCGCCGACGACGGCCGCGCCCGGGTGTACGGAGAGGTGATCACCGACCTGGAACGCGGCGTGACCCCACACCAGCTCGATCAACTGCTCGACTGTGGCATCTCCACCGGCTGCCAGCTGGCCGTGGCGGTCCGTCGACTGCCCGGCGCGGTGCCGTCGTGACCGGCCGGGACGACGTCACCGGCAGCCGCACCGGCACGCCACCCACCGGCTCCGGTGACCGCCTCGCGCAGGGCCGCGTACCGGCGCTGGAGGCCGCGCTCGCCGAGGCCCGGGACCTCCCCGACGGCCCGGCCCGGCAGGTGGCCCTGGAGCGGCTCGCCGAACGCGCCGACGCGGCCGGCGACGTCCGGTCCGGGATGGACGCGCGGTTCGCGCTGATCGAGGCGTACCTGCTGCACGGGGAGCGGTGGCGTCTGGTCGAGCCGGTCCGGCGCTGCCGGGCCGCCGCCGACCACCGACCCGACCTGCTCAGCGAGACGGAGACCGGGCTGCTGCTGCGTTACCAGCGGTACGCGGTCGAGGCGCTGCTCGGCACCCCCCGGGTCGGGCTGGACCAGACCCGGTCCCTGCTGCACGACCTTGCCCACCGCGTCGGCGCGGACGGCCCTGACACACCGACCGTCGCGGAGCTGCACTGCCGGATCGCCGATCACCTGGGCGACGAGCCCACCGCCCGACACTGGTACGAGCGATGGTCCGGAAAACGGCCGGGACCGGCCGGCGGCTGCCCGGGCTGCGCCTCGGCCCGGCGTGCCGAACTGCTGGCCGGCTGGGGCGAGTGGCATGCCGCGGTCACCGAGCTCGGGGAAACCGACGGCGACCCGCGGTCCTGCACCGACCAGCCCGAGCGGGACCTGGTCGCCGGTCTGCTGCCGGCACTGCGCACCGGTGAGCCGGCGCGGGCGGCGACGGCGCACGTGCGGGCGTACCGCCGGCACCGCCGGGAGCGCGCGGCGTTCCCGCACCTCGCCGCGCACCTGCGATTCTGCGCGCTGGGCGGGCACCTGGAGCGCGGGCTGGCCATTCTGGTCGAGCAGCTGCCCCGGTTGGACCGGCCGACCGACGACCTCGCCGCCATGGAGTTCGCCGCCGCCGGGGCACTGGTCTGCGGGCTGGCAGCCGACGCGGGGCTGGGCGGGCGGACGATGCCCCGACCGGCGTACGGCGAGCGGACTGCCACCGAGTTGGACGTCGCCACGCTCGGGGCGCTGCTGCTCGGGGTGGCCAACGAGTTGGCCGGCAGCTTCGACGCGCGCAACGGCACGGGGCACCACTCCGGACGGATGGCCGCCTGGCTGGCCGAACGCCCGCTCGCGGCGCCGGTCCCGCTGCCCACCGACGACGAACCTGACGGGCCCGACGACGATCGGGCCGACGTCCAGGCCGACGCCGACGCCGAGCCCGAGCTGGGCGAACGCGAGTTGTCCGCGCTTTCCCTCGCCATGATCACCGGGATCCTGGACGGGCGCGGCGACCGGTACCTGGTGGACGAGGGCGAGACGGTTGTCGGCCACTGGGAGGGGACGGTGATCCAGTTCCGGCGGGCCGGTGAGCGCGGCGAGGTGCTGCACGCCCGCGCCATGGCCAACCGCCGGCTACCGGCGGCCCGCCGCGCCGAGGCGTACGCCTTCTGCAACGCCTGGAACCACGACCGGCTGCTGCCCAAGGCGTACGCGCACGACCTCGGCGACGAGTTGGTGCTGGCCGGCGATGTGGCCACCGACCTGGCGCACGGGGTCGCCCCGGCGCAGTTGCGGATCCTCATGGACGCCGCCATCGCCACCGGCATCGCGTACGCCGAGGCGGTCGCCGCGCTGCCCTGATTCGCCAGTGGCGCCAACGGTTGCAGTTGCCGCGCGACTGCACGACATCCGACAGCTCGCAACCGGGAGAACGGCACCGGGGTGATATCGCCGTCAGCCCACCGCAACCCCTCGGGAGTCGTCATGAACCGCCCGCTCCGGTCCGGCATTCTCGGTGCCGCCGTGCTCGCCCTGTCCGCCCTCGCCACCCCGACCGTTGCCGGTGCCGCCCCTGCGAAGCCGACCGTCTCGCCGAGCACGACGGCCGGGAGCGCCGCGCCGACGATCCTGGCCCGGGCCGACATCGTCTTCCTGGGCGGCGACCCGTGGCACCCGTCGGGTCCGCTGGAGGTCACTGTCGTCAACGAGGGTGCGGCAGCGGCGAAGGGCTTCTTCGTGCTCCGCCTGCCACAGGATGCCGACCTGACCGCTGGCGGCGACTGCCGGGCCGGCGACGGTGCGCCGAGGACCTGGGTCTGCGGCGGCGCGGAACTGCCCGCCGGAGGCGATCGGACGTACCGCATGACGGTCACCTCATCGGCTGCGCAGCCGGTCTTCGGGGTGACCGAGTGGGGTTCCGTCGCCGGTCAGGACGCCACTGGCCGCGCCGACCGACCCACCGACTTCCGGATCAACTGGCCGGACCGCACGACGCTGCGGCTACGGGCCACCGCCGGCCCGGTCGTCGACGGTGCCGCGACCATCCGGGTCCTGGTCACGAACACCGGCACGTTCGACATCGGCGGGTACTCGTTGAACGTCGCCACCCCGGACGGTGTGCGGGTGACCGCACCGGGGTGCTCCGACAGCGGCCGGATGAACGGTGTGGGCTGCGAGATCCTGCGCGATCGCCGCCTCGCCGACGGCGCCACGGACAGCTTCGACGTGCGGATGGCGGCCACTGGCGGCACGAAGAGCGTTCGGCTCTGGCTCGCGCCCACCAACCGGTACACCAACCCGGACACCTCGGTGACGCTCCGCCTGACCGGCGGCGGATCCGGAGGCGGCGGCGTGGCAACCACCGCGCCACCGGCCGACCCGACCACACCAGCGACCACGGCACCGGCCACGCCCGCCGTGGAGGCGACGGAACTGCCGCGCACCGGCACGACCACCATCGTGTACGGCCTGATCGGCGTGTCGCTGCTGGCCCTCGGCGGCGGACTGCTGCTCCTGCGACGCCGGCTCCAGCGCGGCTGACCCGCAACGGCGAGCCCGATCGGGAAACCGGCGATGCCCGCCCGCACCTCGTGTGCGGACGGGCATCGTGACGCGTGCGGTCAGACCTCGACGACTGTGGGCACGATCATCGGCCGACGACGGTACTTGTCGTTGACCCACCGCCCCACCGTCCGCCGGACGATCTGCTGAAGCTGGTGCGGGTCGGTGATGCCGTCCGCCGCGGCCCGGTTGAGCGCCTCGGTGACCAGCGGCACCACCGGGTTGAACGCCTCCGGGTCCTCGGAGAAGCCCTTCGCGGAGAGCGTCGGGCCGGCGACCACCTTGCCGGTGACCGAGTCGACGACCACGGTGGTGGCGATGAAGCCGCCGTCACCGAGGATCCGCCGTTCGGTGAGCAGCGACTCGCTGACGTCACCGACGGCGAGGCCGTCCACGTAGACGTACCGGCTCTTCACGTGCCCGACCAGGCTGGCGCGGCCCTCGACCAGGTCGACCACGTCGCCGTCCTCGCAGAGCACCACCCGATCGGCGGCGACACCGGATTCGATGCCGAGCCGGGCGTGGGCGCGCAGGTGACGCCACTCGCCGTGCACGGGCATCAGGTTGCTGGGCCGGACCACGTTGAGCAGGTAGAGCAGTTCCCCGGCGGGGGCGTGCCCGGAGACGTGCACCTTGGCCACGTCCTTGTGCACGACCACCGCGCCGGCCCGCGCGAGCCGGTTGATCACCCGGTAGACCGAGGTCTCGTTGCCGGGCACCAGTGAGGAGGCCAGCACGACCGTGTCACCGGGGGCGATCGTGATGTGCCGGTGGTCGCCGCTGGCCATCCGGCCCAGCGCGCTCATCGGCTCACCCTGTGAACCGGTGGACATCAACACGATCTGCTCCGGCGGCAGCGTGGTCGCCTCCTCGATCCCGATGACCAGGCCGGCCGGGATGTTGAGCAGGCCGAGGTCCCGGGCGATGCCCATGTTGCGGACCATGGACCGGCCGATCAGCGCGACCTTGCGGCCGTGCTCGGCTGCGGAGTCGAAGACCTGCTGCACGCGGTGCACGTGCGAGGCGAACGAGGCCACGATGATCCGGCCCTTGGCCTTCGCGAAGATCGAGTCGAGCACCGGGCCGATCTCCCGCTCCGGGGTGACGAACCCGGGGATCTCCGCGTTGGTGGAGTCGGACAGCAGCAGGTCGACGCCTTCGGCGCCGAGCCGGGCGAAACCGGCCAGGTCGGTGATCCGGCCGTCCAGCGGCAGCTGGTCCATCTTGAAGTCGCCGGTGTGCAGCACCAGGCCGGCGGGGGTGCGGATGGCCACCGCGAGGGCGTCCGGGATCGAGTGGTTGACGGCGAAGAACTCACACTCGAACGGGCCGAGCCGCTCACGGCCGCCCTCCCGCACGGTCAGCGTGTACGGCTGGATCCGCCGCTCGGCCAACTTCGCCTCGACCAGGGCGAGGGTGAACTGTGAGCCGACCAGCGGGATGTCGGGCTTGTGGGCGAGCAGGTACGGCACCGCGCCGATGTGGTCCTCGTGGCCGTGCGTCAGCACGATCGCCTGGACGTCGGCGAGCCGGTCCAGGATCGGGCCGAAGTCGGGCAGGATCAGGTCCACACCGGGCTGTTCGACGTCGGGGAAGAGCACCCCGCAGTCGACGATCAGCAACTTGCCGTCGTACTCGAAGACGGTCATGTTCCGGCCGATGGCGCCGAGCCCGCCGAGCGGGATGATCCGCAGGCCGCCCTCCGGCAGCGGCGGGGGTAGTTCCGCCTCGATGTGCGCCTCGGTCACGCGTCCACCTCGTTCTGCGACGCCGTTACTCGACGTCCATCGTGTCGTTCGTTCATTCGGGCAGCTCCAGGCCCGCTGCCGCGAAGTCCGCGCGCAGCTGGGCGATCTCGTCGTCGGTGGCGTCCACGAGCGGGGGTCGCACCGGGCCGGCCGGCAGGCCCAGCGATGCCAGGCCCGCCTTCACCAGGATCGCGCCCTGGGTACGGAAGATGCCGGTGAACAGCGGCAGCAGCCGCCGGTGCAGGGCCAGCGCGGCCGGCATGTCCCCCGCGTCGTACGCCTCGATCATCTGTGCGGTCAGCGCCCCGGTGAAGTGTGTCGAGGTGCCGACCACGCCCACGCTGCCGACGGCCAGCGCCGGCAGGATGAGGGCGTCCTCGCCGCTGTAGAAGGCGAGGCTGGTCCGGCTGGTGACCCAACTGGTGGCGGTCAGGTCGCCCTTGGCGTCCTTGACCGCGACGATCCGACCGTGTTCGGCGAGCCGGACCAACGTCTCGGTGTCGATCGGCACGCCGGAGCGGTGCGGAATGTCGTACAGCATCACCGGCAGGCCGGTGGCGTCGGCCACCGCGGTGAAGTGGCGCAGCAACCCGCTCTGCGGCGGCTTGTTGTAGTACGGGGTGACCACCAACAGGCCGTGCGCGCCCGCCTTCTCGGCGGCGGCAGCCAGCTCGATGGTGTGCCGGGTGTCGTTGGTGCCAACGCCCGCGACCACCTTGGCACGGTCACCGACGGCCTCCACCACAGCCCGGATCAGGTGTTCCTTCTCCGCGTCGGTGGTGGTCGGCGACTCACCGGTGGTGCCGTTGACCACCAGCGCGTCGTTGCCCTGCTCGTCGACCAGGTGGCTGGCCAGCCGGGCGACGCCGTCGAGATCGAGGGAACCGTCCGGGGTGAACGGGGTCACCATGGCTGTGAGAAGCCGGCCGAAGGGGCGGGACGCCGGGCGGGACGCGGCGTCGAGGTGGTCGTGCGTCATACCCTCCAACCTAGCGGACGACCAGCCGGGGCCCGCCGGGGAAGGGCTCAGGACGCCTCGTGCGGGCTGGCCGCCACTTCGGTGCCGTCCGGCAGCGTGGTGATCGCGAAGTCGGCGAACACGTTCGGGGCGACCCCCTGGAGCTGGCGCAGGCACTCCACGGCCAGCTCACGGATCTCCACGTCGGCGTGCTCGGTGGCGCGCATCGCGATGAAGTGCCGCCAGGCCCGGTAGTTGCCGGAGACCACGATCCGGGTCTCGGTGGCGTTGGGCAGCACCGCGCGGGCCGCCTGCCGGGCCTGCTTGCGGCGCAGCGTCGGGTTCGGCTCGTCGGAGAAGCGCTGCTCGAGGCCCTCCAGCAACTCGGTGTACGCCCGAACGCTCGCCTCGGCGGCCTCCACGAACTTCTTGTGCAGCTCAGGGTCGTCGGCGATGACGACCGGCTCGACCATTGCCGCGTCCCGCTCCGGGACGTAGCGCTGCGACAGCTGGGAGTACGAGAAGTGCCGGTGCCGGATCAGCTCGTGGGTGAACGAGCGGGACACCCCCGTGAAGTAGAAGGTGACCGACCCGTGCTCCAGCACCGAGAGGTGCCCGACCTCGAGGATGTGCGCCAGGTAGCCGGCGTTGGTGGCGGTCGCCGGGTTCGGCTTCTTCCACGACTGGTAGCAGGCCCGACCGGCGAATTCGGCCAGCGCCTGGCCGCCCTCAGCGTCGGTCGACCACGGCACGTCGTCCGGGGCCGCGAATTGGGTCCACGCGATCAACTTGACCTGGGGCTGCACCATGTCCGGCATTCCTGGGACTTTAGTGGTGGGGTGCCGCCCAACCCAACTCAGGCGCGCCCCGTGCAATGTCGATCACTCAGACAGCACCGAATCCGCCGCCGCCCCCGGGACGTTGTCCGAGACGGGCCCGAGGTCTGGGTCTGGGTCCGAGATCCGGGTCCGGGTCCGGGTCCGGGTCCGAGATCCGGGTCCGGGTCCGGGTCCGAGATCCGGGTCCGGGTCCGAGATCCGGGTCCGAGGTCCGAGGCATCGTCATCGAGGCCGGGGCGGACAGTTCCATTGGCGTCCTTTGGAGCTGAATCGTTGGCGACATCAGCCCCGGCGGGTGGGCTACCGAAGCCGGCGGCCGAGGCCCGAGCGCCGCTCCCCCAAGCGACCCGAGCGCGCCAAGCGACCCGAGCGCGCCAAGCGACCCGAGCGCGCCAAGCGACCCGAGCGCGCCAAGCGTGCTGAGCGCGCCAAGCGTGCTGAGCGCGCCGAGCGACCGGGGCCCGAACGAGCCGAGCGACCAGGGCCCGAGCGGCCTCGCAGCCGTCTCCGCTCGCAAGATCGCGCAACATCATGGAAGTAGTGGCATCCGTCGCGCCCGACCCCACTACATCCAGGATCGAGCGCGATCTTGGGGCGAGGCGCGTCGGGCCGCCGTGCGCCGCAGACGCGGCTGTGCGGCTGTGCGGCTGTGCGGCTGCTCAGTGGGTGATCGACACGGGTTCCTGAAAGTCGCGCTATCCGGGTCGGGTGGATGGTCCGATTTCCCGGATGCCGAGTCGATCATGGGTGATGGGCGCGCTGGAGGAGTCCCACTGATGTCGTAAACGAATCAGGTCCAAAGGACGCCCGAACAGCGCCATCCGGCCGAGCCCCGGCATCCGCGCAGCGGCGCGTCCGGGGAGCAGCGCGTCCGGGGAGCAGCGCGTCCGGGGAGCAGCGCGTCCGGGGAGCAGCGGCGCGGCCGGTGCGGCACGTCCGACGGGGGCGCGGTCAGACAGCAGCGCGCCAGACGGGGGACGCGGTCAGACGTAGAGCGAGGTGAACGGCGCCCAGGGCAGGTTGCGTAGCACCGAGAAGGCCAGCCACGCGGCCAGGAAACCGCCGATGACCTTCGAGCTGATCCGCAGCTCGGGCAGTCGCCAACCGAACGCCTGGTTCCCCGCCCAGGCCACGAAGAGGTACGCGAGGAACGGCAGCGCGAAGACGAACAGGAAGTGGTGCCGGGCGGCGGCCGGCAGGTCGCCGTGCAGCACGTACCAGAGCGCGCGGGTGCCGCCACAGCCCGGGCAGTCCAGCCCGGTGGTCAACTTGAGCAGGCAGGTGGGCGCTGCGTCCGGGTCGGCGTAGGTCGGGTTGCTGAGCAGCGCGTAGCTCATGCCGATGGCGACGCAGCCGACTGCGGCCAGCGGCACTGCCCAGCGCGGGGAACGTTCGTAGAGTCGCAACACGAACCGGGTGAGCCGGTCCGGCTCGGGCGCCGGGTAGCCGCCCGGCGGGGTGGTCGGCCAACCCTCCGGACCCGAGCCACCGGGACCGAAACCGCCCGGACCGAAACCGCCCGGACCGAAACCGCCAGGACCCGCGCCGCCGGGACCGAACCCGCCGGGACCCGCGCCGGCGGGAACGAAACCGCCGGGATCCGAGCCGGCGGGACCCGTTCCACCGTCGGCCGGCGCCGTGTGGACCGCGCCGGGGGCGGGGTGCGGCTGGTCGACCGGTCCGGGAGCGCTCGTCACGCGCTCACGGTACACCGGACACGCCGGCCAACGCGGCGGTGAGCGGACCGGCCAGATCGCCGGCCGCTGGTGGGGCCACCGCGTCCAGGCCGAGCCAGCCGGCGAGGCGGTACAGCTCGGCGGCGAGCGCGACGGCGGTCTCCCCCGGGTCGGCGCCGGGTTCGAGCCAGGCGGCCGGCACCAGCAGCACCCCGGCCTTCCGGTCGGCCTTCAGATCGACCCGGGCGGTGAACCGGTCGCCCTGCAGGAACGGCAGCACGTAGTAGCCGTAGACCCGCTGTGGCGCCGGGACGTAGATCTCGATCCGGTAGCTGAAGTTGAACAGTCGCTCGGTGCGGGCACGTTCCCAGATCAGCGGATCGAAGGGGCTGACCAGTGTGTTGCCCCGCACCCAGCGGGGCAGCCGGGCGGACGTGTGCAGCCAGGCCGGCTGCCGCCAGCCCGACACGGTGACCGGCACCAACTCACCGGCCTCGGTCAGCTCCGCGACGGCCTGCCGGGCGCCGGCCAGCGGCAACCGGAAGTAGTCGCGCAGCTCGGGCTCGGCGGCGACCCCGAGGGACCGCGCGGCGAGGGAAACCAGCGTCCGGTACGCCTCGGCGTCGGTGGGTGTGGGCGCGGCCAGCACTGCTGCGGGCAGCACCCGCTCGGGCAGGTCGTAGCGGCGGGCGAAGGAGGTGCTGCGCTCGGCGGCGGTCACCTCCCCGGCCCAGAACAGGAACTCCAACGCCCGCTTGACCGCCGACCAGTTCCAACCCCAGTTGCCGGTCTCGCGGGGAGCGTCGTGCTCGATCTCGGCGGCGGTCAGCGGCCCCCGGGCGGCCACTTCGTCTCGCACCCAGGCGACCAGCTCGGGCTGCTCCTGGGCGATCCGCCGCATGCCGCCCCAGGATTCGCTGTGCGCGCGGGCCATCCGCCAGCGCAGCATCGGGTGCAGCTCCACCGGGACCAGCGACGCCTCATGGCCCCAGTATTCGAACAGCTCACGCGGGCGTCGGTAGGCGGCCTGGTCGAGCAACGTGGTCGGGTAGGGCCCGAGCCGGCTGTAGAGCGGCAGGTAGTGCGCCCGTTGCAGCACGTTTACCGAGTCCATCTGGATCAACCCGACCCGGCCCAGCACGCGACGCAGGTGCCGGCGGGTGGGCACGCCCGTCGGCGCCGGGTCGGCGAAGCCCTGGGCGGCGAGCGCCACGCGGCGGGCCTGGGCGAGCGAGAGCGATTCCGGTGCGGTCATCGTCGGCGACATTAATTCATCGGTACGACGCCGGTGCGGGAAGCTGGACGTGACGACCAACGGGGCATAGAACGGTGCAATGCTGACCATCCGTCGGGAGGAGCCGGACGACGCCGAGGCGGTCGCCCGGGTACACGTGCACGGCTGGCAGTCGGGCTACGCCGGCTTCATGCCGGACGAGGTGCTCGGGCGGCTCAACGTGGTGGCCTGGGCGCAGCGTCGTCGCGACGTCGGCACCGCCGATCCGGAACACCCGTTCACCACAGTGCTCGGCGAGGTGGACGGGTTGGTAGTGGGCTTCACCACCTTCGGGCCGTACCGTCGCAACCAGGACCGGGACGACCTGGACCCGACGGTCGGCGAGGTGGTGGCGCTCTACGTGGAGCCGGCCCACTGGGGTGACGGGACCGCGGCGGCGTTGCTCGACGCGGCCCGGAGCGGGCTCAGCGAGCGGGGTTGGGCCGGCTACCGGGCGTGGGTGCTGGCGGACAACCGGCGGGCCCGGCGCTTCTGCGAGCGCGTCGGCCTGTCACCGGACGGTGAGCGGTCGACCTACCAGGTGCCGCTGGCCGGTGGGGGCCCGCCGGTCGGGCTGGTCGAGCTGCGGTACGCCGGACGCCTCGACCGCTGACCCGTTCGGGGTCAGCCACCGGCGGATCGGCAGGAAGGCCAGCAGCGCCAGACTGACCCACACGTAGGCGTTGCTGCCCAGGAAGCCGTCGACGCCGGTGAAGTCCTTCTCCCAGAGCCAGACGGTCCGGCTGATCAGCACCGCGTACCCGATGGTCGCGGCGGCCAGCAGGACCTGCCGTCGGCGGCCGGCCGGCGCGGCCATCGCGTTGTCGACAAGCAGGATCAGGGCGGGCAGCAGCCAGACCAGGTGGTGCACCCAGGTGACCGGGCTGACCAGGCACATCACCGCGCCGGTCAGCGCCAGGCCGGTGGCCTCGTCGCCGGCCGCGACGGCGGCCCGGGAGCGCCAGGCCCAGAGTGCCAGGGTGCCGAGCACGAGCAGCAGCCACAGCACTGTGTTCGGGTGCTCCGGGTCGAGCCGGGCGACCACCCCGCGCAGCGACTGGTTGGAGACGAAGGCCAGTTCGCCCACCCGCCCGGTGTTCCACAGCGCCTCGGTCCAGAACTCCCGGGACGCGTCAGGGAAGAGTGCGGCGGCCAGCAGCGACACACCGGCGGCCGTGCCGCTGGCGGTGAGCGCCGCCCGCCACCGCCCGGTCACGAGCAGGTAGACGATGAACACGCCAGGGGTCAGTTTGATCGCCGTGGCGAGGCCGATGCCGACACCGGCCCACCGGTTTCCGGCCGGCAGCAGCCGCAGCAGGTCCACCGCCACCAGGAAGAGCAGCAGCGTGTTGACCTGGCCGAAGTTGACAGTCTCCCGCATCGGTTCGAACGCGGCGGCCAGGCAGAGCGCCACGGCGAGGGCGAACCACCGGGTCCAGCCGGCGCGGCGGGCGATCGGGTCGACCAGCCACCAGATCAGCACCGCCGTGGTGGCCACGCTGGCGAGCACGCTCACCACGATCGCGGCCGTCCACGGCAGGTACGCCATCGGCAGCATCACCAGCGCGGCGAACGGCGGATAGGTGAAGCCGTACTGGGTGCCCGGCTTGAGGTAGTCGTAGATCTCCCCGCCGTCGTGCACCCACCAGGTCAACGCGCCGTAGTAGACCTTCAGGTCGAAGAACCCGTGCCGGACGGCGGCGACGGCGAGGAACCCGGTGACCGCCGCGGCGAGCACCACCACCCCGACGACCTGCGCGGTTGTCCTGTTGGCACCCTGCGCCACCGTCGTCTCCCTCGCCCTGCGTAGGCTTCCGTCCCATGGCTCTCGGGTACGTCCGCCCGGCGCGTCCCGAGGACGCCGGCGAGATCGCACGCATCCAGCTCGCGACCTGGCGGGTCGCGTACCGCCGGATCCTGCCTCGGCATGTGCTCGACAACCTGGACGAGGCGTTCCTCGCCCGGCGGTGGAGCGCCGCGGTGCTGGAGCCGCCCTCGGGCGCGCACCGGGTGCTGGTCGCCGTCGAACAGGCCGAGCAATCGTATCTGGTGGGGTTCGCCGCCTCCGGCCCGGCCGACGGCGAGGCGTTGGCCCCGGGTGAGCCGGCCGAGGCGCTCGGCCCGGACGTGGCGGCGGTGACCGACCTGCTGGTGGAGCCGCGGTGGGGCCGGCGCGGGCACGGCAGTCGGCTGCTCGCGGCCGCCGTCGACCTGTGGCGGGAGGACGGGATGAGTCGGGCGGTGGCCTGGGCGTTCGAGGGTGACGAGGCGACCCGGAAGTTCCTGACCAGCACCGGTTGGGAGCTCGACGGGGCGGCCCGGGCGCTGGACGTCGACGACATGCTGGTGCCTCAGGTGCGCCTGCACGTGGCCGTTCCGGCCGAGAAGGTCGAGTGACAGGTGCGGCGGTCCCGAGGTCGGGGCCGCCGCACCGACCGGATCAGCCCTTGTCGGAGCCGTCGTTGGCGTCGCGGACGAAGTACCGCTGGAACACCACGAAGATGATCGCCACCGGGATGGTGGCCAGCAGCGCGGCGCCGAGCTTGAGCGGGTACTGGGTGCCCTTGCCGAGCGAGCCGCTGACCAGGTCGGCCAACCCGCGCGGCAGGGTGAACAGGTCCGGGTCCTGCACCGACACCAGGCTGTGCGGGAACTCGTTCCAGGAGCCCTGGAACGACAGGATGGTGAGGGTGATCAGCGCCGGTTTCGCCATCGGCAGCACCACCGACCAGAAGGTACGGAAGATGCTCGCCCCGTCGATCCGGGCGGCCTCCTCGACACTCACCGGAATCGACTCGAAGAACTGTTTCATGATGAACACGCCCGCCGCGTCGGCCAGCAGCGGCACCACCAGACCGGCGTAGCTGTTGTAGAGGCCAAGTTGGTTGAGCACCAGGAACTTCGGGATCAGCAGCACCACCCCGGGGACCGCCATCACCGCGATGACGGCGGCGAAGAGTCCGCCCCGGCCGCGGAACCGCAGCCGGGCCAGCGCGTACCCGGCGAGCGAGTCGAAGAAGACCCGGCCGATGGTGACCAGCACCGTCACCAGCAGTGAGTTGCCCAGCCACAGCGGGAAGTTGGTGCCGGCGAAGATCCGTTCGAAGCCGGCCAGCGTGAGCGGGTCCGGGAACGGTGAGAGCGGGTTCGCCGCGGCGTCGGGCTCGGTCTTGAGCGCGTTGCCGATCTGGATGACGAACGGGTAGAGGAACACCAGCCCGAAGAAGACCAGTGTGGCGTACCCCAGGAAGCGGGTGGCCAGGGTGCGGGCCGCGCGCTGGTGACGCCGGGCGGGCGTCGCCGCCGGGCGGTCGGTGAGCACTGCCATCTCAGGACCTTTCCGGTACGCGCCGACGCCGCCAGCCGCGGCGCAGCCGGTCGGTGTTCCGCTCGGCCAGCGCCCGGCGCTGGATCAGTGTGAGCACGATGATGATCAGGAACAGCACGAACGAGATGGCCGCGCCGGAGCCGTAGTCGAAGTCCCGGAAGGCGGTCCGGTACGACAGGTACGCCGGGGTGAGCGTGGTCTTGGCCGGGTCGCCCTGGCTCATCACGTACACCTGGTCGAAGACCTGCCAGGAGCCGATCATGCCGAGGGTGAGCACCAGGAACATGGTGGGCCTGATCATCGGCAGGGTGACGTACCGGAAGCGCTGCCATCGGGACGCGCCGTCGAGGGTGCTCGCCTCGTCCAGGGTTACCGGCACGTTCTGCAACCCGGCCAGGAACATCAGCATGAAGGTGCCGGAGGTGGTCCAGACGACCAACGTGATGATCGAGATCATCGCCACGCTCGGGCCGGCCAGCCAGTCCCACCAGGTCAACCCGAACGGGCCGCCGTCGGCCAGTGCCGCCGGTGGCGAGTCGACGCCGACCGCGCCGAACAACAGGTGCAGCACCCCCCGGGAGTCGGCGAACCACTCCGGGCCGTCGATCCCGACGAAGCCGAGCAGCGCGTTCACCGCGCCGGAGTTGGCGAAGAGGAACAGGAACACCACGCTGATCGCGACCGAACTGGTCACCGAGGGGAAGTAGAAGGCGCTGCGGAAGAAGCTCTTGCCTTTGAGTATCCGGTTGTTGACTACCAACGCCAGCCCGAGCGCGAGCACCGTCTGCGCCGGCACCACTATCGCCACGTAGTAGATGTTGTTGCGGATGCTGGTCATGAAGTCGCGGCGGGCCAGCCCGTCCTCGGTGAACAACTGGGTGTAGTTGTGCCCGCCGACGAACGGGACGTCGCCGGTGAAGGGGCTGCCCTGGCCGTTCCAGTCGGTCAGGCTGACCCAGAGCGCCATCAGGATCGGCAGCAGCAGGAACAACCCCAGGATGACGATCACCGGCGCGACGAAGAGCCAGCCGGCGAGGTTCTCGTTGCTGCGGATGCTTCCAGTGCGTCGGCGCGGGCCGCGCGCGGTCGCCACGGCGGTCAGTGTCTCGGTTGCCATCTTTCCTCCCTCCCTTCCTCTCTCCGGCCGGTGTGCGGCGGCCGCGATGGTCGACTGGCGGTGGACCGGCTACAACGCGCTGATCCTGCTGGCCGCGATGCAGGCCATCCCCCGCGACCTG
>NZ_JBEZFO010000007.1:145320-319418 GCF_040649495.1 Micromonospora sp. NPDC048947
GGGGTTCTTGTTGTGGTTTCAATTTTTCCCCCCCCCCCCGCCCCCCCCGGGGGGGGGGGGGGGGGGGCCCGGGGGGGGCGGGGGCCCCCCCGCCAGCACCTCAGCTGCCGCCGAGCGCCGCCTTGGCGTTCTTGTCGAAGCTCTGCAGCACCGTCTTCGGGTCGCCGTTGGCCAACCCCTGCAGACCGGTGTCGAGGTCCTTCAGGACGCTGTCCATCTTCGGGGCGTTCACCGGGCCCTGGGCGTACGCGGCGCCGTCGATGAACACCTTGTCCGCCTGGAAGGCGGCGGTGTACTGGTCGCGCGCCGACTGGCGGGACGGCATCACACCGAACGCCTTCGCGAAGGTCATCTGCTGCTCACCGCTGGTCATCGCCTCGACGAACTTGATCGCCTGGTCCTTGTACTTGCTCTTCGCGGCGATGCCCCAGCACTGGGTGAAGGAGAGGGTGCCCTGCCCCTTGGGGCCGGCCGGCAGCGCCACGACCTTGTACTTCACGTTCGGGAAGTCGTTCTGCAGGGCACCCTTGATCCAGTTGCCCTCGATGGTCATCACGGCCTTGCCCTTGCCGAACGCCTCACCGGACCAGCCGGCGTCGAGCTGCTTCGGGTACTTGGCCAGTCCGGTGCTGAGCATGGT
The DNA here is from genome assembly GCF_040649495.1 of Micromonospora sp. NPDC048947. Taxonomy (NCBI): domain Bacteria; kingdom Bacillati; phylum Actinomycetota; class Actinomycetes; order Micromonosporales; family Micromonosporaceae; genus Micromonospora; species Micromonospora sp. NPDC048947. The sequence continues at coordinate 145,961 of NZ_JBEZFO010000007.1, forward strand.
CTTGACGTACTGGAGGGCGGCGAGGTTCTCCGGGGTGTCCGCTGTGGGCTGCTTGCCGTCCTTGCTGACCAGCCAGCCGCCGTTCTGCACCATGAAGGCGCCGATCCGGTCCCGGGTGTCACCGAGCGCCAACGGGACCTGCCCCTTGGCCTTGATCTTCTGGGCGACGGCGGTGAGCTGCTCCCAGGTCGTCGGCACGTCGGCGTCGGTCAGCCCGGCCCTGGTCCACAGGTCGGTGTTGATCTGCAGGGCCAGTGTCGAGAAGTCCTTGGGCGCGCAGTAGAGCTTGCCGTCGTACGTGAAAGCGGTGCGCAGGCTCTCGTAGAAGTCGCCCGAGTTGCTGACCTTGTCGCCGTACGGCTCCAGGGCGCCGACGCTGGCGTAGTTGGCGAACTGGGCCGCGTCCACGTAGAAGACGTCCGGCGGGGTGCCGCCGGCAAGCGCCTGACCGAGTTGCTGGGTGAGGTCCTGCGCCGGGGTGACCGTCGCGGTGTTGCCGGAGCTGCCGGCCCACTTCGCGGCGGCGTCCTGCACGGCCTTGGTCTCGGCCTCGCCGGACGAGCCGATCAGGATCTGCAGGCTGGCCGGGCCGCTGGACTGGGCGGTGTCGCCGGAGGAGTCGTCGAAGCCGCTGCCGCAGGCGGCGGAGCCGAGGAGGGCGACGGCGGCGAGGCCGGCCACCGCTGCCCGGGTGATTGTTCGGGGTGCCATGGTTTCTCCTGGTGGGGGGTGGGACTACGCGGTGTGCCGCAGCGCCAACGAGGGCTGGAGCAGCACGGGGGTGGGGGTCTCGTGGTCGCCGTCGAGGACCCCGGTGAGCAGGTCCACGCAGCGGGCGGCGGCGTCGCCGAGCGGTTGGCTGACGCTGGTCAGCCCGACCGCGGCGGCCACTGGTGTGTCGTCGAAGCCGATCACCGCCACCGGCGGGTCGATGCCGCGGATCGCCTGGAGGGCGCCGAGGGCGAGCGAGTCGCTGGCGCAGACCACGGCGCTCGGCGCGACCGCGACGAGCAGGTCACGCATCAGACGTTCGCCCTCGGCGATGCCGTCCTCGGTCTCCCGGTGCAGCCCGGTCGGGTCGACGTCGGCGGCACGCAGGGCGTCGCGCCAGCCGGCCCGCCGGTCGTCGCCGACGCCGGAGCCTTCCGGCCAGCCGATGAAGGCGATCCGCCGGTGGCCGGCGTCCAGCAGGTGCCGGGTGGCCTGGGCGGTGCCGGCAGCGCCGTCCACGTCCACCCAGGGGTGCGCGTCGAGCGCGTCCCATGGGCGGCCGAAGGTCACGAACGGCACGTCCCGGTCGGCGAGCCATTCGGTACGCGGGTCGCCGTACTTCGTGCCCACCAGCACGAACGCGTCCAACTCGTAGGTGCCGAGCAGGTCGCCGTAGGTGGCGATCTCCCGGTCGTCGTTGGTGGCGGTGTAGAGCAGGACCCGGTAGCCGGCGGCGTCGGCGGTCTCGGTGAGGCCGTGCAGGAAGCGGTCGAGCACGGAGCCGTTGATGCCGTCGCGGGTCGGGTCGATCCGGGCGGCGATGAGGCGGGACCGGCCGGTGCGCATCTGTCGGGCGGCCTGGTTGGCCCGGTAGCCGAGCGCGTTGATCGCGTCCTCGACCCGCTGACGGGTCTCCTGCCGCACGATGTGCGGGGCGTTGAGCACGTTGGACACCGTCTGCCGGCTGACTCGGGCGTGCCGGGCCACCGTCGCGATGGTCACCTTTTCGGCCACTTAATCCCTCTCGCCATCTTGAACGATCCAATTTGGATAAGGCAGGATTGGATCGTTCAAGTTTCTGGAATGTTTCGCACTTTGCACCGCCAGGGGCGCGTTGTCAAGATGGCCGCCCCGCACCCCGAGGATCTGGAGCCACACCGTGATCGAACGCCAGCTGCAACCCCTCCTGCACGAGCTGGTCGGGGTGGTCCTCGCCCCGACCAGCGCGCTGGGGGACGCGACCGGGCAGATCCGCCCGACCGGCGTCCAGGGCGTCTTCCACGCCGACGCCCGGGTGCTCTCCCGCGCCGAGCTGCGGATCGACGAGCGGGAGCTCGAAGGGCTGGCCCGCGGCGACGACGGCCCGCACGGCGCACACTTCGTGGGCCTGGCCCGCTGGCTCGGTGACCCCACGCCCGACCCCACCGTCCGCGTCGACCGGCTCCGGCGGGCCACCCGCAACGGCCTCACCGAGGAACTGCGGATCGTCTCCACCGCCACTGTCGGCGTACGGGCCACCGTCACCGTCGACCTCGGCTGCGACCTGGCACCCATCGAGGTCGTCAAGTCCGGTGGGGCCACCGACGCGTTGCCGGCCACGACCGCTCGGCCCGGCACGCTCACCTGGTCGGGCACCGGGATCACCGTCACCGTCACCGCGCCGGGCGCCGACGTGCGCGCCGACGGCGAGCGGGCCACCTCGCCCCGGCTGGTCTGGCCGGTCGACCTGCCGCCCGGCGGCGAGACCGTGCTGCGCTGGCAGTTGAGCGTCGACGACCCGCGCGCCGTCGTCGTCGGCCCGACCGGCGAGCCCGAGTGGTCCCGCCCCGAGGTGAGCGCCGACGACCGACGGCTGACCCGACTGCTCGACCGCAGCCTTGACGACCTGCGCGGCCTCCGACTGGCCGAGACCGGCGCACCAGGTGACGTGTTCCTCGGCGCCGGGGTGCCCTGGTTCCTCACCCTGTTCGGCCGGGACAGCCTCTGGGCCGCAAGGATGATGCTGCCGCTCGGCACCGACCTGGCCGCCGGCACCCTACGCGTGCTCGCCCGTCGGCAGGGCACCCGCGTCGACCCGGCGACCGGCGAGGCCCCCGGCAAGATCCTGCACGAGCTGCGCCGCCACGCGTTCGCCCTGCCCGACAACGGCCTGCGCCTTCCACCGGCGTACTACGGCACCGTCGACGCCACAATGCTCTGGGTGAACCTCCTGCACGACGCGTGGCGTTGGGGAATGCCCGCCGAGCAGATCGAGCCCCTGCTGCCGCACCTGGAGGCGGCGCTGCAGTGGCTCGGCGAGCACGCCGACCCGGACGGCGACGGACTGGTCGAGTACATCGACACCACCGGACACGGCCTGTCCAACCAGGGCTGGAAGGACTCCGGCGACGCCGTCCGCTTCCACGACGGGTCCCTGGCCACCGCGCCGATCGTGCTGGCCGAGGTGCAGGGGTACGCGCACGAGGCCGCACTGAACGGCGCCGCCCTGCTGGACGCCTTCGGCCGACCGGGTGGCGACCGCTGGCGCGAACACGCCGCCGCGCTGGTCGGCCGGTTCCGCAAGAGCTTCTGGGTCGACGGTCGCCACGGCCCGCAACCCGCGCTGGCCCTCGACCGCGACAAACGCCCGGTCGACTCGCTGACCAGCAACATCGGCCATCTGCTCGGCACCGGCCTGCTCGACCGGGACGAGGAGGCCCAGGTAGCGCGCCTGCTCACCACCGAAACGATGTCCGCCGGGTTCGGGCTACGCACCATGTCCAGCGACGACGCCGGATTCAGCCCGCTGTCGTACCACTGTGGCTCGATCTGGACCCACGACACCGCCATCGTGCTCGGCGGGCTGGCCCGGGCCGGGCACCGCGAGGCCGCGATCGGTCTGGCCGACGGGCTGCTCAGCGCGGCCGAGGCGTTCGACAACCGGATGCCGGAGCTGTACGGCGGCGACGACCGGGCGCAGGTGAGCCGCCCGGTGCCGTACCCGGCGTCGTGTCGACCGCAGGCGTGGGCCGCGACGGGCGCGGTGCTGCTGCTCCAGGCCGCCGCTGGGCTCTACCCGGACGTACCGGGCGGCACGGTGCGACTGGCACCCCTGGCGGGAGCAGAGCTCGGCGCCGTGGCGGTCGACGGCCTCCGCGTGGCCAACGCCTCGGTACACGTCACTGTCGACCGCACCGGCGAAGCCACGGTCACCGGCCTCCCCACCCCACTGACCGCAACCCCGACCCTCCCCACCCAACGCCACCCCAAAACCCCAACCCGCCTCCCCTAACCCCGCCCCCACCCCACCCCACCCCACCCCCGCCGGTCGATCATGGAGTTGTGGTGGGCGTCAGCTCCACATGTGCCCCTTATGGGAGGCACCACAACTCCATGATCGACGCGGGCCAGGCCCGGTGAACCCCGCGATCTTGCGGTTTCGGTTGTCGGTATGGGGCGGCCTGCCCTTTATGTCGCGACAGGAAGTGCAAGATCGCGGGGTCAGGGGGCTAGTTCGGCGATCAGCTCGTCGTCGTCCACGGCACCGGTGGGGTGGAAGCCCAGGGAGGTGTAGAGGGCGGCGGCTGGGGTGTTGTCGGGGTGGTACGACAGGCGGACCGGGGGGTTGCCGGCTCGGGCCGCCAGCCAGGGGGCCAGCGTCTGCACAGTGGCCCGGCCGACGCCCTGGCCCTGCTCAGCGGCGTCGATCAGCATCCCGCCGATCCAGTGCGAACCGTCGTCGTCCACGCCCCACATGACGTGCCCGACGACGGTCTCGTCGGCGTACACCGCGAGCGAGTTCCACACCTCGGAGCGAGTGCTCAGAAGCAGATAGCGCGCGCCCAGCGCGGCCACGAACCGGCGCTGGTCGTCGCGCGGGGCGACGTCGGCCACCGCCCGCCAGTTGTCGTCGTCGACCGGCCGCAGCGTCACTCGCCGCCCGGCCCGATCCAGGTGTCCCCCATTGATCATTCGCCGGATGCTACCCGGCCCGCGCTCGTAGATCTTGGACACTTTCCGTCAGCTAGGAACGGAAACTGTCCAAGATCTACGGTGCCGCGATGTGGAGGAGCGGACACGGACCGGTCAGTCGAGCAGGGCGTCCAGGCCGACGGTGAGGCCGGGACGGTTGCGCACCGCGCGGACGGCCAGCAGCACACCAGGCATGAACGACACCCGGTCGTACGAATCGTGCCGGATGGTCAGCGTCTCGCCGGTGCCGCCGAACAGCACCTCCTGATGGGCGACCAGACCGGTGGCGCGCACCGCGTGCACGCGTACCCCGTCGATCTCGGCGCCGCGCGCACCCGGCACCTCGTCCTTGGTGGCGTCCGGGACCGGGCCGAGGCCAGCCTCGGCGCGGGCCTGGGCGATCTGCCTGGCGGTGTGGGTGGCGGTGCCACTCGGGGCGTCAAGCTTGCGCGGGTGGTGCTGCTCGATGATCTCGACGGACTCGAAGTGTCGGGCGGCGCGCGCGGCGAACTGCATCATCAGCACCGCGCCGATTCCGAAGTTCGGGGCGATCACCACGCCCACCTCGGGCTTGTCGGCCAGCCAGCCGCGCACCTGTTCCAGCCGCTGCTCGGTGAAGCCGGTGGTGCCGACCACCGCGCTGATGCCCTGCCCGATGCACCACTGGAGGTTGTCCATGACGACGTCCGGCGTGGTGAAGTCGACGACCACCTCGGCGCTGGAGACGGAGGAGCGGCTGTCGCCCTGGTCGACCGCCGCGGTCAGGGCGAGATCGTCGGCGGCGTCGACCGCCTTGCAGACCTCGATGCCCATCCGGCCGCGCGCACCAAACACGCCGACCCGCAGCTGCTGGGCCGGGGTCTTTCCCTGCTCGTCAGTCACGGGGCACAACCTATCCCAATCGGGACGGGTCCTTCCGGCCGGATCCGCTGTGCTCCACCTGCCGGGACGCCCTACCGGGTTGCCTCGACCGGGCCGGGCGGCAGACCTCAGACCGCGAAGTCGCCAGCGCCGAACGGGCCCACGACGGCCAGCGACATCGGCCGGCTGAGCAGTTCGGCGGCGAGGACGTTCACGTCCTCCACTGTGACCTCGTCGACCCGGCGGAGCAGCTCGTCGACCGGCATCAGGTCGCCGTAGAGCAGCTCACCCTTGGCCAGCCGGCTCATCCGGGAACCGGTGTCCTCCAGGCCGAGCACGAACGAGCCCTTGCTCATCCCCTTGCCCCGGGCCACCTCGGCCTCGGTCAACCCGTCGGCGGCCACCCGGGCCAGCTCGGCGCGGGTCAGGGCCAGCACCTCGTCCACCTTGCCCGGCGCGCAGCCGGCGTAGACGGCGAACAGGCCGGTGTCGGCGTACTGGCTGGCGTAGGAGTAGACCGAGTAGGCGAGGCCACGCTGCTCGCGGATCTCCTGGAACAGGCGGCTGGACATGCCGCCGCCGAGCACGTTGTTGAGCACCCCGAGGGCGAACCGTCGATCGTCGAGCCGGTCGATGCCGGGGCAACCGAGGATGACGTGTGCCTGCTCGGTCTCCTTCGGCTCCACCAGTGTGGTCGCCGGCTTGGTGCGTACCGCAGGGGTCGCCGCGCGGTGCGGCGCCGGACTGGCCGGGTCGCTGTCCAGCGGGGTGCCGCGCACTGCCTGACGGACCAGCTTGACCACCGCGGCGTGGTCGAGGTTGCCGGCGGCGGCGATGACGATCTGCGGCGCGGTGTAGCGACCCCGGTAGAAGGTCTGGATCTGCCGCCGGGTCATCGGGGTGACGGTCTCGGCGGTGCCGGAGATCAGCCGGCCCAGCGGGTGATCGCCGTAGACGGCCTGGACGAAGAGGTCGTGCACCTCGTCACCCGGCTCGTCGTCGTGCATGGCGATCTCCTCCAGGATCACGCCACGCTCGGTCTCGACGTCAGCCGGCTCCAACAGCGAGTCCGCGACCAGGTCGCACATGACGTCGATCGCCAGCGGCAGGTCCTCGTCCAGCACGCGGGCGTAGTAGCAGGTGTATTCCTTCGTGGTGAAGGCGTTGGTCTCGCCACCCACCGCCTCGATCTGCGAGGAGATCTCCAGGGCGGTGCGCTTGTGCGTGCCCTTGAAGAGCAGGTGTTCGAGGAAGTGCGCGGCACCGGCCTGCGGGCCGGTCTCGTCACGCGAGCCGACCGCCACCCAGATGCCGAACGAGACGCTCCGCATCGCCGGAATCGCCTCGGTGAGGACGCGCAGGCCGCTGGGCAGCACGGTACGTCGTACCGTGCCGCCCAGCGGGTCGTCGCTGAGCGTCCGGGTCACCGCTCGGGCGGTGCCGCCGGAGCGGCCCGCCCCGGTGTCCCGAGACGGGGCCACCCCCCGTCGATCCGGTGGAAACGGCGCGCTGATGGCCCGACTCACGACTTGCTCCCGGTTCGACGAGGGGTGGGTGATGCGTTGTACGACTGTCAGCTGTGCCGGGTCCGACGACGCGGACGCTCGCCGCCCTCGCCACCCTCGCCGCCGCCGCCGTTGCCGCCCTCGCCGCCGCGCTCCGGGCCACGCCCGCCACGGTCGCCGCCACGCTCACGGTCGCCGCGGTCACGCGGAGCACGGTCGCCCCGGTCCCGGCCAGCCGGCCGGTCACCAGCGGCGGCCTCACCGGCGGCCGGAGCCTCGGTGCCCTCCGGGCGGACCTTGTCGAGGTAGATCTTGCCGCGGGCGTCGATGTCAGCGATCTCGACCTCGACCCGGTCACCGACGTTGAGGAAGTCCTCAACGCGCTCGACCCGCTTGCCGTCGCCCACCTTGGAGATGTGCAGCAGGCCGTCACGGCCCGGCAGGAGCGAGATGAACGCGCCGAACGCGGCGGTCTTGACCACGGTGCCGAGGAACCGCTCGCCCTGCTTCGGCAGCGTCGGGTTGGCGATGCCGTTGATCCGGTCGACGGCCGCCTGGGCCGACGGGCCGTTGGTGGCGCCGACGTAGATCGTGCCGTCGTCCTCGATGGAGATCTCGGCGCCGGTCTCGTCCTGGATCGCGTTGATGGTCTGCCCCTTCGGGCCGATCACCATGCCGATCTTGTCCACCGGGATCTTGACGGTGGTGACCCGCGGCGCGTAGTCGGACATCTCGGCCGGAGCCTCGATCGCCGCCTTCATGACCCCGAGGATGACCTGCCGGGCCTCGTTCGCCTGCTGCAACGCGGCGGCCAGCACGTCCGACGGGATGCCGTTGAGCTTGGTGTCGAGCTGGAGCGCGGTGACGAACTCCGGCGTGCCGGCGACCTTGAAGTCCATGTCGCCGAACGCGTCCTCGGCACCGAGGATGTCGGTCAGCGTCACGTACTGGGTCTTGCCGTCCACCTCGTCGGAGATGAGCCCCATCGCGATGCCGGCGACCGGCGCCTTCAGCGGAACACCCGCGGAGAGCAGGCCCAGCGTCGACGCGCAGACCGAACCCATCGAGGTGGAGCCGTTGGAGCCGAGCGCCTCCGACACCTGCCGGATGGCGTACGGGAACTCCTCGCGCGACGGCAGCACCGGGATCAGCGCGCGCTCGGCGAGGGCGCCGTGACCGATCTCGCGACGCTTCGGCGAGCCGACCCGGCCGGTCTCACCGGTCGAGTACGGCGGGAAGTTGTAGTTGTGCATGTAGCGCTTGCGGTTCTCGGGGGACAGCGTGTCCACCATCTGCTCCATGCGGAGCATGTTCAGCGTGGTGACGCCCAGGATCTGGGTCTCGCCCCGCTCGAACAGCGCCGAACCGTGCACCCGGGGCAGCACGCCGACCTCGGCGGTCAGCGCCCGGATGTCGCGCGGGCCACGCCCGTCCATGCGGACCTGCTCGCGCAGCACGCGGTTGCGCACCTCGGACTTGGTCAGCGACCGGAAGGCAGCACTGAGCTCCTTCTCCCGACCCTCGAACCGAGCGCCCAGCTCCTCGGCGACCCGGGCCTTGACCCGGTCCAGGGCCTCCTCGCGGTCGGCCTTGCCGGCGATGGTGATCGCCTCGGCCACGTCGGCGCGGGCCAGCTCGGAGACGGCGTCGTACACGTCGTCCTGGTAGTCCAGGAAGACCGGGAACTCGGTGACCGGCTTGGCGGCGACCTCGGCCAGCTCGCTCTGCGCGCGGCACAGCTCACGGATCGCCGGCTTGGCGGCCTCCAGGCCGCTGGCGACGACCTCCTCGGTCGGGGCGGTGGCACCGGCCGAGATGAGGGCGACGGCGTTCGGGGTGGCCTCGGCCTCGACCATCATGATCGCGACGTCGCCGTCCTCGAGCGTGCGGCCGGCCACGACCATGTCGAAGGTGGCGCGAGCCAGCTCCTCCAGGGTCGGGAAGGCGACCCACTGGCCGTCGATGTGGGCGACGCGGGTCGCACCGATCGGGCCGGAGAACGGCAGGCCGGAGAGCTTCGTCGACATCGAGGCGGCGTTGATCGCCACGACGTCGTACGGGTGCTGCGGGTCGAGCGCGAGGATGGTCTCGACGACCTGGACCTCGTTGCGCAGGCCCTTGACGAAGGACGGGCGCAGCGGCCGGTCGATCAGCCGGCAGGTGAGGATCGCGTCCTCGCTGGGCCGACCCTCGCGGCGGAAGAACGAGCCGGGGATGCGGCCCGCGGCGTACATCCGCTCCTCGACGTCGACGGTCAGCGGGAAGAAGTCGAACTGCTCCTTCGGGTGCTTACCGGCGGTCGTGGCGGAGAGAACAACCGTCTCGCCCAGCTGGGCGATGACGGAACCGGCGGCCTGGCGAGCCAGCCGACCGGTGGAGAAGGTGATCTCGCGGGTGCCGAAGGACCCGTTGTCGATCACGGCGGTGCGGGATTCGGTGCCGAGTTTGGTCTCGGTCATGTGCTGTGGTGCTCCTTCGCGTCGTGGGCCCACGACATCGGGGAGCTGCTCAGCCGGCCGGTCTTCGATCGAAGCGCCCGGGTGGCCGGCATGATGCCGGGGTTCCCGGGGGCCACTACCGGAGACCGGTACGCTGACCGGCTCCCTCTCGGGTGGTCGCGCGGCCCGTGTTTCCTCAGGTGGGACGCGGTACGGGGGAGCGGCCGTCCGGCCACTCCCCCGTCACGTCACCGGCGCAGACCGAGCCGCTCGATGAGCGACCGGTAGCGGGCAATGTCCTTCTTCTGGACGTAGTTGAGCAACCGACGGCGCCGGCCGACCAGCAGCAGCAGCCCACGGCGGCTGTGGTGGTCGTGCTTGTGCACCTTCAGGTGCTCGGTCAGCTCGGCGATCCGCTTGGTGAGAACCGCTACCTGGACCTCCGGCGAACCGGTGTCGCCCTCGGCGGTCGCGTACTCCGCGCGGATGCTGGCCTTGGCTTCCTGATCGAGCGCCATGTTCTCCCTGTTTCGATGGGTTGATCAAGTGGGTGTCCGTCGTCCCGATGGACCGGGAACGGACCGGTACCTCGCACCCGCGGCGTCGAGCAGGCACGCGAGGCCCCACGCCGGTCACCCGACGTCCCGGCAAGACTACCAGCACTCGCCGGTAACACCCGGCGAAGGGCCTCGGTGGCGGCCCGTCGCCCCGGCACGATCAGGCCAGTACGCGCCGGGTGCGCTCGACGTCCTGGTTCATCTGGGCGATCAACGGCTCGATCGAGTCGTACCGGATCTGACCACGCAGGTGCGCCACGAAGTCCAGGGCCAGTCGCTCGCCGTACAGGTCGCCGGAGAAGTCCAGCGCGTACGCCTCCACCCGCCGCTCCCGACCGGAGAAGGTCGGGTTGGTGCCCACGGAGACCGCCGCCAGCAGCGGCTCGTGCTGACCGCGGCGGATCAGCCGGGCCGCGTACACGCCGTCGGCGGGCACCGCCGCGTACCGGTGGCAGAGCAGGTTGGCGGTGGGGAAGCCCAGCTCCCGGCCCCGCTGGTCGCCCCGGACCACCACGCCCTCCACCCGGTGGGGGCGGCCCAGCGCGGCGGCGGCCGCGCCCACGTCGCCCGCGTCGACGCAGGACCGGATGTACGTGGAGGAGAAGACGGTGCCGGCCTCGGCGACGAGCGGGGCGCCCTCCACGCCGAAGCCGAACGTCTGACCCAGCCGTTCCAGCAACGCCACGTCGCCGGCGGCCCGGTGCCCGAAGCGGAAGTTGCCGCCGACCACCACCAACGCGGCGTGCAGGTGCTCGACCAGGACGTCGTGCACGAACTGCTCGGGCGGCACCCGGGAGAACTCCGGGGTGAACGGCACCACGCAGAGCACGTCCACGCCGAGCGCCTCGATCAGCTCGGCCTTACGGGCCGGCTCGGTGAGCACCGCCGGGTGCGAACCGGGGCGGACCACCTCGGCCGGGTGCGGGTCGAAGGTGACCACCACCGACTGCACGCCCAACTCGCGGGCCCGGGCCACGGCGTGCCCGATCGTCGCCTGGTGCCCCTTGTGCACGCCGTCGAAGACGCCGATGGTGACCACCGAGCGTCCCCACCCGCCGGGCGCCGCGTCGTAGCCCCGCCACCGCTGCATGCCGTTCCTCTCTGCTGTCCCGCCGGCCGGCGGGTCGACACCGCCGGCTGCGGGCCGGCGGACCTGCGCTGCGCTGTCAGGCCGGCGCGAGCACGATCTCCGCGCGGGCCCGTCCGTCCCGCTCGCTGACGATAGCGATCAGGCCGCCGGCCGGCCCGAAGACGGCGTACGGCCCGGTGAGGCCGGCCGGGTCCAGTGGCCCGCCGTGGGCGAGCACGCGGGCCTCGTCCGGCGTGGCCTCCCGGCGCGCGAAGAACCGGTCGGCCGCCGCGTCCAGTGGCAGGTTCACCACGTCCGGGGCGCGCTGTTCCAGCTCGTCGAGGGTCGCCGCCTCGGCGAGGGTGAAGCCCCCCACGGCGGTCCGCCGCAGCGCCGTGAGGTGCCCGCCGACGCCGAGCGCCAGCCCGGCGTCCCGGGCGATGGCCCTGATGTACGTGCCGGACGAGCAGGTCACGTCCACGTCCACGTCGACCACGTCCGGCTCGGTGCGACGGATCGCCAGCACCTCCAACCGGGAGATGGTGACCCGCCGTGCCGGCAGTTCGACGCTCTCCCCGTCGCGGACCCGCTTGTACGCCCGCTGCCCGTCGATCTTGATGGCGCTGACCGCGCTCGGCACCTGGTCGACCTCGCCGCTCAGCCCGGCCAGCGCGGACCGGATCGCGTCGTCGGTGACCTGCCCGGCCGGCACGGTGGCGGTCACGTCGCCCTCGGCGTCGTCGGTGACTGTGGTCTGGCCGAGCCGGATGGTGCCGGTGTAGCTCTTGCCGGCGCCGATCACGTAGGTCAGCAGCCGGGTGGCCCGGCCGACACCGATCACCAGCACGCCGGTCGCCATCGGGTCGAGGGTGCCGCCGTGCCCGACCCGTCGGGTCTTCGCCAGTCGGCGGATGCGCGCCACCACGTCGTGCGACGTCATGCCGCCGGGCTTGTCGACCACGATCAGACCATCGGTGCTCACGTCGGCCAAGCCTGCCAGATGACACCCGCTCCGCAGTGCGTGGGCAGGCCCTGCGTGACCCGAGCCTCCGGCACCTAGTATCTGCTCGCGCGCGTCACCAGCGGCGAAACTGACGGGGGAAGCATGGTCAACACGTCGTCGAACGAGCCCACACCGACGGACCCCGTCGACCCGCCACCGCCACCCACCGCGATAGCGCAGGTCAACCCGGTGCAGCTACCGGAGTGGCTGCGGTCGTCGCAGACCGAGCACCAGCCCATTGGATGGGACCGGGTCCGTTTCTTCTCGGCCCGGCACAACGGGGCCCTGCTGCTCGGCCTCGGGCTGGTGCTGGCACTGCTGATGGTCGTCGGCGGGGTGGTGTTGGTCGGTCGGGTCGCCGATGGTGTCCGCACGTCCGCCTCGGCGAGCCCCACACCGAGCAGCACGCCGCCGGTGAGCAGGGTCGGCGAACCACGGGACCTGTTCGCCGGGTCGCCGGCGGCCTCCTTCGCACCAGCCGAGGAGGCCGTGCGGATGCCGGCGGCCAAGGGCACGGGACCGTTCACCGCGACCCAGGTGCGGGCGGCGCTGGAGTCGGTGCGCAAGGCACTGATCGAGAGTCGGGTCGACATCTCGATGTTCTCCGGAGATCCGGCGCCGTTCCTCGCGCTGCTCGCCCCTGATGCTCGCGAACGGCTCCGGGGCGACTTCACCAACGGCAGCTTCCTGCGGTACGCCACGAGGATGGCGTCGCCGTCGGAGTGGGAGTTCGGCGTCCGCGCCGACGGCCGGGTCAGTTACCGCGCCACCAGGCAGAACGGCATCCGACTGCTGGAGGTCTCCACGGAGTTCGTCTGGGCGTACCCGTTCGACGTGGACCTGCGGGCGCCCGCCGGCGCGACGGTGGTGGCGCTACGCGACCAGGTGGTGTGGCAGGTGCCGCACCCGGACGACGTGCCGGCCTCCGCCCGCGGCCTCTGGATCACCTCGGCGGCGGCCGTGACCTGGAACGCGGACTGCGACCAACTCCGTGAGGGCTGGGTGCAGGAGCAGTTCTGGGTGGCCGATGTGCACGGGGACCGGATACCCGCGGGCGACCCGGGCACCATCTTCGACATCGACGCGCCCGCGCCGACCACCACGCGCTGCTGACCGGGGGGCCCGGCGACCCGTCAGCGGATCGCGCCGGTCACCGCCCACCTGCCGTTGCGCAGTCGCAGCAGCAGGGCGACCAGCCGGATCACCACGAACACGGTGAGCCCGGCCCAGATGCCGCCCAGCCCGAGGTTGAGCGCGTACGCCAGCCAGATGGCCGGCAGGAAGCCGCCAAGCGCGGCCACGATGGTGAGGTTGCGCAGGTAACGCACGTCGCCGGCGCCGATCAGCACGCCGTCGAGGGCGAACACCACCCCGGCCAGCGGCAGCATGACGACGAACCACGGCCAGGCCACCATGGCCTGCTCGCGTACCCCCGCATCGGAGCTGAACCACGACGGCACCACGCCCGCGCCGGCGGCGACGAGCAGCGCGAAGCCCACGCCGCAGACGCCGCCGAGCAGCCCGATCCGACGGGCGAGCGCCCGCGCACCCGCGTCGTCGCCGGCGCCGAGCGCGGCACCGACCAGGGACTGCGCGGCGATGGCGAGGGCGTCGAGCACCAGCGCGGTGAAGAACCAGAGTTGCAGGGCGATCTGGTGGGCACCGACGGCGGCGGCGCCGAAGCGGGCGGCGACGGCTGTCGCGGACAGGAAGCTGGCCTGGAACGCCAGCCCACGGATCAGCAGGTCCCGGCTGAGCACCAGTTGCTGGCGGATCACGCGAGGTTGGGGGCGCAGCGACACCTTCTCACCGACCAGGGTGGCGGCGAAGAGCACCCCGCAGAGCGTCTGCGCGACGACGTTCGCCACCGCCGAACCGACCAGACCCAGCCCGCCGGGGTAGACCAGCAGCGGGCAGAGCAGCGCGGAGAGCAGGTTGGGGCCGAGCACGAAGTACAGGGGGCGGCGAGTGTCCTGCACGCCGCGCAGCCAGCCGTTGCCGGCGGCGGCGAGGAGCAGGCCGGGAGCGCCGAGGGCCGCGATCCGCAACCACTGGGCGGCGGCGTCGGCGACCTCGCCACCACCACCGGCGAGGGTACGCGCGAGCGCGCCGCCGCCAACCTGCATGCCGATCGCGATCAGCAGACCGACACCGAACGCCAACCAGGACGACTGGACGCCCTCGGCGACCGCTGCGGCCCGGTCACCCGCGCCGAAGCGGCGGGCGGCGCGGCCGGTGGTGCCGTAGGCGACCACGGTGCCCACCCAGGCGGTGAGCGTCATGACAGTGCCGCCGACGGCGAGCGCGGCGAGCGGCACCCGGCCGAGGTGACCGACCACTGCGGTGTCGACAAGCACGTAGAGCGGCTCGGCGGCGAGCACCACGAGGGCCGGCAGGGCGAGCGCGGCGATCCGCCGAGGCGAGGCGGGTCGGTGAGCGGTGGTGGCGTGGTTCATCGCCGCCGATCCTGGCATGGCTGCGGTAAGGATCGCAATCCAGCAGGCTGCTTACCGTGGCCGGCGCGCCCCGTCGACCCGTGGCGCGTCAGGCTCGCCCGAGCCCTTCGCGCGGTACCTGGCGGCGCGCAGTCGGGGCGTCGGCCGGACGCTGAGCAGTCGTGGCGTCGGCCGGACGCTGCGCAGTCGGGACGCCGGTCGGACGCTGTGGAGTCCGGACGCCGGTCGGACGCTGCCCAGTCGGGACGCCGGCCGGACGCTGTGGAGCTGATGTCGTAGACGAATCACGTCGTGATGTCGCAGACGATTCAGCTCCAAAGGCGAACCGGGAGGTGCCCGGATCCTCCGACCACACGGACCCGAGGGATCACCCTCGGAGAAATCGGATCACTGACGGGTGTCCATCGACGTCTGCAGCGCGCGGCGGGCCTGCTCACGGGCGTCGTCGGTGGTGGTCTCAGGCTTGGGCTTGTTCGGCATGGTGGCGCTCCCCTTCCCAGGGCGTGAGCCGCCGACACGCGGCGGCCCTCACGGGCGGTCGTGCTGAGCGCCCCACGGCGGTCCGGGGTTACCGGAGCAGCCGACTGGGCAGCGTGAGCCCGGGTCGATCCGACCCTGGAGGGAGGCGGCACGGGGTGTGGCACCACCGCCCATGACCTGCACCGCCAGGCGGCACCGGCCTTCTCCCAAGTTATCGTTCAGGTCCACATACTGCTTACGGTTCCCGCCATTTGGACGGTCGGCGACCCGGTTCAGCGAGCCAGGAAATGCCAGCCCAGCCACCACCAGAACCCGAACAGACCGATCCGGCCCACCGGCACCGGACCGACCTCGTAGCGCATCACATAGGCGCAGACCTCGCCGAGGGTGGGGATCCGCGACCCCTCCCGCCGGGCCATCCACTCGACCACCCCGAAAAGGACCAGCGCGGTGAGGAAACCGCCGATCGCAAGCGCGCGCATCATCGCCGCACCAGCCCCCAGAAGGCGGCCAACCAGGCGAACCAGGCCGCCGAGCGAGTCAGTTGATCCTCCAGGAGAGGATCGGCCAACCGGGAGAAGGTGGGGAAGTCATCGCCGGCAGCCAACACGAAGGTCACGCCCTCGAAGACCCCGAAGACCACCACCGGCACCGCCCACCAGGCCGCCCCCGCGCCCAACCGGCGCGGCGCCGGCCGGCGCGGCACCCGGTTGCTCAGACCGAGCCAGATCAGCACCCCACCCGTCCCGAGGGTGAACAGATTCGCCTCGGTGGAGAAGGACGCGAACCGGCCACCGACGAGCGACAGGCAGACGAGGACGGGAACGGAGACGGCGGGCCGGTCCCAGGCGCGGGGGGCCTCCACGGTGAGGTCGTGCGGCTGCTCCATCCCGCAATTCTTCCCGGTATCACGGAACGCGGGAAGACCAACACTCCCCGGAGCTGACCCTGATCTTCCAGGACCGACGGACCGCCGGCGGTCCGAGGCCGGCGATCAGCCGATCAGCGCCGCGTCCAGCTGACCGCGAATCGACTCGACCACCTGCTCGGCGGTGCCCCGACCGGTGAACCCGGCCGCGAACGTGTGCCCACCACCGCCCAGTGCCACAGCGACCCGACTGACGTCCACCGCTCCCTTGCTGCGCATCGACACCGCCCACTCGGCGGGCCTGGTCTGCTTCACCACACAGCTCACATCCGCCTCGGCGGTGCAGCGCACGGAGTCGATCAGGGCCTCCAGCACGTACGGCCGCTGGTCGTGCCGGGCCAGGTCATCGAGGGTGGCGAAGGTCCAGACCAGGCCCCGACCACCGGCGGCGGCCGGCTCCAGTCGAGCCCGGCCGAGCACCTCACCAAAGAGGCGGACCGCGCCGAAGGGCCGGGTGTCGAAGACCCGCCGGGAGATGTCACCCGGCGAGATGCCGGTCGCCAGCAGTCGCGCGGCCATCTGATGCACCGCCGGAGTGGTCGCCTCGAACCGGAACGAGCCGGTATCAGTGGTCAACGCCACGTAGAGGCACTCGGCGATGGCCGGATCCACCACCACCCCGAGCCGGGCCAGCAGCTGCTCGGCCACGACCGACGTGGCCGCCGCACCCGGGTCGACCAGGTTCACAGTGCCGAAACCGGGGTTGGAGGCGTGATGGTCGAGCACCAGCGCCGCACCCGCCGACGACAGCCGCCCGGCCAACTCGCCGAGACGCGACTCGCTCGCCGCGTCGAAGCAGATCACCAGATCGGGTGCCGGGTCGGCGGCGTCCGCCGGGACCAGCAGGTCCAGGCCGGGAAGCCCTCGGAACGGCTCCGGCAGCTCCGGCGGCCCGGGAAAGGTCGCCTGCACGTCGCGTACGCCGAACTGCCGCAGGCCCAGACCGAAGCCGAGCATGCTGCCCAGCGCGTCGCCGTCCGGATTGATGTGGCAGATCAGCAGCACCCGGGCGGTCGGCGGGAGAGCCCGCACCAACGCCTCGGCCGCAGCCCAGTCCGCCTCGGCGGGGCCGCCCCCGGCTGCCCCGGCCAACGGGGCGCTAGCGGTGCTGGCGGTGCTGGTCACCGCGTTTCCCCACCCCGCGGGGTCTGCGTGACGTCGGTGGCCTCGTCGGCCTCGTCCGTCTCGTCCGCCTCATCAGCCTCGTCGTCCACCCGGTACGGCTGGGCCTCGCCCGCGTACTTCGCCTGGGCGGCCAGCCGCTGCACCTCGGCATCGGCATTGCGGGCGGCGGCGAGCAGGTCGTCGATGTGCTTGACCTGGTCCTGCACGTCGTCCAGGACGAACGTGAGGGTCGGCGAGTGGCGCAGCCCGAGGGCCTTGCCGACAGTGCTGCGCAGCAGCCCCTTGGCGCTCTCCAGCGCCGCCGCGGTGTCCGCCTGGGCCACCGAGTCACCGAGCACTGTGTAGAAGACCGTCGCGTCACGCAGGTCAGCGGTGATCCGGGCATCGGTGATGGTGATCATCCCGAGCCGCGGGTCCTTGATCTGGCTCCGCACCACCGACGCGACCAGCTCACGCACCCGTTCCGCGTGCCGGCGTACCTTGGCCGGATCAGACATCTCGCCACCTCCACGGCGTCCTGCTTCCGGTCGACCCGACGGCCAGGTGGCCGCCGGCCGACCGGCCAACATCTCGAACATTACCTTCGGGGCCGCTCCGGTCGCCCGGCACAGCCGGCACCATGGTCAGTCGTCGTCCGCGCCGTAGAGCCGGCGTCGAACCGACAGCAACTCGACCTCGGGGCGATTGGCCACCAGGCGCTCACAGGAGTCGAGCACCTCGCGGACGTGCGCCGTCTCGGCGGCCACCACGGCCACCGCCAGTTGCGCTCGACCATGCAGGTCGAGCGCACCCACCTCGGCGGCCGACACCTCGAAGCGGCGCAGCGCCGCCACGATCGGCCGTACATATGATCTCTTGGCTTTGAGCGACCTGGAGTCGCCCGGCAGCAGCAGGTCGAAGACCGCGGTTCCGGTGAACATCGCCCCGGACGATACCGCCAACCCGCCCCGCATGATCAAGGGGTTTACGCCGAGTGGCGTAAACCCCTTGATCAGCGTGTCACTGCCGGATCAGGCGCGAACCTTCTCCCGCATCTCGAAGGTCTCGATGACGTCGCCGACCTGGACGTTGTTGTAACCACCCAGGGTCAGACCGCACTCGAAGCCCTCGCGGACCTCGGTGGCGTCGTCCTTGAACCGCTTGAGCGAGGTGATCGTGAGGTTGTCCGCCACGACCGTCCCGTCCCGAAGCAGTCGAGCCTTCGCGTTGCGTCGGATGATGCCCGACCGGACGATGCAACCGGAGATGTTGCCGATCTTGGACGAGCGGAAGACATCGCGGATCTCCGCGCTGCCCAGCTCGGCCTCCTCGTACTCCGGCTTGAGCAGGCCCTTGAGCGCTGCCTCGATCTCCTCGATGGCCTGGTAGATGACGGTGTAGTACCGGATCTCCACGCCCTCGCGGTCGGCCATCTCACGGACCTTGTTCGAGGCCCGCACGTTGAAGCCGATGATCGTGACCGGCTCGGACGAGGCGCTCGCGAGCATGACGTTGCTCTCGGTGATCGCGCCGACGCCCCGGTCGAGGACCTTGAGCTGGACCTCCTCGGGGATGTCGAGGTTGAACAGCGCGTCCTCCAGGGCCTCCACCGAACCGGAGACATCGCCCTTGAGGATGAGGTTGAGCGAGGTCTTCTCGCCCTCCTTGAGCTGCTCCATGAGCGTCTCGAGGGTGGCCCGACCACGGGAGTTGGCGAATGCCGCCGCCCGCCGCCGTGCCTGTCGCTGCTCGGCGATCTGCCGCACCGTGCGGTCGTCCGCCGCGGCGAGGAACGTGTCACCCGCACCGGGCGGCGCGGTCAGACCCAGAACCATGACCGGACGCGCCGGCCCAGCCTCGGAGAGCTGGTTGCCGTTCTCGTCGAGCATGGCCCGGACCCGGCCGTGCGCCCCACCGGCGACGATCGAGTCGCCCGCCCGCAGGGTGCCCTTCTGCACCAGCACCGTCGCCACCGCACCGCGGCCCTTGTCCAGGTGCGCCTCGATGGCCACACCCTGCGCCGGCCCGTCGATCGGAGCGGTCAGCTCCAGCGACGCGTCGGCGGTCAGCAGGACGGCCTCGAGCAACTCCTCGATGCCGATGCCGGGCTTGGCTGCCACGTTGACGAACATGGTCTCGCCGCCGTACTCCTCGGCGACCAGGCCGTACTCGGTCAGCTGCTGGCGGACCTTGTCCGGGTTGGCCTCCGGCTTGTCGACCTTGTTGACCGCGACCACGATCGGCACGTCGGCCGCCTTGGCGTGGTTCAACGCCTCGATGGTCTGCGGCATCACGCCGTCGTCGGCCGCGACGACCAGGATCACGATGTCCGTCACCTGGGCGCCACGAGCACGCATGGCGGTGAACGCCTCGTGACCCGGGGTGTCGATGAAGGTCACCGCGCGGTCCACACCATCGTGCGGAACGTGCACCTGGTACGCACCGATGTGCTGGGTGATGCCACCCGCCTCACCGGCCACGACGTTCGCCTTACGGATGGCGTCGAGCAGCTTGGTCTTACCGTGGTCGACGTGACCCATGACGGTCACCACCGGCGCACGGCTGACCAGACGCTCCTCGGCCACCTCCGCGTCGAGGTCGATGTTGAACTGCGCGAGCAGCTCGCGGTCCTCGTCCTCCGGGCTGACGATCTGGATGTCGAAGCCCAGGTGCTCACCCAGCAGCTGCAGGGTGTCGTCAGAACAGGACTGGGTCGCGGTGACCATCTCGCCCAGGTTGAACATCTCCTGGACCAGCGAACCCGGGTTGGCGTTGATCTTGTCGGCGAAGTCCGACAGCGAGGCGCCACGGGAGAGCCGGACGACCTGACCCTGACCCCGGGGAGCACCCGAGCTCATGGTCGGAGCCGACAGGTTGTCGAACTCCTGTCTGCGCTGCTTCTTGGACTTGCGACCGCGAGTCGGCCGGCCACCCGGACGCCCGAAGGCACCCGCGGCACCGCCGCCACGGCCACGACCGCCGGCACCCGGACGACCGCCGCCGCCGGACGGAGCACCCGGACGGAAACCGCCACCGGGAGCACCGCCACCGCCGCCGGGACCGCCACGGTAGCCACCGCCACCGCCGGCACCCGCGCCGCCACCGGGGCCGCCGCGGTAACCGCCACCGCCACCGGCGCCACCGCCGGGACCGCCACGGAAACCGCCGCCACCGCCACCGGGACGACCTGCGCCGCCACCGGGACGACCGGCCCCACCGGGACCGGGGCGACCGGCAGCCGGACGCTGGCTCGGCATGGACGCCGGGCTGGGCCGCGGCGGCATGGAGTTCGGGCTCGGCCGCGGCGGCATGCCCGCCGGGGTGTTGGGCCGAGGGCCACCCGCACCGGCGGCCGGGGGCCGCTGCTGCTGGCCACCCTGGATGCCGAACGGGTTGTTACCGGCACCGCGCGCCGGCGGACGACCGCCCGGCCGGGCACCCGGACCGGGAGCCGGCGTGCTCGGACGAGCTGCCGGCGAACCGGGACGGGGCGGCATCGCCGCGGGACCCGGCCGAGGGCCGGGGCGGTTACCGCCCTCTGCCGGAGGCTCCCGGCGAACGGGGTTGTCCCGCTGCTGCTGGCGGGCGGCCTGCGCGGCCTTGACCGCGGCCTCCTGCTCAGCCTTCAGCGCGGCGGCACGCGCCTCCGCGGCCGCCACCTCGATGTCGTGGGCACTCGCCGGCTTGGCGACCGGGGCCGCCGTCTGCGGCGCACCGGGAACCGGACCCTTGGGCTTCGGACCGGGTGCCGGCGCGGCCGGCCGCCGAGGCGGCATCGGCTTCGCCGAAACCCGGGGCGCACCCGGGGTCGGGGTTGGCGTCGGGGTCGGGTTTGAAGCCGGCGTCGACGCGGGCGCCGACGGGGCGGCCGGAGCCGGGGCGCCGGCGGACGCGACGAATGCGTTACGCAGCCGCCGGGCGACGGGCGCCTCGACGGTGCTGGACGCGGACTTCACGAACTCGCCCATTTCCTTCAGCTTGGCGAGAACGGTCTTACTCTCGACCCCGAGCTCTTTTGCAAGCTCGTGTACGCGGGCCTTGCCTGCCACTGCACTCCTCACTCCGAGGTCGTGCGGGCAGCACCCGCAGCGACCTCACTCGTGCACTTGAAGCCTGGTCATTTCAGGGACTTCATCGTGTGCTCATGTCGGTCGTCCTACCCTGCTAGCGACCCTCGCCCGGTCGGGCTGACCGGACGTAGTGGTTGGCGCATCGACGTGCTCCGCCAGCGCACCGTGGTCGAGGACCTCGGTGCTGCGCAGCGCACGCCCGAAGGCGCGGCGCCGCACCGCCAGCGCGAAGCAGGCCGGATCCGGGTGCATGTTCGCTCCCCGACCCGGCAGCCTGCGGCGTGGATCAGGCCGGAGACTGTGACCAGCCTCGTCCCTGACCGCGACGATCCGCAGCAATTCGCTGGCCGGCGCACGTTGCCGGCAACCCACACAGGTGCGCTCCGGCTGCGCGCGTCGTACCACTGGAGGAAGTCTACCCCTAGCTCCCCGAGATCGCGCCGCCCGGCTCCCGCACGTGATCAGTTACCCCACGCGCTGCCGGCGCGGTCTGCTCCGCATCGGAACGAATGTCGATCCGCCAACCGGTCAATCGGGCAGCGAGTCGGGCATTCTGCCCCTCCCGACCGATGGCGAGCGAGAGCTGGAAGTCGGGAACTGTCACCCGGGCGGCCCGGTTGGCCAGATCGACCACCTCGACCCGCAGCGCCTTGGCCGGCGACAACGCGTTGCCCACGAAGGTGCCCGGGTCGTCCGACCAGTCGATGATGTCGATCTTCTCACCGTGCAATTCGCTCATCACGGCTCGCACCCGCTGACCCATCGGGCCGATGCAGGCGCCCTTGGCGTTCACGCCGGGGGTGGTGGAGCGGACGGCGATCTTCGTGCGATGGCCCGCCTCACGGGCGATCGCTCCGATCTCGACGGTGCCGTCGGCGATCTCCGGCACCTCCAGCGCGAAGAGCTTCTTGACCAGAGCCGGGTGCGACCGGGACAGGGTGATCTGCGGCCCGCGCATGCCCTTGGCCACGTGCACAACGACGCAGCGGACCCGCTCGCCGTGCGCGTACCGCTCGCCGGGCACCTGCTCGGACTGCGGCAGCACGCCCTCCAGCTTGCCCAGGTCGATGCTGACGATGCCCTTCTCGGTACGCGTCTCGTGCGCCTGCACCACGCCGGTGACCAGGTCACCCTCGCGGCCGACGTACTCACCGAAGTGCACCTCGTCGGTGGCCTCCCGCAACCGCTGGAGGATCACCTGCTTGGCGGTCATGGCGGCGATCCGGCCGAAGTCGTGCGGGGTGTCGTCCCACTCCCGCACCAGGCTGCCGTCGGCATCCATCTCCTGCGCGTACACCAGGGCGGCGCCCGACCTACGGTCGATCTCCACCCGGGCGTGCGGCTCGGCCCCGTCGGTGTGCCGGTAGGCGGTCAGCAACGCGGTCTCGATCGCCGCGAGAATCGTGTCGAACGGGATCTCCCGCTCGCGCTCGAGTGCGCGCAGCGCCGCGAGGTCGATGTTCACCTCTCCTCGTCCTCCACATCATCTTCGTCGTCGATGTCGTCTGAATCGTCGAACTCGTCGGAATCGTCCGCGTCGTCCGGCTCACCGAGCTCGGCGAGCCGGGTGAACTCGACCTGCACGCGGCCCGGGCCCAGCTGGGCGTACGCCCAGGCGGCGCGGCCGTCGTCGGTCTCCAGGTGCACGCCCTCGTCGTCGGCCGCGACCACCCGGCCGGTCAGCTGACGGTCACCGGCGGGCTGCTCGCCCCGCTGACCGGGCAGCGCGGCCGCCCCCCGGGCGGTCACCTTGACCAGTCGACCCACGTTGCGCCGCCAGTGACGGGGCAGGGTGAGCGGTCGGTCGACGCCGGGCGAGCTGACTTCCAACTGGTACTCGCCGGCGACGATGTCGCCACCGGTCTCCTCCGCGGCGTCCAGCGCCGCCGAGACCGCGCGGGAGACGTCAGCGACGGCGTCCAGGTCGATCCCGCCGTCGGTGTCCACCATCACCCGCACCACGTGCCGTCGGCCGGCCCGGGAAACCGACAGGTCCTCCAGGTCGTAGCCGGCGTCGTTGACCACCGGCTCGATTACGGCCCGCAGTCGGTCCCGTCGGGCGGCGAGGTCACCGCCGCGGGGGCCCGCAGCACCGCGGGGTCGACCCGTCGGCCTGGTGGCACGGCCACGCTGCGTCATCTCCGCACCCTTTCCCTGGTCGACGGGGACCCGTGGTCCCGCCATGCCGGCACGCCACCGGAGTGGACACGCCGGTGGTTGCGCAGAGCGTAACGCGCCTGCCCGGCGGCGGACCGGGCGGCGCACCGACGCCGGTGACCCCCGGACCGGCACGGATGGTGTTGACTTGGCCGGTGGGGATCGGCAGAACGACACAGCGCGACCAAGCATCCGGACATTCCCGGCGAAAGCTCCTGGGGGTCGGGGCGCTGCTGGTGCTCGGCGGCACCGTGACGCCGCTGACCGGCTGTGATCTTTTCGACCGCGACGACCAGCCAGCCCCGCCGCCCGACCCGCTGCGGCCGATGGTGGACGAGTCACTCGCGCTGGCCGCCGCGTACCGGGCGAACGCGACCGCCCATCCCGAGCTCGCCGACCGGCTCAACCCGATCGCCGAGACGCACACCGCGCACGCCGCCGAGCTGGCCCGGGTGATCGGGGTGACAGTGCCGTCGGCGGCCCCCGCCGCCCCGAACGGCGCACCGGCCGCCGATCCGAACGGCGCGCGCGCCGCCCTGCGGGCTCTGGAGAAGACCGCCCAGCAGTCCGCCGCCGCCGCCTGCGCCGCAGCGCCAGCGGAGCGGGCGGCACTGCTCGGGTCGATCGTCGCCGCCCGGGCTACTCATCAGGAGGCACTGAAGTGAGGCAGCCGTCCGCCGGGGAGGCACTCGCCTCCGCCCTGTCCGCCGAGTACGCGGCCATCTACGCCTACGGACGGATCGGTGTCCGGCTCAGCGGAGCGGCACGGGACGCGGCACGCCAGGCGGAGGCCGCGCATCGACGCCGACGCGACGCGCTGGTGGTACAGCTCACCACTGCCGGCGGCGTCGTCCCGCCGGACCGCGCCGGGTACGCCCTGCCGTTCCCGGTCACCGACCGGGCCAGCGCCCTGCGGCTCGCCGTCGAGGTGGAGGAGCGCACGGCCGCGCACTGGCGGGCCGCCCTGGCGTCCACCACCGGCGCCGAACGGGACCAGGCGCTTGCCGCCCTGGTCGAGTACGCGGTGCGGGCCACCCGGTGGCGGAAGACTGCGGGGCTGACCCCGCTGACCGTCCCGTTTCCCGGTCGACCGACCTGAGCCGGTCCACTCCGGTTGCGGTACGCATACCAGGTATGCATACTCCGTTTCCATGTCCATCCGTCACGGGTTGCTCGCCCTGCTCGAACGCGGCCAGATGTACGGCTACCAGCTGCGCGCCGCGTTCGAGGAGTCGACCGGCTCGACCTGGCCACTGAACATCGGGCAGGTCTACACCACGCTGTCCCGGCTGGAACGGGACGGTCTGGTGCGCCCGTTGCCGGAGAGCGAGGCCGGGCAGCGCCCGTACGAGATCACCGACGCCGGCCGGGCGGACCTGGCGCTGTGGTTCGCCACCCCGATCAGCCGTACCGACCGCCCCCGTGACGAGCTGGCGATCAAGCTGGCGCTGGCGCTGACCACCCCCGGGGTCGATGTCCGGTCGGTGGTGCAGGCCCAACGCAGCGCGACGATGCGGGCCCTTCAGGAGTTGACCCGGTTGAAGTACGGCAGCAACCGGCCGGAGGACCTTCCCTGGCGCCTCGTACTGGACTCGATGGTGTTCCAGGCCGAGGCCGAGGTGCGCTGGCTGGACCACTGCGAGACCAGTCTGGTCCGGCATCAACCCAGCGGCCCGGCGCCTCCCGCTTCCCGACCCGATGACCCCGACGCGCGGGACGCGGCTCGATGGGCCGGCGAGGAGGCAAGACGGTGAGCGGATCGGACGACGCGGTGCTGGACCTACGCGCCGTCCACCGCACCCATGGCGTCGGGCCGGCGGCGGTGCACGCGCTGCGCGGCGTCAGCCTGGTCGTCCGGCCCGGCGAGCTGGTCGCCGTGATGGGGCCGTCCGGCTCCGGCAAATCGACACTGCTGGCTCTCGCCGGTGGGTTGGACCGTCCGACCGGCGGCGAGGTCCGGGTCGAGGGGCAGCCGCTGGGGGCGCTGGACCGCCGCGGGCTGGCCCAGCTGCGCCGCCGTCGGATCGGCTACATCTTCCAGCAGCTCAACCTGCTGGGCAGTCTGAGCGCACTGGAGAACGTGGCGCTCCCGTTGGAACTCGATGGGACCAGCGGACGTCGGGCCCGCGCACTGGCCATGGCCGCGCTCACCGAGGTGGGGCTACCCGCGTTGGGCGACCGTTTCCCGGACCAACTCTCCGGCGGGCAGCAGCAGCGGGTGGCCATCGCCCGCGCGCTGGTGGGCGAACGCCGGCTGGTCCTCGCCGACGAGCCCACCGGGGCGCTGGACTCCCAGACCGGTGAGGCGGTGCTGCACCTGCTGCGCCGCCGGATCGACGCGGGCGCCGCCGGAGTGCTTGTCACCCACGAGGCGCGGCACGCAGGCTGGGCCGACCGGGTGGTGTTCCTCCGCGACGGCGTGCTGGTCGACACGACGGCACCGCTGGGCAGTGTCGAGCAACTGCTGTCCGGCAGCGACCGGTGACCGTTCGCCGTCCAACGCGGGCCCTCGGTCGGGCCGACACCGCGACGCCGCGGCCGGTCGCGCCGCCCGCCCCGGTCGGCCGGCGGCGGTTCGCCGAGCTGACCGGCTCCTGGCGGGCGGCGCTGCGGATCGCCCGGCGGGAGTCACGCCGGTCCCGACGGCGTACCGCCCTGGTGCTCGCGATGATCGCCATGCCGGTCGCGGCGCTGGCCTTCCTGGCGGCGAGCTACGACATGGCCGAGCTGACCCCGCAGGAACGCGTCGACCGCCGGCTCGGCGTGGCCGACGCGCAGTTGCAGTGGATCGCCAACACCCCTGTGGACCAGGACGAGTGGGGCGAGGGTTGGTCCACCCGCCAGGGCGAGCTTCCCGCGAAGGTCACAGCGGCCCAGCTGACCGCACTGCTCGGGCCGGGCAGCCGGGTCACCGAGGTGCGTCCACACGTCCCGCTGACCCTGCGCGGCCCGCACCGCGACGAGGTAGTGAACGGTCGGGTGCTGGACCTCACCGATCCGCTGACCCGCGGGCTGGTGCGGTTCCGGGCCGGCCGGGCGCCGCAGCAACCCGGTGAGGTCGCGGTCAGTCCGAGGGCGCTACGTCGCCTGGACCTGCGCCTCGGCCACGCCGTGGCCGCCGCCGACGGCAGCAGGGCGTACACGGTGGTGGGGGTGGTCGAGTTTCCCGACGACCTGGGACCGGTGGTGGCGCTGCACCCGGGGGCCGTGCCATCGACAGGTCCGGAGCCAGACGGAGTCTGGCTGGCGGACGTGCCGGGCACAGTCGACGCGGCGCTGGTGTCCCGGCTCAACGACAGTGGGGTGGTGGTCACCGCGCGGCACCTCGGCTCGGCCACCGGATCGGACCGGACCTGGCTCGGGTCGATCATGGGAGAAAACCCGAACGACCTGAGCACCGGCGTCCTGATCGCCGGCCTCGGGCTGCTGGAGGTCGTCCTGCTGGTCGGGCCGGCCTTCGCCGTCGGAGTCCGTCGCCGTCGACGGGACCTGGCGCTGGTAGCGGTGGCAGGCGGGGACGCCGCCCAGCTTCGCCGGGTCGTGCTGGCCGACGGTGTGGTGCTGGGTGTGCTGGGGGCCGCCGCCGGCCTGCTGGTCGGCGTCGGCGCGGCGTTCGCCGGTCGCCCGCTGATGGAGCAGTACGTCTTCAGCGCCCGTTTCGGCGGCTACCGCTGCTGGCCGAGCGCGCTGGTCCTGCTCGGTGGCGTCGCGGTGCTGGCCGGGGTGCTCGCGGCGCTGGCACCGGCGTGGACCGCCGCCCGGCAGGACGTCAGCGCCGGGCTCGCCGGACGACGCACCCCGGCGAAATCCCCGGGGCGGTGGTTGGCCCTCGGACTGGCGCTGGTGGTCGGCGGGGCGGGGCTGGCGGCGTTCGGGGCCACCCAGACCTCCCCGGCGGTGATCCTCACCGGGCTGATCCTCGGCGAGTTGGGGCTGGTCTGCTGCACACCCACGCTGCTCGGGGCGCTCGCCCGCCTCGGCCGGGTGTTGCCGCTGGCACCACGGATCGCGCTGCGCGATGCCAGCCGCAACCGGGCCGCCGCGGCACCGGCCATCTGCGCGGTGATGGCCGCCGTCGCCAGCAGTGTCGCCCTCGGCGGGTACCTGGCCAGCGACGGCGCCCGGGAAGCTCGCGCCTACCGGCCGGCGCTGCCGACCGGCCACGTACTGGTCTACCCGATCGGAACGACCGGGCAGCCCACGCTGGCCCAGATCACCGACGCGGCCCGGAATCAGCTCGGGGTCGGCGCGGTCGCCCCGGTGCAGACACCGAGCTGCGGGACGGAACGCACCGGCTACTGCGACATCGCGCCAGTGCTCCCGCCGACCCGGGCCTGCCCCTGGCAGCCGGGTGTTCAACTCCCCGAGGCGCACCGCCAGCAGGCCCGCGCGGATCCCCGCTGCCAGATCCGCCAGATCGACTACCTGGGCGGCTACGTGGAGGCCGAAGTCGACGACGGGACGGCGCTCCCCCTGCTCACCGGCGCGGACCCGGCCGCGACCGCCGCCGCCACAGCGGTGCTGCGGGCCGGCGGCGTGGTGGTGACCGACCCGCGCTACCTGCACGACGGCCTGGTGACCGTCCGGGTCCGCGAGAGGGAGGCCGCCCCGGACCGGGAGACCGTCCTTGACCTTCCCGGGTACGCGCTGCCCGGGGCGACCGGCCAGTCCCGCCTGATGCTGTCCACCACCGCGGCCCGACAACTCGGCCTGAGCTGGTCCCCGACCGGCTGGGTGATCGGCACCACGACCCCGCCCGACGAGGAGCAACAGGCACGGTTCGCCGCCGCCCTGCGGCCCTTCGGGACGCTCTCGCTGAGCGTGGAGACCGGCGGCCCGCCACGCGACGTCTCACCGGTGCTCCTGCTGCTCGCGGCGGCGGCCGGGCTGATCACGGTGGGGGCGGCCGGGGTCGCCACCGCGCTCGCCGCCGCCGAGGGACGCGCCGAGCTGACCACCCTCGCGGCCGTCGGCGCGGCCCCAGCGGTACGCCGGCTGCTGGCGATCTGCCAGGCCGGGGTGATCGCCGGTCTCGGTTCGGTGCTCGGCATAGTGGCCGGCCTCGGCACCGCCGCGATCGTGTTGTTCTCGGTGAACCGGCAGTACGCCAGTGACTGGCCGGTATCCGATCCGTACCCGTTTCTGGTGCCGTGGCCGGCGCTCGGGGTCCTGGTGCTGGTGCCTGTGGTGGCGATGCTCGGGGCGGGCCTGTTCACCCGGGCCCGACTGCCGATCGAACGGCGGCTGGACTGACCGATCCGCGGGGCGACCGAAACTGGACCGCGCGGGGGTGCCGCCGGGGCCGGGCAGCCGGCAGACTGACCGGCGTGTCAGTGCTCAGGAATGTCGTCCGTCGAGTCGGTCATCATCGCTGGTTCGGCGCCACAGCGCGCCTGCTGGTTCCGGCCGATCGGATGGTTGGTCGACTCACCCGGGGCCGGGTGGTCGCGCTCGGCCTGCTCCCCTCCCTGCTGATCACCACAACGGGCCGCCGCTCCGGTAAGCCCCGCAGCAATCCGCTGCTCTACGTGCCCGACGGCGACGCGTACGTGGTGATCGGCTCCAACTGGGGGCAGACCCACCACCCCGGCTGGGCGATGAACCTGCTCGCCGATCCGGCCGCCGAGGTGGACGTGAAGGGCCGGCGGGTCGCGGTGCGGGCCGAGCGGGCCTCCGGCGTCGAACGGGACCGGTTGTGGCAGCTACTGGTCACCGCGTGGCCCGCGTACCACACGTACGTGCAGCGGGCCGGTGGTCGGGAGATCCACATTTTCCGGCTGGCCCCGACCGGGCGCGGCGCGCCCGAAGCTCCGCCGTCGGCTGGCTAGGCTGACGCTCGGTAGCCAAGGCGAGGTGGTCCCGTGAGCGCGAGGAGTGAGCCGGGGTTACGAGCCCCGCAGCCGCGAACAGAGCTGGTCCGATGAGTGAGCAGGCCGACGTCGACAGGGGCCTCGACGATCGACGGTGGACGGTCGCGGAGCGGGTCGCTGAGGCGGTCCGACGACGGTTCCCGGCCGATGCGCTGGCGATCGCGGTGCACGGGCCTCTGGCGCACGGGGACGACGACGGCGGCGGGGACCGCGAGGCCGGAATGCTGGTGGTCACCTATCGACCCGGGTCCGGCCCGTCACCGGCGACCCGGCGGGTGGACGGGGTTCTCGTCGATCTGACAGTGGCCTCCGCCGAGGACTACCTGGCCCAGGCCCGGGTGCTCTCCCCGCTCTGGCCGCTGACCGCCGACCGGTACGTCACCACGCAGGCGTTGCACGATCCGACGGGCTGGTTGCGGACGTTGCGCGACGAGCACCTCGGCCGGCTGGCGCGAGCCCGGCCGGCGGAGTTCAGCACCGCGGCCCGCCAGGCGTGGTACCGGGGCAGCGCGGCGCACTCCCGGGCGGCCCGGCTGGCCGAGTGGTACGAGACCGACCAGGCTCTGCTGATGCTCGGTGAGGCCCGGCTGGCGGCGGCCACGGTGACCGGCCTGCTGAGTCGCACCTACTTCCGGGACCCGGGGGATGCGGTGCGGCGCACCGGGTTGGCCGGGGCGGACATGACCGAGGTGGGTGTGGTGCTGGCCCGGCAGGCCGAGGAGTTGGCCGCCCGTGGTCGCGCCGTCGACGGCACGATCGACGAGCTGCTCAGCACCTGAGGCGCGTCACAGCCCGCCCGGTACGCCGATCAGCGAGCCGATCAGGTAGGTGGCGCCGGCCGCCGCCGCGCCCAGCAGCAGTTGGCGCAGCCCACTGGTCCACCAGGGACGGCGGGTGAACCGGGCCACCACGGCACCGGCGACGAACAGCCCGAGCCCGCCGACGGCGAGCGCCAGCCACAGTTCGGTGGCGCCGAGCAGGTACGGCAGCAGCGGGACCAGCGCGCCGAGCGAGAAGAACAGGAACGACGAGATCGCCGCGGCCCACGGGCTGGGCTGGTCGTCGGGGTCGACGCCCAACTCCTCGCGGACGTGCACCCGCAGCGCCTCCTCCGGGTCGCGCCGCACCGCCTCGGCGACCTGGGTGGCGAGGTCCCGGGGCAGGCCCCTGGCCACCCACGCGTCGGCCAACTCCCGGGCCTCCGCCTCGGGGTGCCGTTCCAGTTCCCGGCGTTCCTTGGCCACCTCGGCGGCGACCTGCTCGTTGGCGGAGCGCACGCTCGTGTACTCGCCGAGGCCCATGGAGATCGCACCGGCGACGAGGCCGGCGCTGCCGGTGAGCACGATGCTGCGGGGCGACACCCCGCCGCCGCCGACACCGGCGATCAGGGCGATGTTGGTGACCAGGCCGTCCATCGCGCCGAAGACGGCCGGGCGCAGCCAGCCGCCGGAGACGTCCGCGTGGTGCGCCTCGCGCAGGGCCGCTGGGGTGTCGGTCACGGTGCCTGCCCTTCGTTCGCGACTGCGGAACTCCGCTTCGCTGCGTTCCTCGCGCTCACGGCAGGGTCAGGATCTCGTGGCCGTCGTCGGTCACCACGATGGTGTGTTCGAACTGCGCCGTCCACTTCCGGTCCTTGGTGACCACTGTCCACCCGTCGTCCCACATGTCGTACTGGTAGGTGCCGAGGGTGATCATCGGCTCGATGGTGAACGTCATGCCGGGCTCCATGATGTCCGTGGGGCGCGGGCTGTCGTAGTGCGGCACGTAGAGGCCGCTGTGGAAGGCCTCGCCGATGCCGTGGCCGGTGAAGTCGCGGACCACGCCGTAGCCGAACCGCTTGGCGTACGACTCGATGACGCGGCCCACCACGTTGATCTGGCGTCCCGGGGCAACGGCGCGGATGCCGCGCATCATCGCCTCGTGGGTCCGCTCGACCAGCAGCCGGGCCTCTTCGCTGACCTCGCCGACGCAGAAGGTGGCGTCGGTGTCACCGTGCACCCCACCGATGTAGGCGGTCACGTCGACGTTGATGATGTCGCCGTCGGTCAGGACCGTGGTGTCCGGGATGCCATGGCAGATGACCTCGTTGAGGCTGGTGCAGCAGGACTTCGGGAAGCCCTTGTAGCCCAGTGTCGACGGGTACGCGCCATGGTCGCAGAGAAACTCGTGCACCACCTTGTCGATCTCGTCGGTGGTCACGCCGGGCTTGCAGTGTTCGCCGGCGAGCTGGGTCGCCTGGGCGGCGAGCCGGCTGGCGATCCGCATCTTCTCGATGGTTTCCGGCGTCTGAACATGCGAGCCACGCCACTCCCGCGGACGCGTCTTTCCCACGTACTCGGGTCGGGCGATCTGGGATGGCACCGGTCGCATCGGGGAGAGCGTGCCTGGTGTCAGCGGCGGGCGGACGGTCATGCCGCAAGCCTATCGCCGGAGCCGCTGGTGACCCGCGCCACGGCCGCCCGGTGGAGGTTGTTGCCCTGCCAGGGTGGCTGTGCCATGGTGTCAGCGTGGATCAAGGGGGAGCGCCGCCCGTCTTCTCCGCCAGCGCCGAGATCGACGGTGACCACCTCCACGTCGTGGTGGCCGGCGAGGTCGACATGGCGACAGCGGACACGATGCTCCAGACGGCGCTACGCGAGCCCGCCGGCAAGATCACTCTCGACCTGAGCGCTGTCACCTTCTTCGACTCGGCCGCCATCCACGCCCTGGTCCGGCTCGCCCAGCAGTTTCCGGGGCGGCTCACCGTTCGCCCGTCCCGGCAGGTCCGTCGCGTGTTGGAGATCTCCGGCCTCGGCGAACAGGGCTGGCTCGACCCGGCCTAGACGCCCGGCCGCCGCCGGGCGCGCGGTCAGTCCTGCAACTGCCGGCGCAGCGTCACCTCGGTGCCTTCGGCGGTACGCCGTACCGACAGGTCGCCCAGCGCTCTGATCAGGGCCAGACCGCGGCCCCGGAAGCCGGAGCCGGTCGACTCCCGCCAATGCCCGCTGTCGCGCACGGTGGCGGTCACCGTCCGATCCTCGATGGCCACCTCCACACTGATCATGGCCTCGGCGGGGTGGACCGGGTGCTCGATGGCGTTCGCGGCGGCCTCGGAGACGGCGACGGTCAGGTCGAACAGGTCGGTCTCGCCGACGGAGTGCGCGACCAGGAAGTCCTCCAGCCGCTTTCGGAGCACGCTGAGCCGGGTCGGGTCCGCCGGGAGCCGCAGCGCGAAGCGGTTCAGCTCCGCCGCCTCCAGGGCGAGAACAGCCACGTCGTCGCGGCGCGGCCGGCCGGTGACCCGCTCGACCACCGCGTCGATCAGGTCCACCACGTGCTCACTGGGGGTGGCCGCGTCGATGCGCAGCTGGGCCAGTGCGGCATCGATGCCGAGCTGGCGGTCCTCGACCAGCCCGTCGGTGTAGAGCAGCAGTCGAGTGCCGGCCGGCAACTCGCCCTCGACCGACTCGTACGTCGCGTTGGGGAGGGCGCCGACCGGTGGACCGAGCGCCCGGTCATGCAGGAACGCCACGTCGCCTCCGGTGATCAACAGTGGGGACGGGTGACCGGCGCTCGCGTATCGCAGTCGACCGGTGCCCGGGTTGAACAGCAGACAGACCACAGTCGCGAAGGAGCGGCCCTCGGTGGAGCCGACCAGCCGGTTGAGCCGGGTCAGTGACTCACCCGGATCGAAGCCCTCCAGCACGTACGCCCGCAACGCGTTGCGCAGTTGCCCCATCGCCGCGGCGGCCCGGACGCCCTTACCGACCACGTCGCCGATGACCAGCACCAGCTCGTCGCCGTTGAGCGCGATCGCGTCGTACCAGTCGCCGCCCACCTCGACCTCGGCGCTGCCGGGCAGGTAACGGCTGGCCACCACCGCGCCGGGCAGTTGGGGCAGCGACCTGGGCAGCAGACTGTGCTGCAGGGTGGTGGCGATGCGATGTTCGGCCTCGTAGAGCTGGGCGTTCTCCAGTCGCACCCCGACGAGTCGGGCAAGTTGGGTCAACGCGGCGTCGTCGGCCTGCGCCTCGTCGCCGGCTGCCCGCCAGACCTGCAGCTCACCGAGCTGCTTGCCGGTCGTGCCGGTCAGCTCGGCCACGAAGGACGGATCGGCGGCGGTGGTGCCGCCGCCGTCCGCCTCGAAGCGCGCATCGGCCGCGGTGACCACCACGCGAGCCGCCTCCGCGAGGCTCAACGCGTGCCGGGCGGCGACCTGGAGCACGTCGGCGGTGGACCTGGCGGTGTTCACCGCCACCGCCGCGTCGGCCAATGCCCGGAGCCGGCGGATGATCTGCCCGCGCAACTGGCCCAGCTCGACGTTGGCCCGGACCCGGGCGATCAACTCCTGCGCGGAGAACGGCTTGGTGAGGTAGTCGTCGGCGCCGACGGCGAGACCGGCGACCGCCTCCGCGGAGCCGGCGCGGGCGGAGAGCAACACGATCGGCACATGCCGGGTACGCGGATCGGAGCGCAACGCGCTCACCAGCCCGAACCCGTCCAACCGGGGCATCATCACGTCGGTGAGCACCAGGTCGAACCCACCCTCGCGGGCCAGTGGCAGGGCGTCGAGCCCGTCGTTCGCGGTGACCACGTCCCAGGTCGGGGAGAGCAGGCGACTGACGTGCTCCTGCAGGTCGGCGTTGTCGTCGACGACCAGGATCCGGCCAGCCGAGGTGCCGTTCGTCCGCTGCCGGTCGAGCTCGGGTGCCGACGTGACACCTGCCCAGAGCGCGGTCTCCGCCACGAAGAGCCGAGCCTGCTCGGGCTCACCCACTGGCAGTGGGTCGAACGCCGCCACCCGGTCCGCCGGCAGGTGCGCCGAGCCGAACGGAACGGTCACGGCGAAGGTGCTGCCCACGTCGACGTGGCTGGTCAACCCGACCTCACCGCGGTGCATCTCGACCAGTTCCCGGACCAGCGCGAGGCCGATGCCGGTGCCTTCGTGGGTGCGTGCCCGCACCCCGGGGACCCGGTGGAACCTTTCGAAGACGTGCGGCAGTTCGTCCGGCACGATGCCGATGCCGGTGTCCGTCACCTCCAGGCGGGCCGCGCCCTCGACGGCCCGGATCCGCACCCGGATCTCACCGTCGAAGGTGAACTTGACAGCGTTCGACACCAGGTTGAGGACGATCTTCTCCCACATGTCCCGGTCGACGAAGACCGGCGTCGGCAGCGGCGGACAGTCCACCACCAGGCGCAACCCAGCCCGTTCGGTGGCCGAGCGGAAGGTGCTGGCCAGCCGGGCGGTGTAACCGGCGAGGTCGGTGGGCTGGTAGCGGGCGGTGAGCCGACCGGACTCCAGTCGGGAGAAGTCCAGCACTGTGTTGACGAGCTTGAGCAGGCGCAGCGCGTTGCGGTGCATCATGGTGAGCCGGTCGGTTTCGGCGGCGGGCAGCTCCGGGTCGGCGAGCATGTCCTCCAGTGGGCCGAGCACCAGGGTCAGCGGGGTGCGGAACTCGTGGCTGACGTTGGCGAAGAAGTTGGTCTTCGCCCGGTCCAGCGCGGCCAGCTCGGCGGCGCGGGCCCGTTCCTGCTCGTACGCCCGCTGGGTGCCGACCGCCCGGGAGATCTGGGCGGCGACCAGGCCGAGGAAGTCGCGGTAGTCGTCGTTGAGCGGCAGCTGACGGGCCACGCCGACGACCAGCGCGCCGACGGTCTCGTTGGTCGCCGTGAGCGGCAGCACGAGCGCCTGGTCGGCGGCGTCGACAGGCAACGCGTCGAGCAGAGCGGCCACCTCGATCGTGGCGGGAGCGCCATCGGCGGTCAGCCGGGCCGACAACTGCGCTGCGACATCGACGGCGGGCGGGGTGGTGCCGGTGCAGCCGGCGACTGTGAGCTGGTCGTTGTCGTCGGCCAGACAGATCAGGGCGAACGGCACGTCAGCCCGGTGCCGGCCGAGCACTCCGGCCGCTGTCCGACCCAGTTCCGTGGCGCTGCCGATGTCGCTCAGCTCGGCACCCAGCTCGGACAACGCTCGCAGTCGACGCTCGCCGAGCACCCGCCCGGTGGTCTCGCTGACGATGCAGTAGACACCACTGACCGAGCCGTCGTCCCCCCGGATCGGGTCGTACGAGACGTTGAAGTAGGTCTGCTCGACGAAGCCGTAACGGTCCAGCAGGAAGGGGTGGTCCTCACCGCGATAGGAGCGGCCGGTGCTCCGGACGCTGTCGAGCAGCGGGCCGAGCACCGCCCAGGTCTCCGCCCAGTTCGCGCGGGCCGGTTGGCCGATCACGTCCGGGTGTTTGCCGCCGATGGTCGGCCGGTAGGCGTCGTTGTAGAAGGCCAACTGCTCGTCGCCCCAGAACATGACGATGGGCGCGCTGGAGGCGAGCATCATGCCGACCGCGTTGGAGAGCGCCGGGGGCCACTGACCGGGCTCACCCAGCGGGCCGGAGGACCAGTCGAAGGAAGCCAGCCGCTCGCCCATCTCGCCGCCGGCCGCGAATGCGGCCGCCAGCATCGGCGGGGTCTCACGACCGGACAGGGCGGCATGCCCGATGTCCGCGCCCCCCTGGGCCGAGCTCATGCAGCCTCCCGCTCCGGCCGTACCCCTCGACCGTTGATCTTCACCCGCCGTGCTCCGACTTGTACCCCAGCGGACCAGCAACGTAACGCATCACGAGCGATGGACGCTGGTTACGTACGCCTGGGCCGTCGGGCACCGGACAGTGCGGGTGGACGGCGGCGTCGAACGGCGGTGGCCGGAACGCCCTGACGAGTCAGAAGACCGGCAGTCCGTCGATGCTTGCCGCGTTCCTGGTGGCCCGGTAGACGACCAGATCATCGGCGCTGCGGCGGGAGTGTGAGGTGAGTAACAGATCACGTTCGGCGCGGAAGTCCATCAGTGGCACCGCGTATCCGCAGGAATCACTGACCCGCTCCACCTCGACAGTGATGACCGCCCGGACGGCGTGCACGTCCGGCGGTGCGGGAAACTCGGCGAGCCGATCGGCGAAGGCGTCCTCGGTGACCGCGACGCTGCTGCCCCGACCGTGCAACCGGACGATCTTCGGCGGGCCGTCGAAGGCACAGAACATCAGCGTGATCCGGCCGTTGTCCCGCAGGTGGGCGATGGTCTCCGCCCCACTGCCGTGATAGTCGAGGTAGGCCACCCGGTGCGGGCCGAGGATCACGAACGTGCCCCGCATGCCCTTCGGTGACACGTTGACGTGCCCCTCGACCCCGGACGGGGCGGTCGCCACGAAGAAGAGCGGCTGCGCCGCGATGAAGTCACGCAGTCGATGGTCGATCTCCGGATAGACCTTGCCCATGCGCCGATCCTCCCACCGGTGCCGTGCACGGGCGGGGGCGATCCCGGTCACACCCGCCGGCAGGCGGCCCGCACCAACGCCGTGATCGGGGCGGGATCAGACTCGTTCTCCGGATGCCACTGCACTCCGAGCACGAACGGCAGGGCCGGATCCTCCACCGCCTCGACCACCCCGTCCCCCGCCCAACCGGTCACCGTGAGCCGGCCCGGATCGGCGACCGCCTGGTGGTGGTACGAGTTGACCTGGTCGACCCCGGCCAGCACCGATGCGGCCAGGCTCCCCGGCGCGAACCGCACCGCGTGCGCGCCGTACACCCCTGGTGCCGGGCGGTGCGCCTCGTGACCCACCACGTCGGGCAGGTGCTGGTGCAACGTGCCGCCGTACGCGACAGCGAGCAACTGCATTCCCCGGCACACGCCCAGCACCGGCACCTCGGCGGCGAGCGCGGCGGCCAACAGTGTCAACTCGCCGGTGTCCCGGTCCGGCCGGTCCTCGGTACGGGGGTCGGGCGGTTGGCCGTACCGCCCCGGGCCGACGTCCGCGCCACCGGCCAACAGCAACCCGTCGAGGACTGCCACCACATCCGCGTCCACGTCGTCCGGTGGCAGCACCACCGCCCGGCCACCCGCGGCCGCCACCGCCCGCGCGTACGCCTCCGGCACCAGCACCGCCCGCACACCCCGCCAGACCGCCCAGTCGGCGGGTTCGACGTACGCGCTGATCCCGATCAGTGGGCGTCGGCGCACTGCCGGCACCGTTCGCGACTGCGGGGCGCGCCAACCCGGCCCACTCCGCGCGCTCACAACGGGGTGACGTAGGCGCCTGTGATGCCGCCGTCGACCACGAACTGCGCGGCGGTCATGAACGAGGCGTCGTCGCTGGCCAGGAACGCCACCGCCGCGGCGATCTCCTCCGGTTGCCCGAAGCGTCCCATCGGCACGTGCACCAGCCGACGGGCGGCCCGCTCCGGGTCGGCGGCGAAGAGTTCCAGCAGCAACGGTGTGGCCACCGGGCCGGGACAGAGGGCGTTGACCCGGATGCCCTCACGGGCGAACTGCACACCCAGCTCCCGGGTCATCGCCAGCACCCCGCCCTTGCTCGCGGTGTACGCGATCTGCGACGTGGCCGCACCCATCAACGCCACGAACGAGGCCGTGTTGATGATCGAGCCCTTGCCCTGCCGACGCATGTGCGGAATGGCGTACTTGCAGCACAGGTAGACGCTCGTGGTGTTGACCCGCAGCACCCGTTCCCACGCGTCCAGGCCGGTGTCCAGGATCGAGTCGTCGTCGGGCGGTGAGATGCCGGCGTTGTTGAATGCGATGTCCACCCGGCCGTGCCGGTCGGCCACCCCGTCGAACAGGTCGCGTACCGCCGACTCGTCGGCCACGTCGGTGGCCACGAACTCGCCGCCGCACTCCTCGGCGGCCTTCGTACCGGCCGCCGCGTCGATGTCCACGCAGACCACCCGGGCCCCCTCGGCGGCGAACCGTCTCACGGTGGCCAACCCGATGCCACTGCCTGCTCCGGTGACCACTGCCACCCGGTCCTGCAACCGACCCTGCACTGGCGTCACTCCTCCGTCGCGATGAACACGTTCTTGACGTCCGTGAAGGAGTGGAGCGCGTCCGGGCCCAGCTCGCGGCCGAGCCCGGAGCGCTTCATCCCGCCGAACGGGGTCCAGTAGCGCACCGAGGAGTGCGAGTTGACGCTGAGGTTGCCCGAGTCGACGGCGCGGGCCAGGCGCAGGGCCCGACCCACGTCCCGGGTCCAGATCGAGCCGGAGAGGCCGTACTCGGTGTCGTTGGCGAGCCGGATCGCGTCCGCCTCGTCGTCGAACGGCAGCACCGAGACCACCGGGCCGAAGATCTCCTCCCGCCAGTGCCGGTCGGCCGGCGAGTCGGCCAGCAGCACGGTGGGCGCGTGCCAGAACCCGGGGCCGTCGGGGCAGGAGCCCGTGAAGGCGACAGTCGCCCCGGCGAGGTAACCGGCTGCCCGGTCCCGTTGGGCGGCGGAGATCAGCGGGCCCATCTCGGCGGTGTCGCGGGACGGATCCTCGACGCGCACCGCGCGTACCGCTGGTTCGAGCAGTTCCAGGAACCTGTCGTACACCGAACGCTGGACCAGGATCCGCGACCGTGCGCAGCAGTCCTGGCCGGCGTTGTCGAAGACCGCGCCCGGCGCGGTAGCGGCGGCGCGCTCCAGGTCGGCGTCGGCGAACACGATGTTCGCGCTCTTGCCGCCCAACTCCAGTGTGAGTCGCTTCACCTGGGCGGCGCAGCCGGCCATGATCCGTGTGCCGACCTCGGTGGAGCCGGTGAAGCAGATCTTGCGGACCGCCGGGTGGGTGACGAACCGCTCCCCCACCACCGAGCCCTCGCCCGGGATGACGGTGAAGACACCGTCGGGCAGGCCCGCCTCGCTGGCCAACTCGGCCAGGCGCAGCGCGGTGAGCGGGGTCAGTTCGGCGGGCTTGAGCACCACTGTGTTGCCGGCGGCGAGCGCCGGGGCGAACCCCCAGGCGGCGATCGGCATCGGGAAGTTCCAGGGCACGATCACGCCAACCACACCGAGTGGCTCGTGGAAGGTGACGTCCAAGCCGCCGGGCACCGGGATCTGCCGCCCGGTCAACCGTTCGGGCGCGCCGGCGTAGTAGTCCAGGACGTCGCGGACGTTGCCCGCCTCCCACCGGGCGTTGCCGATGGTGTGCCCGGAGTTGCGCACCTCCAGCACTGCCAACTCGTCCAGATGCGCGTCGACCACTGCGGCGAACCGCCGCAGCAACCGCGCCCGGTCCCCCGCCCCCACCTGACGCCAGGTCTCGAATGCCACGGCAGCGGCTGAGATCGCCGCGTCGACCTCGTCCACAGAGGCCGCCGCGACCTCCCGAAACCCCACCCCGCTAGCGGGATCCACCAGAACCGTCACGCGCCGCACCCCTCCCCGCCCCGGTCGATCATGGAGTTGTGGTGCCCCACCAAAGCCGCCTCACGGGACTTTCCGCCCACCACAAGTCCATGATCGACCCGGTGGGAGGGGGTGGGGCCGTGGTCAGAGGCGTTCGAAGCCACGGGTCAGCTCCCAGTCGGTCACCGCCGCGTCGAAGGCGGCCAGCTCGACTCGCGCCTGGTTGGCGTAGTGGGCCACCACCTCGTCGCCGAACGCCTCGCGGGCTGCCGTGGAACCCTCCCAGAGGGCCAGGGCGTCGCGCAGGGTGCCGGGAACCCGCTCGGCCTCCGGGTCGTCGTACGCGTTGCCGGTGCACTCAGCGCCCAGCTCCAGCTCGCCGTCGAGGCCGTGCAGCGCCCCGGCGACCAGCCCGGCGATCGCCAGGTACGGGTTGACGTCGGCGCCGGGCACCCGGTTCTCCACCCGCATGCCCTGCCCGTGCCCGACCACCCGCAGCGCGCAGGTGCGGTTGTCGACACCCCAGCGCAGCGCGGTCGGGGCGAACGATCCCGGCTGGTAGCGCTTGTAGGAGTTGATGTTCGGGGCGAAGAGCAGGCTGAACTCCCGCATGGTGGCCAGCAGCCCGGCGAGCACCCGCTGCCCGGTCTGCGACAGGTGCGCCGGTCCGTCGCCGAGCATCGCCGACGAGCCGGACTGGTCCCGAAGCGAGAAGTGGATGTGGCAGGAGTTGCCCTCCCGCTCGTTCGGCTTCGCCATGAAGGTGATCGCCATCCCCTCCTGGGCGGCGATCTCCTTGGCGCCGTTCTTGTAGATGACGTGGTGGTCGGCGCAGGCCACCGCCTCGTCGTACCGGAAGGCGATCTCGTGTTGCCCGAGGTTGCACTCACCCTTGGCGCTCTCCGGGGTGAGCCCGGCGTCGGCCATCTCGACGCGGATGCGGCGCAGCAGCGGCTCCACCCGGGCGGTGCCGAGCAGCGAGTAGTCGACGTTGTACTGGTTGGCCGGGGTGAGGTCGCGGTAGCCGCGCTGCCAGGCGTCCTCGTACGAGTCGCGGAACAGCACGAACTCCAACTCGGTGCCGGCGTACGCGGTCAGCCCGCGTTCGGCCAGCCGGTCCAGCTGCCGGCGCAGGATCTGCCGGGGCGAGGCGACCACGTCACCTGAGCCGTCGAGCCAGGTCAGGTCGGCCAGCAGCAGGGCGGATCCGGGCTGCCAGGGCACCCGGCGCAGGGTGGCGAAGTCCGGCACCATCGCGAAGTCGCCGTACCCGCGTTCCCAGCTCGACATCGCGTACCCGTCGACGGTGTTCATGTCGACGTCCACGGCGAGCAGGTAGTTGCAGCCCTCGCTGCCGTTGGCCACCACCTGGTCGAGGAAGAAGGGGGCGTGGAACCGCTTGCCCTGCAACCGGCCCTGCATGTCGACGAGGGCCAGCACCACGGTGTCGATCTCGCCCTCGGCGACGGCGACCCGCAGTTGTTCCAGCGTGAGCGGAGCTTTCCTCATTCGCGGGCCTCCATCACCAAGGTCTACTGGCAAACCGGATCACCGTCAATGCCCCCGGCGGCACGTGCGGCAAACCCGGCCGACGGCCGGCGGGACGGCAGCACCGCC
Source organism: Micromonospora sp. NPDC048947 (assembly GCF_040649495.1). Lineage (NCBI taxonomy): Bacteria > Bacillati > Actinomycetota > Actinomycetes > Micromonosporales > Micromonosporaceae > Micromonospora > Micromonospora sp. NPDC048947. The sequence continues at coordinate 186,898 of NZ_JBEZFO010000007.1, forward strand.
CGTCCCGCCGGGTGCCGATCAGACCGGGCCGTCGGCCGGCGCCGGGTCGTCCGCCACAGCGGGCTCTTCGACGGTACGAACCGGGCCGGTGAACCACTTGTGGGCCGAGGCGTACCACCAGACGGCGACCACCAGGAGCACCCCGCCGACGGCGAGCGGCGCGTAGTTCACCGCCGACCAGGTGAACAGGTCGTTGCCGGGCACCCCGGCGGGCACGATCGGCAGCACGAAGTAGACGGCGATGATCGCGATCTCGATCACCGCGATCCAGCCGAGCAGCTTGTACTTGCGGCCCAGCGTCCACGGCCCGGGGACGAACCGGTCGCCCATCCGCAGCCGGAGTGCGATCGGGATGAGGAACGACAGGTAGAGCCCGAGCACCGCGACGGAGACGACCGCGTAGAAGGCGATCGGGATACCGGCGGAGCTCTCGTAGAGCGCCGGCAGGGTCAGCACCAGGCCGGCCACCGTGGCGCCGATGATCGCGTTGACCGGGGTGCCGTTGCGGTCGACAGTCGACCACAGTCGCCATCCGGGTACGGCACGGTCCCGGCTGAACGCGTACGCCATCCGGCTCATCGAGGTCACGCAGCTCATGCCGCAGAAGAACTGGCCGATCGTCGAGATGATGATGACGATCTTGAAGAAGACCGGGGTCAGCGCGGACTCGAAGATGGCGCCGGAGAAGCCGCCCGCGGCGTTGACCGCCTCGACGTCGGTGGCCGCGAAGAGGAACGCCAGCAGCAGGATCCAGCCGCCGACCGCCGAGTAGAAGATCGACTGCCAGAGCCCGCGGGCCGCAGCCTGTGAGGCGCCCCGGGTCTCCTCGGAGACGTGCGCACAGGCGTCGAAGCCGGTGATCGTGTACTGGGTCAGCAGGAAGCCCAGCGGCAGCACGTAGAACCAGAACGTCAGCCCGCCGATGTCCCCGTCGCCGAAGCCGGAGTTGTTGAACCGCTCGGTGAACACGAACTGGAAGCTCTGGTGGTTGTCGGGCACGAACACCAGGATGGCGACCACCACGGCCGCGCCGGCCACGTGCCACCAGACCGAGACGTTCTGAAGGACGTCGATGATCCGGTGCCCGAAGATGTTGATCAGCCCGTGCAGCACCAGGATGATCACGAAGAGGACGAACGCCTGCCGCAGCGTCCCGGCCCAACCGTCGAAGAGCGCCGACAGGGTGAGGTTGAGGAACGTCGCGCAGCCGTAGTCCACCGAGGCGGTGACCGCCACCAGACCGATCAGGTTCAGCCAGCCGGTGAACCAGCCGTGCACCGGGCGGCCCATGGTGGCCGCCCACCAGTAGATCCCACCAGCGGTCGGGTACGCCGACACCAGCTCCGCCATGCAGAAGCCGATGATCAGGATGAACAGCGAGATCAGCGGCCAGCCCCAGGAGATGGCGACCGGCCCGCCGTTGTTCCACGCCTGACCGAAGGTGGTGAAACAGCCGGCCAGGATCGAGATGATCGAGAAGGAGATGGCGAAGTTGGAGAAGCCACTCCACTTACGGCGCAACTCCTGTTTGTAGCCGAGTTCGGCGAGCCGCCGGGCGTCGTCGTCCAAAGGTTGCTCGGCGGTCGGCACGGGTGTCGTGGCCACTGCACACCTCCCTGAGGTGGTTCCGCGTGCGAGTGGGCAAAGTGTCGACCCGGCCGATCAAGGCGGTCAATACGTAGTCGGTGGGATTCTCTCGGCCGTCGGGCTAATTGCGTTGCCGACCGGCCGCCCCGCCCGGCATCCTGGACCAGTGACCAGGCCCGACAAGGGCCCATCCCGGGCGCTCGGACCGCCCGACCCGGTGGCGCGGGGCACGCCTCTCTCTCACGTACGGCCACTCCGCCGTACCCGAAAAGTGCCCCGCGCCCCTCTTCTCCTCGTGTTGATCAAGAGGTTTGCGTCAGATTTCGGGCCCTGCATGACGCAAAGCTCTTGATCAACGTGGTGGGGCGGGGGTGGGGTGGGGTTGTGGACGAGCCCTCACCCAGGGGCGGCGGTGAGCATGCTGGCCAGCGCTCGGTCCGGGCTTGCGAGGAAATCCGGTGCTTCCGCCTCGCATCCGTAGGGGACCAGCTTGGCGGTGCGCCGGAGGAAGTCGCCGAGAGCCTGTCGCGGGAGCCTGAACTCAGCACTCCCGCCGGGAGAGTAGAGGCCAAGCAGGAGCGTGCGGGACTCCCGAGCGGTGGAGCCGATCTGCGCGTCGCCCATGCCCGCGGGCTCGCTGAGTCCGCCCTTCAGCAGACCCCCTTCCGAGGGTCCAGGTGACGGGGGCAAATTCTTCTCCGAGGTCGAAGGTGATCTCGACGACGAGGGGGGTAAGCGTCGTTCCCACGTCGTGAGAGGCGCGAACGGGAGTCAGGTGATGTCGATCACGCCGAGACCGGGCTCCGCACACCTTCGCTTCGTGTTGGCATACGCCTTACCGCGCGCGCTGTAGCCCTGCCCACGGCCCGCATTCACCGGTGAGGTACGCCCTCAGTTGCCCCCGCCGGTCGCAGCGGGCTGAGGGGCTCTGAGAAAGATCCGCCTCGGAGCCTGACATTGTCCTGACCTGCGTCGTCATATTGGTCAGGGCGGCGACCGCCGGCCCGGAACGGAGTGAAAAATGAAGGTTTTCATCGCTGGTGGGCGCGGCCGTGTCGGCTCCCCCCTTGCTGACAAGCTGGAGGCCAGGGGCGTCGAGGTGGTCTCGGGAGGACTTGATGACGGGATCGACGTGATCTCTGGCGAGGGGCTCGCCGGGGCCCTCGTCGGAGTCGACACCATCGTGAACGTCCTGAACACCCCCCGTTTTGATGCGGAGGGGGCCATTTCGTTCTTCGAGGGAGCGATCAACAATCTGAATGCGGAGGGCAAGCGGGCGGGTGTGCGTCATCACGTCCTGCTCTCCATCGTCGGCGTCGGACAAGGAGACGCGTCTGAGATTGGGTACTACCTCGGCAAGGTAGCGCAGGAGAAGGCCGCACGATCCGGTTCGATCCCCGCAACCATCATCCGAGCCACTCAGTTTCAGAGCTACATTCCCATCCTCATTGACCAGCACACTGTGGACGGAAAGGTTTTCGCTCCCAGGTCGTTCATCCAGCCCGTCGAGCTGGACGAGGTCATTGAGCTGCTCGCCGAGGCTGCCACGACATCGGAGCCGGCGAGCGAGGTCGAGATCGCTGGACCCGACCGCTTCTACCACGATGACCTCTTCCGTGCCACGCTGGCTGATCGCGGAGACGACCGCGAGGTTGTGACCGTGGACGCGGAAGGGGCACCCGATGCCATGGTTCCACGTGGCGCTCACCGGGTAGGCACTGTGCGGTACCCCATTTCAGGAATCCCCCTCGCCTGAAGCCAAGATAAGAGGACGATGGAACGCTCGATTGTCAGCCGATAGTTGAGGCAGGCCGCGCTTAGATCGGAAAGGGTGCCCAATGTCGGAAGATCTTTCTGCCGAATCCGTTGGGCTTGGAGGAGCCGAGCGTGATGAATCGCGGATTCTCGATTCGGTCGCGGCCGAGCGACGCCGTTTGATGTCGCTGGCCTTTCGCATGATGGGCACCCTGGCCGACGCCGAAGATGTTGTGCAGGAGACGTATGTCAGATGGTACCGCCTTGAGGCCGAGGAACGCGAAGCGATTGCCACGCCCGCTGCGTGGTTGATGCGAGTTGCGAGTCGCATCTCACTCGACATGCTGGGCTCCGCGCGGGCACGACGGGAGACGTACGTCGGACAATGGCTACCGGAGCCAGTCCCATCTGACCTCTTTGCGGACACAGCGAAGGAGTCAACGAGCTCCAGTCATATCGCCGCCGATCCGCTCGATCGCGTTTCCCTCGATGAAACGGTCAGTATGGCTTTGTTGACGGTCCTCGAGTCGATGACCCCGGCGGAGCGAGTTACATTCGTGCTGCATGATGTATTCGGCGTGCCGTTTGGCGAGATTGCCAGTGTTGTAGGCCGTTCACCAGGAGCCGTAAGGCAATTGGCGACGTCCGCACGTCGGCACGTTCGAGGAGGACGGCGAGCCCAAGTTTCTCCTCAACAACATGATGAAGTTGTTCGGGCATTCCGCGACGCAACGGTTGGAGGAAATATTGAAGACCTGTTGCGCGTATTGGCCCCGGATGTCGAACTGCGAGTAGATGGCGGCGGATTCGTCAATGCCGCACCTCAGGTTATCCGAGGTTCGGATCATGTGGCGCGGTGGCTCATGGGAGTGATACGTAAGCAACCCGCTCTCCGTTTTGAGCGACGAGACACGGCTGACGGTCTCGGGTACATACTCAGGAATGAGGGGCGTCGATATGGGATGGCCACCTTTGACGTCAGTGCTGACTGTGTCACGAGCGTGTGGCTGATGCTCAATCCGCTGAAACTGACGAACTGGTCACTCGACTAAATGGATTGCAGATCATTAACACGTTGTTCTGATCTTGTTGTCCTCGCCGGTCTGTGCCTGGACCCGGTCCTGGAGGGCGGCGAGGGTCGCGGGTGGGGTTGTCGCCGGTGGGATGGTGATGCCGTGTGCTGCGAGCAGTCGCCGGTTCTTCAGGAGGGTGCGGTGCATAGCGGTGCGGCTGGTGCCGACAGCACGGCGAGGGTTTCCGCGGCCAGGGCGGCCCGCAGGTGGAGCACGGTGGCCAGGACCTGGTCGGCGAAGGCCAGCCGAGGAGGCCGACCGGGCCGGATATCCCCGTGCGGGGCCAGGGTCTCGGGCCGGTGATCGATCTTGTTCCACTTCTATGTGCCTGGTGGTAGGTGACAAGCTCATCGGCATGGCGGGCCGACCGAAGCGGAGGGCTGGCGCCTTCGCTGAGCCTGCAGTCCCGTCTTGAGTCGGGACCAATTCTTCTAGGTCAGGAGGAGGCCGGCTACCCAGAGGGCGGCGATGATCAGGGCGGCCAGGAACTCCACGAGCATCGAGAGGCCGGCGGCCTTGAGCGCCTGCACAGTGGACGGCCAGGCAAGGCGGTTGCTGCCGAGCCGTAGGCGTTCCGCCGCCCACACCCCGCCGACGAAGCCGAGCACCAACCCGACGACCGGCACCACGAAGAACCCGATGATGCCGACCACCCCGCCGGCGAGCAAGGTGGACGTCGGCACACCTGTGCGTTTCAGGTTCCGGCCTGGCCACGCGTACTTGATCAGGACGCCACCCGCGGCGGCCATGGTGGCGGCGGCGAACACCGCCCAGCCACCCATGCCTGCACCGCCGAAGATCGCCCAGAGCAGCACGCCGCCCCAGCACAGCGGCAACGCCGGCAGGCCCGGCACCACCACGCCGGCGATCCCGGCCAGGATGGCCAACCCGGCGACCACGGTCACCGCCGTCTGCGAGTCGGTCAGGTCCACGCAGTCACCTTCCCCTGCCGCCGCTCAGCCCGCAACGGTCGCCCGCTCGCCACGTTGCTGCAACTGGCTCACGGCACCACGTCACCACGGAGCCGGGCGGTGATCACCTCGGCCGGGGCGGGCGCACCGAAGTACCGGCCCTGCCCGGTGTCGCAGCGCAGCGCCCGCAGCCGTTCCGCCTGCACGCCGGTCTCCACCGCCTCGGCAGTGACCCACAGCTCCAGGGCGTGCGCCAACCGGACCAACGCGTCCACGATCCGTTCGTCGCGGTGGTCGGCCGCCACGTCGGTCCCGTCCGCGCGGATGCCCTCCACGAACGGACCGGCGAGCTTCAGGCAGTGGATCGGCAACCGGCGCAGGTACGCCAGGTTGGAGTACCCGGTTCCGAAGTCGTCCACCGCCAGCCGTACGCCGAGTGCGGCGAGCCGGTGCAGGCTGCGCAGGGGTTCACCGGCACTGCCCATCACGGCGCTCTCGGTCAGCTCCAGTTGCAGCAACTCCGCGGGCAGCCCGCTGGTCTGCAACGCGTCGGCGACAGTATCCACGATGGCCGGTTCGTCGGCCTGCCGGGCGGCCAGGTTGACGCTGACCACCAGCCGGGCGTCGGGGAACTCCCGCCACCACCGTTCGGCGTCCTCGCAGGCCCGCCGCAGCACCCACTCGCCGAGCCGGACGATCAGGCCGGTCTCCTCGGCCAGGCCGATGAACCGGTCCGGCCCGATCAGGCCCAACTCCGGATGCTCCCAACGGACCAGCGCCTCCACCGCGAGCATGCTGCCCTCCAGCAGCGACACGATCGGCTGGTAGTGCAGCACGAACTCGCCCCGCTCCAGGGCGGCCGGCAGCCCGGCGACCAGCGCCGAGCGGGCGATGTCCCGGGCGCCGCGCTCGGGGTCGTAGACCGCCCACCGGCCCCGGCCTGCCGCCTTCGCCCAGTAGAGCGTGGTGTCCGCCGCCTTCATCAGCTCGGACGGACTGGTCTCCGCCGCCGGGCACTGCACGATGCCCACACTGGCCGAGACGGCCAACTGGTGCTCACCGACGTGGACCGGGGCCGCGACGGCGGCCAGCGCGGCCTCCGCGACGGAGACCGGGTCGTCGGTGTCGTCCCCTCCGTCGACGAGGATCACGAACTCGTCGCCCCCCATCCGGGCGACCAGGTGGCCGTGGTCGGCCACGCACGCGGCCAGCCGTCGGCCGATCATCACGAGCAGCCGGTCACCGAGGTCGTGGCCGAGACTGTCGTTGATCGCCTTGAAGCCGTCCAGGTCGAGGAAGCACACCCCGACGCGCTGCCCGTCGTCCGCGGTGTCGAGCACCCGACCCAACGTCTCGAAGAACAACGTCCGGTTGGGCAACCCGGTCAACGGGTCGTGCAGCGCCTGGAAGCGCAGCCGCTGCTGGAGTTCGTACCGCTCGGTGATGTCCTCGATCATCGCGACGGTGAATCGCGGCCGGCCATCGTGTCGGATCAGCGAGACGGCCAGATCCGTCCAGACCGTCGTGCCGTCCTTGCGGTAGTAACGCTTCTCCACCCGGGCCGCGTCGTGCTTCCCTTCGATCATCTCCTGGTAGAGCTCCCACATCCCGGCCGCGTCGTCGGCGTGGACCAACCCTGCCACGTTGGTCCCGCGCAACTCCTCGATCGAGTAGCCCAGCATGTCGGCGAACGCCTGGTTGACGTCGATGATCCGACCGTCCACGCCGGCGATCCCGATCCCGATCGCGGCGCCGGTGAACACCGCCCGGAACCGTGCCTCGCTCTCGCGTAACGCCTGCTCGACCTCGTCGCGCGCCTGCCAGGCCGACCGGGCGATCCGCTCCTGCTGGCTGAAGGTGCGGTCGCGCAGCGCACGGGCAAACCCGGCGGCCAGCCCGCCCTGCACCGCCGCGATCCGGTCGGCGAGGTCGGCCGGCCGGTCACCGTCACCCAGCACCCGACGCCCGAACGTCGCGCCAAGCGCGTGCAGCGTCCACTCCAGGGCCTGCGGCTCGGTGAGGTGCGCCTCCACCAGCGCCCGCCCGACCTCCTCGGCCGGGTGGGCGCTGAACGGCTCCGCCCGTACCGCCTGGGCCAGCCGGATCGTGTGCGCCAGCAGCAGCCGTTCGGTCTCGGCCACGCTGAGCGGCACGAAACCGAGTCGACGCACCGCGCGCGCCCAGTCGGCGGCGTAGCCCTGGGCGTCCGCCCAACCGGCGAGATCCCGGCCAGCATCGACCCCGGTGGGGTCCCGGCCGGCATCGACCCCGGCGGGATCCGGGACGGCGGCCACGAGATCAGCCGGCGGGCTGGTCGTACCGGGCGACGCCCCCGAAGGCACCGAACCGCTCCGGGCGCTCGTCCACGTCGGACGGTGAGTCCGGGCGCCAGAGCGGCATGTGCACCACGCCCGGTTCCAGGACGGTCCAGTCGCCGAAGAAACCGGTGACCTGAGCGCGGGAGCGCAGGGTGATCTCGGTGGCGGTGCGGGCGGAGAGGCGCTGGGCGTCCAGCATCTCCTGCGGCTGGTCCTCGAAGGTGGAGTGGGAGACGACAAGGAAGCTGCCCGGCGCGGCGGCGGCCCGCAGGGTGGCCAGGATCGCCTCGGGTCGGTCGGCGTCCGGGATGAAGTGCACCACCCCGGCCAGCAGGATGCCCATCGGACGAGTGAAGTCGATCAGCCCGAGCTGTCGGGTCTCGGCGAGGATCCGCTCCGGCTCACGCAGGTCGGCGTGGATGACACCGGTCAGCTCGTTGCCAGCCAGCAGCTCCCGGCTGTGCGCGACCGCCACCGGGTCGATGTCGACGTACACGACGCGGGCCTTGGGGTTCACTCCCTGCGCCACCTCGTGCACGTTGCCCACGGTGGGAATTCCGGAGCCGATGTCGAGGAACTGGTCGATGCCGGCGTCGAGCAGCACCCGAACGGCCCGGCGCAGGAACTCCCGACCGGAGCGCATGGTGGCGGCGAGATTCGGGGTCATGCTGGCGATCTGCTCCGCCAACTGCCTGTCGATCTCGAAGTTGTGCGCTCCACCCAGAAAGTAGTCGTACACCCGGGCCGCGCTCGGCCTGGTCAGATCGATCTCGGTCGGCAGTCCGTCCGGCATCAGCGTGCTCCCCAGTTCATCGCCGCGGCGCGGGACGGCACCGGCGTCGGGGCGCGCAGCGGGCACGCGTGGGCACCGGTCGACCCGCGGGTCGTGTGGTGTGGACCACTCTAGGCGGCTGACTCCAGCAACAGCGAGATGCCTTGACCAACGCCGATGCACATGGTGGCCAGAGCCCGGCGGCCACCGCGACGGCGCAGCTCCAGGGCGGCGGTCAGCGCCAGCCGCGCGCCGCTGGCGCCGAGCGGGTGCCCCAGCGCGATGGCCCCACCGTTCGGGTTGACGTGGTCGGCGTCCACTGGCAGCCCCAGCTCACGCAACACCGCCACGGACTGCGCGGCGAACGCCTCGTTCAGCTCCACCACGTCCACAGCGCCCAACTCGACGCCGACGCGATCGAGCAGCTTGCGGGTGGCCGGCACCGGGCCGATTCCCATGATCCGCGGTGGCACACCGGCCGCCGCCGCGCCGACGATCCGGGCCAGCGGGGTCAGGCCGTACCGGGCGACCGCCGCCTCGCTGGCCACCAGCAACGCGACAGCGCCGTCGTTGACGCCCGAGGAGTTGCCGGCGGTCACCGTCCCGCCGTCGCGGAACGGGGTGGGCAGCGTGGCCAACTTCGCCAGCGTGGTCTCCCGAGGGTGCTCGTCGACATCGACCAGCCGGGTCTCCCGACGACCGGCCGGCACTGACACCGCCACGATCTCCTCGGCGAACCGGCCGTCGGCCTGCGCCTTGGCCGCACGCTGCTGCGACCGGTACGCGAAGGCGTCCTGCTCGGCCCGGCTCACGCCGTACTCGGCGGCCACGTTCTCCGCCGTCTCCGGCATCGAGTCGACCCCCCACCCGTCACGCATCAACGGGTTCACCAACCGCCAGCCCAAGGTGGTGTCGTAAACCTCTGCCGAGCGGGAGTACGCCGATGTCGCCTTCGGCATGACGAACGGCGCCCGGCTCATGCTCTCCACCCCGCCGGCGATCACCAGCTCGGCGTCCCCGGCGACGATGGACCGGGCTGCGCTGGCGAGCGCGTCCAGGCCCGAGCCGCAGAGCCGGTTGACAGTGCTGCCCGGCACCTCCTCGGGCAGCCCGGCCAGCAGCGCCGCCATCCGGGCCACGTTGCGGTTGTCCTCGCCGGCCTGGTTGGCGCAGCCGAGCACGACGTCGTCGACTCGGGCCCAGTCCACCGACGGGTGGCGGGCGACCAGTTCTCGGATCACGTGCGCGGCCAGGTCGTCCGGGCGGACGCCGGCCAGCGCGCCCGCGTACCGGCCGATCGGGGTGCGGACACCGGCCACCAGGTATGCCACGGTCATCGCGAGTCCTTAGGGGGTGCAGACGGCGGGGGTGGGGCACGCCCACCGGGTCACGAGGGCTGCCGGCCGCCAGGATATCCGCGCCCGCAGCGGATAGGTTGACGGCATGGCCCGGGCCCAGTTCAGCGCAGAGACCAGCGGCGGCGGCGCGTTCGTCCGCCAGCCGAACCGGTTCACCGGTCGGGTCACCGCCGACTCCACCTCGCCACCCGGCGGCGGCCCGGACGAGCAGGACCGCTGGCCGCTGGAGGCCGGCCGTTACCGGCTGATCTGGTGTCGGGCCTGCCCGTGGGCGCACCGGGCGAGGATCGTGCGCGGCCTGCTCGGGCTGGACGACGCGATCTCACTGGGCACCGTCGACCCGATCCGGGACGAGCGGGGCTGGGCGTTCGCCCTCGACCCGGACGGCTTCGACCCGGTCCTCGGGGTGAGCTTCCTCTCCGAGGCGTACCTGGCCACCGACCCGGACTACACCGGCCGGGTGACGGTGCCGGCGCTCGTCGACACACTGACCGGGCGGGTGGTCACCAACGACTATCCGCAGCTCACCCTCGACTTCTCCACCGAGTGGCGGTCGCTGCACAGGGCGGGGGCGCCGGACCTCTACCCGGAGGCGCTGCGCCCCGAGATGGACGCGCTGATGGCCGAGATCCACACCGACGTCAACAACGGCGTCTACCGCTGCGGGTTCGCCACCTCCCAGGAGGCATACGACGAGGCGTTCCGGGCGCTCTTCGCCCGGCTGGACGCGCTCTCCGAGCGGCTGGCCGGGCAGCGCTACCTGATGGGCGACACGATCACCGAGGCGGACGTGCGGCTGTTCACCACGCTGGTCCGGTTCGACGCCGCGTACCACGGGCACTTCAAGTGCAACCGCGACAAGCTGACCGAGATGCCGGTGCTCTGGGCGTACGCCCGGGACCTGTTCCAGACGCCGGGTTTCGGCGAGACGGTGGACTTCGACCACATCAAGCGGCACTACTACGGCACGCACCGGGAGATCAATCCCAGCGGCATCGTGCCACTCGGGCCGGACGAATCCGGCTGGAGCACGCCGCACGGGCGTGGTTGAGCCGGGTCGGCCGGCCGCCCCGCACCGGCGCTGCTCGCCACCGGGGCCGTGTTCACCGCCGTGTCCGGGGCGGTCACCTGTTCCGGCGGCTGCCCGTTGCCGCCGTTCGAGCGCGCGACGACGGCGGACCTGGTGCACGGCGGCGCGAGCATCGCGGCGACCGCGGCGGTGGTCTTTGCCATGATCACGCTGGCCGTCTCCGGGTCGGCCGGACGGACGGTGCGTCGGTTGGCCGGGGTGGCCGCCGTGCTGGCCCTGCCGCTCTGTGCCACTGTGGGGCTGGCGATGCTCGTGATCGGTCGGGGCCCGGTGGTGGGGTTGCTGGAACGGCTGATCCTCGCCCTCGCGGTGCTGTGGGGCCTGGGCACCGCCACCGCGCTGGCCCTCTGTAAGGAGCCTCACGCCGTCCGGTCCTTCCGATGAGCGGGAATCGGCGTATCGTCGGCCAGCGATGACCAATGTCTGGGGCCTCACTGTCCGCCTGTATGTCGATCTCCGACTACAGGCCAGTGGCATCTGTCCGGGCTAGCCGCGTTCCTACGCCTGCCCCGATCGGACCGGACAATTGGATACATTTTCATGCCCTTCAGCCTGCGCAAAATTCCCTTCTCCGTGCAGATCCTGCTCGGCCTCGTGCTCGGCGTCGCGCTGGGCTTCCTTGCCCGCAGCAACGACCTGAGCTGGCTGACCAGCACCCTGCACACAGTCGGTAGCCTCTTCGTCCAACTCCTCAAGCTGGCCGTGCCGCCGCTGGTCTTCACCGCCATCGTGGTCAGCGTGGTCAGCCTGCGCGGCGTCGCCAACGCCGCCCGGCTCGCCGTCAAGACCCTGATGTGGTTCGGCATCACCGCGCTGATCGCGGTGAGCATCGGCATCGGCCTCGGCCTGCTCACCAACCCGGGCAAGGGCGTGACCCTCGACCTGGGTGGCGCGGCACCGCCGAAGAACACCGGCTCGTGGACCGACTTCCTCACCGGCATCGTGCCCACCAACCCGGTCGGCGCGTTCGTCGAGGGCAACGTCCTCCAGATCGTCTTCCTCGCCGTCGTCATCGGTGCTGCGGCCCTGCTGGTCGGCGAAGCCGCCGAACCGTTCGTGGCGCTGAACCGCTCCCTGCTGGAGATCGTCCAGAAGGCGCTCTGGTGGGTCATCCGGCTCGCCCCGATCGGCACCCTCGGCCTGATCGGCAACGCCGTCGCCTCGTACGGCTGGGACCTGCTGGCCCCCCTCGCGAAGTTCACCACAGCCGTCTACGTCGGCTGCGCCATCGTGCTGTTCGTGGTCTACCCGCTGGTGCTGATCCTGGCCGGCCGCCTCAACCCGGTGCGCTTCTTCGCCGGCGCCTGGCCGGCGATCCAGCTGGGCTTCGTGTCCCGCTCCTCGGTCGGCACCATGCCGGTGACCCAGCGCTCCGTCGAGCGACTCGGCGTGCCCCGTGAGTACGCCTCGTTCGCTGTGCCCTTCGGCGCGACCACGAAGATGGACGGTTGCGCCGCCATCTACCCGGCCCTCGCCGCGATCTTCGTGGCCCAGGTGTTCGGCGTGCACCTCGGCATCGGCGACTACCTGCTGATCGCCTTCGTCTCCGTGGTCGGCTCGGCTGCCACCGCCGGCCTGACCGGCGCGATCGTGATGCTCACCCTGACCCTCAGCACGCTGGGTCTGCCGCTGGCCGGCGCCGGCCTGCTGCTGGCCATCGACCCGATCCTGGACATGATCCGCACCGCCACCAACGTCGCGGGTCAGGCGCTGGTGCCGACAGTGGTCGCCGCCCGCGAGGGCATTCTCGACCGCGAGGCGTACGAGTCCGCCGGTCGGCGTGACCTGACCGAGCCGGAGCCGGTAGCCAACAACCGGCCCGAGCTCAGCCCCGTTCCTGCCTGACCGATTCACCAGTACGGCGACGGGCCCCTCTCCCCGGGGGCCCGTCGCCGTGTCGGAGAGGATGATGCGATGAGCTCCCTGTTCACTCCCCTGGCCCTGCGCGCTGTCACAGTGCCCAACCGGATCGCCATGGCACCGATGTGCCAGTACTCCGCCGGCCCGGACGGCCTGCCCACCGACTGGCACCTGATCCACCTCGGCAGTCGCGCTGTCGGCGGCGCCGGCCTGGTGCTGACCGAGGCGACCGCCGTGCTCCCCGAGGGCCGGATCAGCCCGCAGGACACCGGCCTCTGGTCCGGTGCGCACGTCGACGCCTGGCGACCGGTGACCGCGTTCGTCGCCGCCCAAGGCGCGGTGCCGGCCGTCCAGCTCGCGCACGCCGGCTTCAAGGCCTCCACCTACCGGCCGTGGGCGCCGCAGCGCGGTGGCGTGCCGGACGCCGAGGGTGGCTGGACGCCGGTCGCCCCCGGCCCGGAGCCGTTCACCGCCGACTACCGGACGCCGACCAGCCTCGACGAGGCCGGCATCGCCGGGGTGGTCGAGGCGTTCGCGGCCGGAGCCGTTCGCGCGCTGGACGCCGGCTTCGCCGCCGTGGAGATCCACGCCGCCCACGGTTACCTGCTCAACGAGTTCCTCTCGCCGCTGACCAACCACCGCACCGACGCGTACGGCGGCGACCGGGCGGCCCGGATGCGGCTCACCCTGGAGGTGGCCCGCGCGGTGCGCGCCGCGGTCGGCGAGGACGTGCCGGTGCTGACCCGGATCTCCGCCACCGACTGGGTCGAGGGCGGCTGGACGATCGAGGACAGCGTGGTGCTCGCCGGTGAGCTGGCCGGTGTCGGCGTCGACCTGGTCGACGCGTCCTCCGGTGGGGTGAGCACTGACCAGCGCGTCCCACTCGGCCCGGGCTACCAGGTGCCACTGGCCGCGCAGATCCGCCGCGAGGCCGGCGTACCTACCGGCGCGGTGGGCCTCATCGTCGAGCCCGAGCACGCCGAGCAGATCGTCGCCAGCGGCGAGGCCGACCTGGTGCTGCTGGGCCGGGAGTTGCTGCGCGACCCGTACTGGCCGCGCCGGGCCGCCGCGAAGCTCGGCGTCGCGTACTCCGGCCCCGCCCAGTACGCCCGCGCCTCCTGATCCCCACCGGTCGGGCGGCCGCCGCGTGAGCGGCCGCCCGACCGTCGGTCAACCGGCCAGGTGTGACCAGTCGCCCTCCAGGTCCTGCCAGGTGCCCTGGGCGGCCACCGTGCCGCCGAGCAGCACCACCACGTGGTCGGCCCGGACCAACGCGGCGCGTTTCGCTGTCGAGCCGACAACCGTCACCCCGTGGCCCCGCAACGCCTGCCACAGCGCCAGCTCGGTGGTGACGTCCAGCGCCGACGACACGTCGTCGGCGACAAGCAGTTCGGTACGCGGGGCCAGCGCCCGGGCCAGCGCCAACCGCTGCAACTGCCCGCCGGAGAGCCGGGTGCCCTTGTGCCCGATGAGCAGGCCCAGCCCACCACCGGCGGCAGCCAGATCGTGGTCGAGCTGGGCTGTGCTGACCGCCCCCGCCGCATCCACCTGGTGCCCGAGGGCGATGTTGTCGGCCACCGTGCCGGAGAGCACCCGGGGCAACTGACCGACGTAGCCGACCTGGTTGGGACGCAGGAACAACTCCGGCTCGGTGACGGGGTCACCGTTCCAGGCCAGCTCGCCGGTGTGGTGCACAATCCCGGCCAGCCCGCGCAGCAACGAGGACTTGCCCGACCCCACCGGCCCGACGACCAACACCAACTGCCCGCGCTGCACGGTCAGGTCCACGTCCCGGACGGCCACAGTGCCGTCGGAGTGCACCACCCCGAAGCCGCGCAGCTCCAGCCGGCGCAGCGGATGCCGGGGCGGCATGGTCGGCGCGGGCGCCGTCCCGGCGGTCAGGTCGACCTCCGGCACCCCAGCGGAGTACGCGCTCACCCCGGTCATCGCCGCCGTGCGCCGGGTCCAGACCCGCGCCGAGGGCAGCTGCGAGATCAACGACGCCGTCGTCCAGGCGAACCAGCGGGCCGCGCCCAGGGTGGACACGGCCACCAGCACCGCCCCGGCGGAGAGCGAGCCGTTCAGGTAGAGCGCCCACGCGCCGATCGGCAACAACCCGCTGGCCATCGACGGCGTGGAGCGCGCCCACACCTGCACCGAGATCTCCCGCCGCTGCCTGTCGCTGCGCAGCACGTCCAGGCTCGCCAGGTGGCGCAGCACCGCAGTGGTAGCGCCGGCGAGCTTCACCGTCCGCGCCGCGGAGAGAGCGGAGACCAGCGCCGTGGCGAAGGAGGCCCGCGCCGCCACCGTCGCCCGGGCCGCACGCTCCAGCTTCGGCCCGAACAACGTCGCGGCCAGCCCGGAGACGACCATCGTACCGAGGAAGAACAGCCCGGGTACGACGCTGCCGGTGACCGCCGTCATGGCGACCACGAGCACCAGCGCGACCGTCTGGTCCAGCACGTTGTCGGCGAGTTGGACCACCCGTTCGGTGTCCCCACCCTGCGCCACCACCTCGGCGGGGGTGTGCGAGCTGACCCGGCGCGGCCCGGTCTGGCCGTGCACCAGGCGAAGGCCGATCCGCAGCATCTGCCGCACCCACCACTGCGGGAACCAGACGTGGGTGTAGAACGGCAACGGCAGGGTGATCAGCAACCCGGCGACGATCCCCACCGCCGGCAGGTACGGGTTACCGGTCCCGTCGACCAGGTCCGCCCAGAGCCAGGGCAGCACCGGGCCGTCCAGCCCGAGCAGGCTGAGACCGAGGAACAGCACGATCGCCGCCGCACCGTACCGGGGATCGTTGGTGCAGAGCCGGAAGATCTCCCGCAGCGTCCGGGCCGGCGGCACCGGCGGCAGCGGCGGCGGATCGGCCCGGGTCGGCCCGACCGTTGTGGCCTGCTCCGTCGGTCCGACCGCTGTGGCCCGCTCCGTCGGTCCGACCGCTGTGGCCCGCTCCGTCGGTCCGACCGGCTCGATCCGGGCCGGCGGCGGCTCGCTCGGCCAGGCGTCGGCCGGGCCGGGGCCGACCAGCAGGTCGGTGCCGACGCCGGCACGACCGGCCGGCGCCACAGTGGCGTACGCGGCGGCGTGGCTGGTCGCCAGGAGTTCGGCGAAGCGGGTCGACGTCTCCAGCGGACCGGCCTCGACCACCGCGCCGTCGGCCAGGACGACCACCTCGTCGCAGCGGCGCACCGAGGAGAGTCGGTGCGCGATGACGATGCCGATCCGGTCACGCAGCAGGCGTTCGGTGGCCCGCTGCACCCGCGCCTCGGTGACCGGGTCCAGCCGCGCGGTGGCCTCGTCGAGGATCACCACGTGCGGCTCCCGGACCAGGATCCGGGCGAACGCCACCAACTGCTCCTGACCGGCGGACAGCACATGCCCGCCCTCCCCCAGCCGGGTCGTCAACCCGTCCGGCAGCTCGGCGATCCAGCTGGCCAGGCCCAACTCGTCGAGCGCCCGAGCTGCCGCGTCGAGCAACTCAATGTCGAAGAGCGCCACGTTCTCGGCGAGAGTGCCGGCCAGGATCTCGGTGCGCTGCGGCACCAACGCCACCCAGCGGCGCAACTGCTCGACGTCGAGGTCGCACAGGTCGGTGCCGCCGAGGAAGACAGTGCCCGGCGGTACGTCGACCGCGCGGGTGAGCACCTTCGCCAGGGTCGACTTGCCCGAACCGGTCCGCCCGATCAGCGCGTAAGAGCGACCGCGCGCGAAGGTGAGGCTGAGCCCGCGCAGCGCGGCCCCCCGGCCACTCTCCCCGTACGCGAATGTCAGGTCCCGAATGCGCAGGTCACCCTCGCTCGGGCTGGCCCCGCCGACTGGCTCCTGCCTGGCCTTGTAGAGCAACTGCACCCGCGCCCACGCGCCGAGCGCCTCCTGGATCTCCGGCACCATCCGGCTGACGTGTTCAGCGGTCGCCCCGAAGGCCAGGGCGAGCAACCAGATGGCGGTGAGCCGGGCGGCGTCGATCCGGCCGCTCGCCAACGCCCAGGCACCGCCGAGCACCACAGCGCCGATGCCCGCCCGGATCGTCGCGGTGGCCACCGTCGCCACCCGGGCGGACAGCACCCAGACCACCAGGCCACGGGACAGCACGGCGGAGGCCCGCCGGGCGTACAACCGCAGCACGTACGGCCGCGCCAGACTGGTGCGTACGTCGTCCTGGCCGTGCACCGCCTCTTCCATCACGGCGGCCAGGTCGGACCACGCCTCCTCCTCGGCCATCCGGGCCGGGCCGATCCGCGCCGTGGGCCGGCGCAGGCCGACCGCGAGCACCACAGTGAGCAGCAGCATGGCGATCCCCGCCGGCCACCACACGAACACCGCCACGACCATCGACAACAGACCGACGCAGAGGCCCTGGGCGAGCCGGGTGCCCTGGTTACGAATTGCCGACGCAACCTGATAGACGTCCCCGTCGATGCGGTCCAGCAACTCGCCCACCGGAGTGGTCTCCAGGGTGGGCAGGTCCTGCCCGAGAGCGACGCGGCAGAGTCGGCGACGCACGTCCGCTGACCAGTCGGCGGTCAGGCCGGCCATCAGCAGACTCACCGCGAGGTCGCTGAGGACAACGGCAACCAGGGCCGCGGCCAGTACGGCGAAGAAGCCAGCCGAACGATGCACCAGCACCGCACCGGCCAGCGCCGACGCGCCCGCCTGCCCTGCGGCACCCAGCACGATGAGGACGGCCACGATCGTCACACGACGGGTCGAAGTACCCCACAGATCACGGAGCAGGCGCATGGAAAGTCCTCCGGGACGTGGGTGGCGGAGACCTCAGCCTGCCGGCACCACCCCGCCACCTCAACCGATTTTCCGGCCGTGAGCAGGGACTCCGTCCGTTGAAGCGGACCGGGCGGCCACCGTTCTCGATGCCGTACCCACCGTCGCGCCACCCGTTGATCAGCTAGACGCGCGGCACCGCGCCAGCGGTTCTCGGGCCAGAGCCGCCGCCCCGCCGGCCACCCTCGTGCCACCCACTCGATCAACCAAATCGGGATGCCGCGCCCGCGATTCTCGGATCAGAGCCGGCGCCCCGGCGGCCACCCTCGCGCCACCCACTTGATAGACCAAACCGGGCACCGCGCCCGCGATTCTCGGGTCAGGGTCGCTCTCGCCCGAACCGGTGCGTGCCGCGCCGCGGGTTTGCCACCGAAACCCACCGACGCTGGCCTTCTTGTCCGGTTTGCGCGGTCCGTGCGCCCCGACCGATTCGTGATCGACTCGGGTTTCATGAACTCGGGGTGTCCGCCCGTCCGGGACACCCCGTCTTCCGTGAATCCGAGTCGATCACGCGGGTGAGGGTCGATTCGACGCCTTGGACGCGGCGCTGGATGGGTGGTTTGTCCGGCAGTGGGGGTTTCTGGGGTGTGGCCGGGCGCACGCGTGGGCCGGAATCATGGCGGGGCCGGGGTCGTTACATACCCTGACGATCGCAGTACCACGGGCCCGCCGCCCGCCCCCTCGGGGCAGGTCGCGCAGGTTGGAATGCCGGCCAACGCCCGGTCGTTGCAGTCCCCACGACCGACCGCAGGCACCGCCACCATGAGGGTGCCGGCAGATGGGCCAACCCCGGAATGACCCCGGTCCGCCGGTCGTTACATAGGGTCCCGGCGCCACGAGCCCCCCGGCTCGGCAGGTCGCCGACCCGACGCCCTGATGGGCGTCACCCCCCAGAGACTTTTCCCTTTGTATGTGCAGCGCCGGACGAGGTGCTCACACCCTGCCGCCGCCCCCCTTTGGTGGTCGGGGTGTCCTACCCCCGAAGGAGCTACCCCTCATGAACACGATCTTCCGTAAGAGCATGCTGTCCGTTGCTGGTCTCGCGTTCGCCGGTGGTGTGTTCGCCGGCCCGATCGCCGCCCACGCCGCCACCCCGGCCGTGGATGCCAAGCCCGCCGCCGTGGCCGTGCAGTCGGCGGCGCCGAAGCCGCAGGGCGACCAGTCGCACATCACCCTCAACGATGAGCAGACCGCGAACGTGAAGGCGATCATCGCCGCCACGAAGAAGGCCGGTCTGCCGGAGCGGGCCGCGGTGATCTCGATCGCGACGAGCTTGCAGGAGTCGAAGCTGGAGAACCTGGGCCACCTCGGCGATATGAACGACCACGATTCGCTGGGCCTGTTCCAGCAGCGCCCGTCCAGTGGTTGGGGCACCCCGGAGCAGATCACCGACCCTGAGTACTCGACGACGGCGTTCCTCAAGGGTTTGAAGCAGGTCGACGGGTGGCAGGACATGCCCCTGACCGACGCCGCGCAGACCGTGCAGGTGTCGGCCTACCCGGACGCCTACGCCCAGTGGGAGCAGCAGGCCACCGACCTCGTCGGCCAGCACTGGAACAGCTGACCACCAGCACCACAGCAGGACAAGCATTCAACACCACCGCACGACAGCAGCACGCACAACAGCACCACCGCACGACACCGACCGCTGGCCGGCACCCCAACCCGGGGTGCCGGCCAGCGGCCTTTCCGTTGCGTCCGACCGCCGGACCGTCGGACCCGTGAAGCCGACCACCAACCACCGATACGCCGACCACCAACCGCCAACCATCAACAGCCGGCCCCGCTGGGGAATGTCGCGACGCAGGGACCCGCGGCGGAGGCGGATGGCGTCACCAAGCGGCACTCGTTCACAGATCTTGGACACTTTCCGTCCTGCGCTAACGGAAAGTGTCCAAGATCTGTAGGGACAGGCCGCCTTGTGGCACCGGGCTGGTGCGCGTCGGTAAGGCGGACCGCCGGCGGCCAACCCGCAGCGGTCAGAAGAGGACGGTGGCCAGGGTGCCGATCGGCTGGAAGCCGCAGCGTTCATAGACGCGGCGGGCCGGAAGGTTGAAGTCGTTGACGTACAGGCTGACGGTGGGGGCGACCCGTAGCAGCGCGTCGCGGACCACTGCTGCCATGGCGGCGGTGGCGATCCCCCGGCCTCGCCACTCGGGTGCCACCCAGACGCCCTGGATCTGCGCCGTCCGTTTGGTCACTA
Organism: Micromonospora sp. NPDC048947; assembly: GCF_040649495.1. Lineage (NCBI taxonomy): Bacteria > Bacillati > Actinomycetota > Actinomycetes > Micromonosporales > Micromonosporaceae > Micromonospora > Micromonospora sp. NPDC048947. The sequence goes on from NZ_JBEZFO010000007.1 coordinate 206,610, forward strand.
CGGCCAGCTCGGCCTTGAACACGACCTTGCCGTCGATGATGCGGGCGTACGCGCGGCCGGTCCGGACCAGGTCGTTGACCCGCCGGCGGTAGCTGCGTCCGCCGTCCTCGGCCAGCGGGGAGACGCCGACCTCTTCGGTGTACATCGCCACCGCCGCCGGGAAGAGCCTGTCGACTTCGCCGGAGCGAACCTGGCGTACCTCCGGGTCGGCCGGTACGGGTGGCAGCGTGTCGGTGACCAGCAACGGCTGATTGGGGCGAACGTCTCGCGCTGGCCCCCACGTGTCGGAGAGGCGGTCCCACAGCCCGAGGACGGCGTCCGCGCGGCCGACGATGGAGGAGCAGAGCCGCTCCTCGCCCGCGAGCAGGTCGGCGAAGGCAGCCACCGCTGCGTCACTGGCCAGCACGGGAGTCAGGTTGCCGCCGAGCCAGCAGAGTGACTCGAGGTTGCGGCGAGCCCCGTACCCCAGGATTCTGCCCTCGGCCCGCCACCACGAGAGTCCGCGCGCGGCGATCCGCTCGGCGACCTGCGCGCCCGCGAACGGGTCATGGTCGAGCAGTCGCTCGACCGCGCGGCGCTCCGATTCCCCCAGTTGGCGTACCGGCACCGTCAGCACGACTATCAGCCTGCCAGATCGGCACCCTGCTTCGCCGGTCGAGTGACAAGGCCGGCACCGTCTCGGCCGGGCCGGGTCCGTCCGGCCCACCGGACGACCGGGGGCACCAGGGCTCCGAGCAGGAGAAACAGGGCACCGAGTACGAGCCAGCCAGGTACGCCCCAGCCGAGCGCTAGGGTGGTCACCACCACCGGTGCGAGCATCTTGCCCAGTTCGTAGCCCATGCCGTACGCCCCCTGGTACTGCCCCTGGGCGTCCGCTGGTGCCAGCCCGAAGGAGATCCCCCAGCCGGCGGCGGAGTGCCACAGCTCCCCGGTGACGTGCGCGAGTGACCCGAGGCCGAGCAGGCCCACCGCGCCGACGGTGGGCAGCGCGCCGCTGGCGGCGAAGAGTACGCAGGCCAGGGCGATGGCCACGCCTGCTCGGCGGGCGGCGCGGGCGGCTCCGGGCAGGGTGGCGGCGGTACCCGCGGCGCGTACCTGAAGGAGCACCACCAGCACTGTGTTGACAAGCGTCAACGCGGAGATCATCCAGGCGGGTGCCCGGGTGTGGCCGGCGATCCACAGCGGCAGGGCGATGGTGAGCAGGCTGAAGTGCATCGACATCAGCCCGTCGACCAGTGTGAAGGCGAGGAACGGGCGGTCCCGTAGGGCGACCAGCCGGGGGCCGTGCGTCGGGGTGGCGACCGGGGCGACGGTGGGCAGTCGAAGGAAGACCACCGCCGCGGCCAGTGATGTCGCCGCCGAGGCCAGGATCAGCGCGACGTACCCGGTTCGGGTGTCGGCCGCGATGGCGAAGCCGCCGAGGACAGCGCCGACGGAGATCCCGACGTTGGTGGTGGCTCGCAGGTAGGCGCGGGTGCGGACCCGCTGGTCGGCTGGGATCGCTCCGGCGATCAGCGCGCCGCGGGCGCCTCGCTCGACCGCGTCGGCAAGCGCGGTGGCCGCTCCCACCAGAACGAACGTGGGGAACGACCGGACGGCGATCAGGCCGATGGTCAGGGTGCCGGCGACGAACAGCGCGCCTACCTGCACGCTGCGGGGGCCGACGCGATCGGCCAGGTAGCCGCTCGGGGCGCTGGCCAGCACACCGACCAGGGCCGAGATGGTCAGCCCGATGCCGACCTGGGTGGCCGACAGGCCGACCGACCGGGTGAGGAAGAGAGCGCTGGCGACGAGCCAGAGACCCCGCCCGACGGTCTTGACCAGAGTGCCGAGGGTGAGGACCCGGGCCGGGCCCGGCGGGGGAAGCAGGCGCATGACCGACACCCTAACAAGACGTACGTACGGTTTGGTAGATGAGGGTTGTCGGCGATGCATTGCCGATATATCGTTGATGCATCAGCGATAGTCCAAAGGAAGGAAGAACCCGATGAGGTTCCACCGACAGCACCACCCGATGCACGAGGCCCGGATGCGGGGGTTCGGCTTCCCGCCGGTCCCGCCCGGTCCGCACGGTCATGGCCACGAGCACGGACACGGCGGCCCCTGGGGCGGCCGGGGCCGTGGACGGGGTCGGGGCCGACGCCCCAACGTCCGAGCCTCCGTGTTGGCCCTGCTCACCGAACGGCCGATGCACGGCTACGAGATGATCCAGGAGATCGACTCCCGCACCGGCGGTGCGTGGCGGCCGAGCCCCGGCTCGATCTACCCCACCCTCCAGCTATTGGAGGACGAGGGCGTGATCGTCGCCAGCACCGAGGAGTCCGGTGGCGGGCGGAAGCGGTTCACCGTCACCGAGGCCGGTCAGGCAGAGGCCACCGAGGCCGCGCAGACCCCACCGTGGGCGGACGTCGCCCAGGGCACGGTGAGCAACTGGCACGACATCCGTGACTCCGGCGCGCAGGCGATGAACGCTCTGCGCCAGGTGATGATGAACGGCACCGACGACCAGCGTGAGCGGGCCGCCCAGGTGCTCGACGAGACCCGGCGCAAGCTGTACGCGATCCTCGCCGAATCCGAGTGACGCCAGGCCGCACCACAGCGCACGACGCCAGGCCCCACCACGGCGCACGAGCACCAAGGCCGCCAGGCCGCACCAGCTACGGGCACCACAGCGCTCAAGCGCACGATCAGCGCAAACGCACAGCGGCCGTTCCCCGCACGGGGAACGGCCGCTTTTTCCAGCTCGAAAATCAGTGCACGGTGACGGTCGGGCCGGTGACCAGCCCGCGCAGCTCCTCGGGAAGCTCGGCACCCATCTCGTCGGCGATCCGCAGCGCCTCTTCGATCAGGGTCTCCACGATCTGGGCCTCGGGCACCGTCTTGACGACCTGCCCCTTGACGAAGATCTGGCCCTTGCCGTTGCCGGAGGCGACGCCGAGGTCGGCTTCCCGGGCCTCGCCCGGACCGTTCACCACGCAGCCCATGACGGCGACCCGCAGCGGCACCGGCAGCCCTTCCAGGCCGGCGGTGACCTCCTCGGCGAGCTTGTAGACGTCCACCTGGGCCCGCCCGCAGGACGGGCACGAGACGATCTCCAGGCCCCGCTCGCGCAGACCGAGGGACTCCAGGATCTGGTTGCCGACCTTGATCTCCTCGACCGGCGGGGCGGACAGCGACACCCGGATCGTGTCGCCGATCCCCTCGGCCAGCAGCGCGCCGAAGGCGACCGCCGACTTGATGGTGCCCTGGAACGCCGGGCCGGCCTCGGTGACGCCGAGGTGCAGCGGGTAGTCGCACTGCTCGGCGAGCTGCCGGTACGCCCGGATCATCACGACCGGGTCGTTGTGCTTGACCGAGATCTTGATGTCGCGGAAGCCGTGCTCCTCGAAGAGCGAGCACTCCCACAGCGCCGACTCGACAAGCGCTTCGGCGGTGGCCTTGCCGTACTTGCTCAGCAGGCGCTTGTCCAGCGACCCGGCGTTGACGCCGATCCGGATCGGCACGCCCGCCGCCCCCGCGGCGCGGGCGATCTCCTTGACCTTGTCGTCGAACTGCCGGATGTTGCCCGGGTTGACGCGGACCGCCGCGCAGCCGGCGTCGATCGCGGCGAAGACGTACTTGGGCTGGAAGTGGATGTCGGCGATCACCGGGATCTGCGACTTCTTGGCGATCGCGGGCAGCGCCTCGACGTCGTCCTGGGACGGCACCGCCACCCGGACGATCTGGCAGCCGGACGCGGTCAGCTCGGCGATCTGCTGAAGGGTCGCGTTGATGTCGGAGGTGAGGGTCGTGGTCATCGACTGCACTGACACCGGCGCACCACCACCGACCGGAACCGAACCGACCATGATCTGGCGGCTGGCCCGACGGGGAGCGAGCGGCGGGGGCGGCACGGCGGGCATACCGAGACTGATAGCTGTCACTTCAGGCACTCACCTTGAGAAGAGCGTGATGGGGTTGACGACGTCCGCGGCGATGGTCAGCAGCGTGAACGCGCCACCGATCAGGATCACCACGTACGTGAAGGGCATCAGTTTGAGGTAGTCCACCCGACCGGGGTCGGTCCGGCCGATCCGCGCGTAGACCCAGGAGCGGGCTCGTTCGAACCAGGCGATGGCGATGTGGCCGCCGTCCACCGGGAGCAGCGGCAGCAGGTTGAACACGCCGATGAAGAAGTTCAGCGACACGAAGAGCATGAAGAAGACCAGCCAGGCGTTGTTCTCCACCGCTTCCCCGCCGAGTCGGCTGGCGCCGACCACGCTGATCGGGGTGTCGACGTCCCGCTCGCCGCCGGTGAGGGCGGTCCACAGGGCGGGGACCTTCTGCGGGAGGCGCTGGAGCGCCTGGGCGGTGCCGACAGCCAGGTCGCCGGTGAAGTCGGCGGTGGCGCCGAAGGCGCCGACCGGGCCGTACGTCACGCGGGTGGGCGTGCTGGGGACGAGCCCGACGCCGAGCGCGGCCACCGGCGCGGCGGCACCGTTGGGGTCGTTCAGCGGCGGACGCTGGGTCTGCGCGAGCACGGTGCTGGTGGTGCCCGGCTGCCCGTCGCGGACGTAGGCGATCTGCGCGGTGTCGCCCGGCTTGAGGCCGCGCAGCGTGGTGAGCAGGTCGCCGTAGGAGTTGATCTGGGCGCCGTTGACCGAGGTGATCCGGTCGCCGTTCTTCAACTGCGCCTGGGCGGCCGGGCTGGCCGCGTCGGCGGGCGTGCATGCTCGCAGCGAGTTTTCCGGCACCACGCACTCACTGAGCCGGATGACGGCGGGCTCCTGGCGGGCCTGCGCGTCGGTGGTCGGGAAGTCGGGGTTGGGCAGGCCGGCGGAGACGGCGAGGATCCAGATCGTGACCAGGGCGAGCGCGAAGTGCGTGATCGACCCGGCGGCCATCACGATCGTCCGCTTCCAGACCGGGTAGCGCCACATCACGCGCGACTCGTCGCCCGGCTCGACGTCGTCGTCCTGCGGCGTCATCCCGACGATCTTGCAGAAACCGCCGAGGGGAATGCCCTTGAGTCCGTACTCGGTCTCGCCCCGCTTGAACGACCAGATGGTGGGGCCGAAGCCGACGAAGTATTTCGTCACCTTCATCCCGAACATCTTGGCGGTCAGCAGGTGACCCGCCTCGTGCAGGCTCACCGAGATGAGAATGGCCAGGGCGAAGAGGACCACCCCGAGCAGGTACGACATCAAGCTCCTTCCACCGAACCCGCGATGATCTCCTGCGCGTGCGCGCGTGCCCACGACTCGGCCGCGAGCACGTCCTCGACGGTACCTGGTTCGTCGAAGTCCGGAGCCTCCTCCAACACACGTTCGAGGGTGTCGACGATGCCGAGGAACGGCAGTCGGCCCGCCACGAACGCGGCCACGCACTCCTCGTTCGCCGCGTTGTAGATCGCCGGCCGGCAGCGCCCGGCCTCCCCGGCGGCCTTGGCCAGGGCGACGGCCGGGAACGCCTCATCGTCGAGCGGCGCGAACTCCCAGGTGTGCGCGGCCGTCCAGTCGACGGCGGTGGCCGCCTCGGGGACCCGGTCGGGCCAGCCCATGCCCAGCGCGATCGGCAGTCGCATGTCCGGTGGGCTCGCCTGGGCGATCGTCGACCCGTCGACGAACTCGACCATCGAGTGGATCACCGACTGCGGGTGCACCATCACGGTGATGTCGGAGTACGGCACGTCGAACAGCTCGTGCGCCTCGATCACCTCAAGCGCCTTGTTGACCATGGTAGCTGAGTTGATCGTGACGACCGGCCCCATGTTCCAGGTCGGGTGCGCGAGGGCCTGCTCGGGTGTGACCTGCGTCAACTCCTCGCGCCGCCGACCCCGGAACGGGCCACCGCTGGCCGTGACGATGAGCCGCCGCACCTCACCCCGCGTCCCGGAGCGCAGACACTGGGCCAGCGCCGAATGCTCCGAGTCGACCGGCACGATCTGCCCCGGCCGCGTCACAGCGGCCTTGACCAGCGGGCCGCCGGCCACCAGCGACTCCTTGTTGGCAAGCGCGAGGGTACGACCACAGCGCAGCGCGGCCAGCGTAGGAGCGAGGCCCAGCGAGCCGACCACCCCGTTGAGCACGATGTCGCACTGCCACTGGGCCAGCTCGGTCATCGCGTCCGGCCCGGCCACGATCTTGGGAAGCTTGAAGTCGCCCGTGGCCCAGCCGCGCCGACTCGCCTCCGCGTAGAACGCGAGTTGCAGGTCCTGCGCGGCGGACGCCTTGGCCACCCCGACCGCCTCGACGCCCAGTTCGAGGGCCTGCGCGGCGAGCAGTTCGACGTTGCCGCCGCCGGCACCCACGGCGACCACCCGGAACCGGTCCGGGTTGCGCCGGACGATGTCGATGGCCTGGGTGCCGATCGAGCCGGTGGACCCGAGCAGAACAAGGTCGCGGGGGGAAGTCACATGGCCATTCTTCCCCACCACCGCTGTACGCCCGCTGGGAGCCTCAGCCTTCCCCGCCCGGTGCTTCCGGCAGCGCCTCCTCGCCGAGCAGGTCGGCCGGATCAATGGAGAACTCGAACGGCTCCCGCATGACGAAGCGCGTCCCCGCCGCAGCGGCAGCCACCGGCCGGTACTCCCCCTCGGTCAGCTCGTACAAGGCGATGGTGGGCACCCGATTGCGCAGGTCGACCCGGAGGAAGAAGGGCACACCGGCTGCGGCGTACTCACGCGGTCGGTCGATGATGTCCTTGCGCCGGTTTCCGGGCGAGACGATCTCCCCGAGAAGCACGGCATGCCCGATGTCCATCGTCGTTCGACCGCCGCCCGGAGCGTCGAGAATGACGATGTCCGGAATGAAGAGATCCTGGCCCGAGACGATGTTCGTTTCAAGGTAGAGCCACAGCTTTGCCCGACGGGCCGCCTGCTTGAGGAGGTAGGCGAGGTCCAGCTCCGCGTCCTGATGGTCGTAACCGGCATGTGGTGTCACGATCACGCTTCCGCTCAGGACCTCAACCTTGGGGCCGTTGGTCTCCGGCAACAGGTCGAGGGCGAGCTGTGCGGTCCACGGCTCGTCGTGCCACCGCAGCACGTCGAACGACGGCTCGGTGTGCTGCGGCGCCGGTTCCGGCGCGAACGCTGCCTGGGCCATCCGGGCTCACCCCCTCAGCGGACCATCCTGCTCAGGTCAGCCTAGTCACGCCGCCCCGCCCGGTACGGCATCGCACACACGGTGCGACAGATTGGGATATCGGCCTGGTCGCCCAGGTTCCGGCGGCGTTCAGACCGGGGCGACGCAAAACACGACGTCGAGGTAGTCGGAGCGTTTTGTCCAGTTCGAGTAGTGGTAGTCCATGAAGCCGGGTGCCTGGGCCTCGCACACCGCATCGGCCTGCGCCTCGTCGGCGACAGCCTGTTCGACGCGAGCCAGCACCCGCCACGTCCCGGGACCACACGGGGAAATCTCGTACACCACGGTGGCCGCGCCACCGACGTTGCGCACACACTGGCCGGCCTGCACGAACTGCTCGTCGCCGCTCGCCGTGGCGGTGGGAGTGACCAAGGTCGGGCTCGCTTCCGGGCTGGTCCTCGCCGCTGGTGTGGCGCGGGACCCGGCCCATTCGATCACCTGGAACACCACGCCCACGATGCCGGCGATCGCGGCAGCGGCACCCAACCAGCGCAGCACTGCCCGCAGCGGTCGGCTTGTGGTGGACCCGGTTTCGTCATCCATGCTCGCCTCCGACCCTGCTACCGGGCAGCCACCGCGATCGCGGCGCCGATCCACCTTCCACATTGACAGGTCAGCACGAGGCACGTCACGCACCCTGGATCGCCACCAGAGGCAGCACAACTTCCGCTGCCCACCCTGTCGAACCAGGTCAACTGCCGTCCTCGACGGTCATGACCGGTTCTACCCGTTGGCAGCGGCGTCGGATGTCCGACTAACGCCAATACCCGGCGCTGATCGACTCGGGTTTACAGAAGTCGGGGTGTCCGCAGCGTGCAGACACCCCGACTTCACTGAACTCGTGTTGATCAAACGCGATCGTCGACCGGGGGCCGCCGGAGCGGCCCCCAGGCAGGGCTAGCCGCCGTTGATGACGAACTGCGAGCCCGGCTGGATGACGATGTTGCCGTCGGCCGAGTTGGTGATTGTCACGTTGGTCAGGTTGGCGTTGCCGCGCGCACCGCTCATCGCGAGGATGCCGGCACCGTTGACGGACCTGTCGATCCGCACGTTGGTGATCGCGAGGTTCGGTATGTTGCCGCCACCGTTCTTGAACTGGATGCCGTCGTACGTGGAATCGATGATGTCGGTGTCGCGGATCGTGACCCCGACGATGTCCCTGGTGGCCGGGAAGATCGTGATGGCACCGAACTCCTGGTCCTCGTTCCAGAAGGCGCCGCCGGTGCGGTAGAGCCCGTTGTTGGCGATCAGCGTCGTGCCGGAGAACGGCAGCGGGTCGTGGTCGGTCGCCAGCATGATGCCCGGGTAGTTGGCGGTGTCGTAGATCAGGTTGTTCTCGATCGAGTTGTCGTAGCCGCCGTAGATGGCGATGCCGTTGGCCCGCCAGGGCAGCTGGATGGTGTTGTTGACGAAGTGGTTGTCGTGGGCGATGTCGACGTTGCGGTCCTTGACGTACGGGTTGGCCCACACGGCGAGCGCGTCGTCACCCGTGGTGCGGAAGGACGAGTTGAACACCCGCGAGTTACGCGTGCCGTTGCTGAAGTTGATGCCGTCGGCGTACGTGTTGCGGATCCGCATGCCGGAGAAGTCCAGCCCGTCGGCCGGCCCCCACAGGTCGGGGATGTTGTCGTAGTCGCGCCCCACCCAGACGCCCACGTTGGCGTGCTCGATCCAGACGTTGCTGATCTTCGTGCCGGTGCCGAAGCGACCGTTCAGACCGACGCCACCCTCGGCGTTGCCGTCACCACCGCGGATCCGGCCCGAGCCGAAGATGGCGATGTCGGAGATCTGGGTGTTCTTGTCGATGTCGAAGCCGAAGTTGCCCTCGTGCGGGTGGTTGATGCCGCCCACCACGTTCTGCGGCTCGGTCAGCGTGTAGAGCTGCGAGTGCCACATCCCGGCGCCCCGGATCGTGACGTTGCTGATGCCGACCTGGTTGTGCGTACCCCGGTTCAGCGGGTCGTCGGTCAGGATCTTCTGCTCCTGCCGCCACTGCCCGGCGGGGATCCAGACGCAGCTGATGACACCGTTCTGGTCGTCGGTCACCGCCCGCTGGATGGCGGCGGTGTCGTCGAGCCCGTCGTTCGGGACCGCACCGTACGAGGTGATCGAGGTGCAACCGGCCGGCTGGCTCGCCGCCGGCGCCACCTGCTCCAGATCGATCATGTCGATGACGTAGAAGGAGGCGGTGTCACCCGAGTCGCGCTGCAACTTGAACCGGGTGCCGGCCGGGTACGACTGGGCCAACAGCGCGTTCGACTCGTCGAAGAGTCGTCGGGCGTCGGCCTGCGGGGTGTTGGTCAGCGCCTCCGGTCCGTCGGTGTTGCCGTAGAGCCAGCTGTGCTTCGACGACAGCGTCAACTTCCGGGAGAAGACGTCGTTGACGTAGAGGCTGATGCTCGCTTCGATGCCGCCTCCACCGGGCGCGTCCGGGATGGAGTTGCGCACCACTATCGAGTTGGACTGGTTGGCCGAGGTGAACTCGACGAACTGGCCGGTGCTGGTGAGTCGTACCGACTTGCGACCCGAGGACTCGCTGGCGAAGTTGGTGTGCCCGAAGGTACGCAGCGGGTCGGCCTCCAGCAACGTGCCCTGGTAACGGCCGGCCTCCGCCTCGTAGGAGACGTACGGGACGGCGGCCCCGCGACCGACCACTATCGACTGGCTGAACGAGTTGTTCGTCTCGTTGGTCTCGGTGACCAGGTTGGTGGCGTCGGCGGTGGCGGTGATGGTGGCGCCCCCGCTGGTGGCGGTCCAGCTACCGCTGACGGGCACTGTGACGGTCGCGCCGGCGGCGATCGAGGCGGTGCTGGTGTTGAGGGTGGTGCTGCCCGCCACCAGCCGGGTGACAGTTGTCGCGCCGGTAGCTGTGGTGCCCCGGTTGCGAACCGTCACGGTGAAGGTGACGGCCGCCCCGACGGCCGGGTTCGGCGGGTTCGAGGCGATGCTGAGCACCTGGAGGTCGGGGCCCGGGGCCTGCGTCACCACCAGCGGCGACGCCGCGGTGAAGCTGTTGTTTCCGTTGTTCTGCTCGACGATCGTGTTCGCCGGGTCGACCACCGCCGAGACGGCGTAGCTGCCCATCGGCCGCGTGCCGGCGTTGAACGACACCGTGGTGGAGGCGCCCGCGGCGAGCGTGCCCACGGTGGCGCTGCCGACGACCGCGCCGGCCAGGCTGAAGTTCACGGTGGTCGCGCCCGCGGCAGCCGACCCGATGTTCTGCACCACGGCCGAGAGGGTGACCGCCGAGACCTCGCTTGGCGACGTGGGCGACCAGGTCACGGAGCTGACGACCAGATCCGGGTTGGGTGCCGGGGTGCCGCACACCTCAAGCTCGGCCACCTGGCCGGACGGGGCACCGGTGTTGCCGGTGAACCGCAACTGCACGTCCGCTGTGGTGGCGCTGACCGGGATGGTCACGACGTTGGTGCCCTGGGTGAACTGGTAGGCCGCCGCCGACACCAGACTGGTGTACGCCGACGACGCCTGGTCGCGACCGAGGACCTGGATGGTCTGGGTACGGGTGCCCCAGGACGAATCCGGGTTGAGCTTCACTGTGACACCGGAGATGGAGTGGTTCGCGCCGAGCGCCACTGTCAGGTTCTGCGGGTAGCTCGCCGCGCCCTCCCAGTAGGTGCTGAGCTGCCCGTCGTTCGCCTTGTCCGGGGTGAAGCTGAAGGTGGAGCCGCTCGCCGTCATGCTCTTGCCCTGCGCCACGTTGGTGCAGGCCGGCGGGTTGCTGCCGGTCCGGGTGACGGTGTTGCTGTTGCCGGAGAGGTTGCCGGCGCCGTCGCGAGCACGGACGAAGTACGACACGGTAGCCGTCGCCGGCTGGGTGTCCTGGTAGGTGAGGACGGTGCCCAACGTGGCGATCAGGCTGCCGCCCCGGTAGACGTTGTAGCCGGCGAGCCCACTGCCACCGGAGTCGGTGGAGGCACCCCAGGTCAGCGTGATCGTGCTGCCCGACGTGCTCTGCGACAGGGTCCCCGGGACGCTCGGCGCTGTGGTGTCACCGCTGCCGGTCCGGGTCACCGTGTTGCTGTTGCCGGAGAGGTTGCCGGCGGCGTCGCGGGCCCGGACGAAGTACGACACGGTGGCCGTCGCCGGCTGGGTGTCGTTGAAGGTGGTCACGTTGCCGACGGACTGGAGGAACGCGCCGTTGCGGTAGACGTCGTAGCCGGCGATGCCGCTGCCGCCCGCGTTGTCGGTCGACGCGACCCAGTTGAGGCTGATGGTGGTGCCCGACTGGGTGTAGGAGAGGTTGCCGGGAACGCTCGGCGCTGTGGTGTCGGGGGTGCTGCCGCCGCTGCCGTACACCTCCAGCTCGGAGAGCTGCCCGGCCGGCCAGCCGCTGTTGGCGGTGATGGTGATCCGGACGTAGCGGGTGGAGGTCGAGCTGAAGTTGATCGTGGCGGTGCTGCCGCTCGCCGGGTTGAAGGTGTAGGTCTGCGACCCGACCAGGTCGGTGAAGGACGAACCGTTGGTGCTGCCTCGCACGCTCAGCGTCTGCGTCCGGGTGCCCCAACCGGAGGTCGGCAGCTTCAGGACGACCTGGTTGACGCTCTGCGATGAGCCGAGATCGACCTGCACCCACTGCGGGAAGGCGTTGTTGACGCTCTCCCAGTAGCTGCCCGCGTTGCCGTCGACGACCTTCGACGAGTCGTAGACGTCGGCGTGGCCGCTCTCCTGGGTGGGACGGCCCTGGGCGAGGTTGGTGGCCGCCGGCGCGAAGCCGGTGCTCGGTGCGGCAGCCGGGTCGACCGGTCGGGCGGCGGCGGCCGGGCCGGCGAGGGCGGTCGCCCCGGCCGTCGCGATCAGCGCGGCGGCGGCCGTGGCCGCCACCATCCTGAACAGATTCGTTCGTCTCATCACTGTCCTTGTCGTCGGGGGACGGTTGCCGCGGTGGCTGGACCACGGGGTGGGGGTGCGGCGGTGCAGCGCCGGCCGACGCGAGAGGGCCGGTGTCGAGAGAGACGGGATGGCACGGGCGGCGCGGGGGCGGCGCTCGTCCTGGAAACACCAGATGGGTACGACCATCAACGGGCCTCCTGAGGAGGCCCGTTGAATCTTCCGGGAGCATGCACAGAATCGTGCACGCCTTTGTCGAAATCTTGCATTACTTTGGCCAAAGGTTACTGACGTGCTACCGGAGCGTCAACACTTCGACAGCAGTCACTATTGACGGACTTCCCTGCCCCCCGACGGCTGCCGCCCGCACCGACCGGCCCACAAATTCGGGGAAGGTGTCGCCCCCGACCACTGGAGGCCAAACCTTCCCCGGAGTTGCGCAGGATCTTGCGTCAGGTCGTACGGGAACGATCAGGCATCTGATGCCGTCAGCACGAAGGTCTCCAGCAGCTCCCCGCCGTACCAGTCGGTGCGCTGACCGACATGCCTCATGCCCAGCCGCCGAGCGACAGCCATCGACGGCTCGTTGCTCGGCGACACGACCGCGTAGATCTCCCGGGTACCGGCGGCGAACTCCCGGGCCACCACCGCGCGGGCCGCCTCGGTGGCGTAGCCGTGACCCCACGCGTCCGGGTGCAGGTGCCAGCCCACCTCGATGTCGTCGGTTCGGCGCGACTCGTCGCGCCCCGGCAACGGCTTGAGCAACACGGTGCCCACCACCTGACCCGTCTCGCGTACCTCGATCGCCCAGGTGCCGTACCGGCCGCCGTCGTCGGCGTGCCGCTCCTGCCAGCTCCGCAGCCGCTCGACGGCCTGGGCGGGGTTGGTCATCGGCAGACCCGACGCCACACCCAGATATCGACTGACCTCGGGACGCGAGTAGATGTCGTAGATCCGGGCCAGATCGGCCGGATCGTCGGTCCAGTCGCGCAGGATCAGGCGTTCGGTAGTGAGAACAGTCATGACCGGCGATCTTAAGGAGTGACGGCCTCGACGACAGGGAAGGAGAACCCGATGGGCAACGGATGGCAGCGCGCGAAACGGATCACCACAGCCGCGTTCCGTCCGGTGCGCGGACGGGACCTGTCGCTGCACGCCGCCGCGATCACCTTCTACGGGGCGATCGCCGTGGTGCCGGTCGCCCTGCTGGCGATCTGGCTCACCGCGCTGGTGGCCGGGGCCGACCGGGTACGCCGGCTCACCTCGTACGCCGTGGAAGCCCTGCCCACCGCGATCGGCGCGCCCCGGGCGGTGGAGGCACTGGTCGACGCCGGGGTGGGGTTGACGCCGCTGCTGGCGCTGGCCTCCCTGCTGCCCGCCTCGCTGTATGGCGAGGGCCTGCGCAGGGCGTTCGTTTCGGTGGCCGCGCCCCGCACCGACGAGCACCTTGTCGGCTGGCGGGGCCGGCTCCTGCTGATGCCACTGCTCGCGCCGGCCCCCGCGCTGCTGCTGTCGATCCTGTTGGCGCTCCCGCTCACCACTCGCCTCGTACGCCAGGGCGGTTGGCTCGGTGTACTCGGCGTGGTGCTGTCGTTCCTAGCGGTCTGGCTGGTGCTCACGCCGGTGCTGGTGTGGGTGTTCCGGGTCGTCGGGCCGGCCTCACCGGACTGGCTCTCCACCCTCGGGATCGGGTCTTTCACCGCGGCGAACCTCTCCGGATTCCTGCACGGCTTCGTGCTCTTCGCCTCGCTCCCGCTGGACCTCGGAGTGCCCTTCGGCGGCTTCGACGACATCGGCGCCGGCGTGGCGGTCCTCCTCTGGCTCTACCTGTTCCATGTGATCGTCCTGGCCGGCTACTCCGCCACCCTGGCCCTCTCCAATTGGCGCACCACCCGCCCCCACCCACCCCACCCACCCCACCCCTGAGCCTGGTCGATCATGAAGTTATTGCCGCTCCACTCGGCGTGTCGGGGCAATAACTTCATGATCAACGCGGGCTGGGGTGGGAGGGGGAGGGTGGCGGCGGGTGGCGGGTGGCGGGGTTAGGGAGTGGAGAGGGCTTCGGTGGGGGTTAGGCGGGCGGCTCGGATTGACGGGTAGACGCCGGCGATCACCCCTACCAGGAGGGCGCCGGTGATTCCGCCGAGCACCGCGGTCAGTGGGATCGTGGGCGGCCAGCCCTGGTAGCTGGCGTAGCCGACCGTCGCGAGCACCCCCAGGACGGCCCCGGCGGCACCGCCGAGCACGCTGAGCAGCACCGACTCGGTGAGGAACTGCACCCGGATCTGGCCGCGGTTCGCGCCGAGCGCTCGGCGTAGACCGATCTCCCGACGACGCTCCAGCACCGAGATGACCATCGTGTTGGCCACGCCGATCCCACCGACCAGCAGGGCGACCGCCGCCAACCCGAGGAACAGCGCGGAGAAGCTGCTCTCGGTGGCCCGTTTCGCGGCGAGCGCGTCGGAGGGGCGGCTGACCTGGACCAACCCGGGCAACTGCGGGTTGAGGGTGGCCGGCAGCACGGCGCGGACGTCCTCCAACGCGTCCTCAGTGGCCCGCAGGTAGACGACAGTGGGGTGACCGTCGAAGTCGAGCATGGCCTTGGCGGCGTCCCACCCGACCAGCACCGAGCGGTCCAGATCCGGGGAGAGCGGCAACGGGTCCAGGATGCCGATCACGGTGAACCAGCGCTCGCCGATGAACACCTGGGGTGGTTGCCGGGGATCCACAGTGGCAAAGCCGAGCCGGCTCGCCGCTACGTACCCGAGGACTGCTGTCGGAAGCTGGGCCGAGCCGGCGTCGAGGGCCCGCCCGCTGCGGATCCGGCCGTTGACAGTCCCCAACAGGTCCGGCCGGGACGCGAGCACTGTGAGCCCGGACGTGTCGTAACGGTCCAGCAGGTCGTTGCGGCGTACGGCGGTGTGCGTGTTCGCGACCGCGCTCGCCGTCTGGACCGGCCCGATCCGCGACACCATGGCAGCGGCGTCCTCGGGCAGGAGGACGGGCGGGTTCTGATCCGGCACGGGCTCGACCCGCAGCAGGTTGGTGCCGAGGGCGGAGAGCTGGTCCATCAGGTCGCGCTGGCTGGACGCGGGGATACCCACCACGACCACCAACGTGGCGATGCCGATGGAGATGCCCAGGGCGGAGAGGACTGCCCGCATCCGGCGGGTGGTCAGGCCGAGCAGACCGAGCCGGAGTACGTCGGTCGGGGCGAGCCGGGTCGACCGGGTGTCACCCGGGGACGGACTCACACCCCGCTCCCGGTGACGGTGTCGGCGACGATCCGGCCGTCGCGGATCTCCACCTGCCGAGGCGTACGGGCGGCGAGATCGCGGTCGTGGGTGATCACCGCGATGGTGGTGCCCTCCGCGTTGAGGTCTGTGAGCAGGGCAAGAACCGCCTCTCCGTTGACCGTGTCGAGGGCGCCGGTCGGTTCGTCGGCCAGCACCAGCGCGGGCTCGTTGACGAGCGCGCGCGCTATCGCCACCCGCTGCCGCTCCCCGCCGGAGAGCTGCTGCGGCAGGTGGTCGACACGGTGCGCCAGGCCGACCCGGGCCAGCGCCTCGATCGCCGTTCGGCGACGGCGGCGGCGGGGCACCCCGGCGTAGAGCAGGCCGGTGGCGACGTTCTCGGCGGCATTCAGCCCGTCGGTGAGGTGGAACTGCTGGAAGACGAAACCGAGCCAGCGGCCCCGCAGCGCGGAGAGCCGACGGTCGGACAGCGCGGTGACCTCCTGCCCGGCGACGCGTACCCGACCGCTGGTCGGCAGGTCGAGGGTGCCCATGATGTTCAGCAGCGTGGACTTGCCGGACCCGGACGGCCCGACGATGGCGAGCATCTCGCCCGCGCGCACCGTCAGTGAGACGTCGTCAAGCGCTGTCACCCCGCCGGGGTACGTCCTACTGACTGCCTCGACGCTCAGCACCGGTTCGGCGATCACGATGCCGTCATGACGTCGAGGCCCTCGGTCACACCGGTGCCGCTGATCTCCACCAGACCCCGCGCGAACATCCCGGTCTCCACGGCCACCAGCCCACCGTCGGGCAGTTGCAGCGCATGCCCGCCCTCGCGGAGCGCCACCAGCGCGCCGACCGGCACCGCGAGCACGCCCTTGTGGACGGCGGTGGTGAAGCGGACCTGCACCGTTGCCGCGTCCAGCTTGGCCACGTCCGCTGCCCGGGTCGGTGCGACGAGGACGTCAACCGTCGGCGGGCTGCCCTGCCCGGTGCCGTCGTCCGAGCCACCGCCGCGCACCGTCTGCGAGATCGAGGCGACGGTGGCCGGGATCTCGGAGCTGTCCGGCAGGGCGACGACCACTGCGGCGCCCACAGTGATGGTGCCGACCTCGGTGGCCCCGACCGGCACTGTGACCAGCTTGACCTTCTCGGTGACGGCCAGCAGCTCACCGGCGACCGGGTCACCGGGCAGCGCCTTCACCGCACTGACCCGGGCCGGCCCGGTCAGCACAGCTGCCTGCCCGACCTCGATCGTGCCCGTGGGGTCCAGGCCGAGTGCCTGCTGCCACTTCTTGATCGCGCTGACCAGACTCTTGGTGAGCAGTGCCTGACCCGTTCCGATCTTCGTGCCGTCGGTGCCCCGGGACGGCTGCGTACCGGTCTGGTAGCCCAGCGCCTTCAGGTTGTCCGACACGATCCGTACGTCGCTGCCCACCAGACCTGGCTTGTCGAGCGTGCGGAAGAGCGGCGTCCCGCCGAACAGCACCGGCACCGGTCGGTCGTTGACCCAGTAGAGCGCCTTGCCCCGGGCCACCGTGTCGCCCACCTTCGGCAGCCGGGTGACGACGCCCTCCCCCGCGCCCTTCACCAACCGCTCCGGGCCGAAGCCGAGTGTGCCGTTCAGCGAGCGGCTGTCCGACAGGTCGGCCCGGGTCACAGTCGTCGTGGCGACCGGCGGCGGGGCGCTCGGGGCGTCACCGCCGGGGTGACGCCGCAGAGCCAACGCCCCGACGCCCGCACCCACGGCGACCACCACTGTCACCACCGCCACCACGATCGCGGTACGCCGGGTCGTCCGCCGACCAGGGCCGTCGGTCGGGTTACTGCCGGGCACCGAAGATCTCCATCGTGCATTCCTTGTCGAGCTTGGCCACGGCCTGACCGTCAAGTCCGTTGGTCGGGTCGGCGACCCCGTCGTCGTAGGTCCAACCGGAGCCGTCCGGCAGCGAGTGGATCTTCATTCCGCGTCCACGCAGGCACTGGACGTAGTCGTTCCACTGACTCACGTAGTTCGGGTTCTTCTTCGGATCCAGCTCCGGCGGCTGGAGCGGCAGCTTGTTCGCGCACGCCACGTACGCCGCCTTCGGCTCCCCGCTCTGGTCGAGGGACAGGCCCGTACCGTCCCCCACCGGGCCGGGTTGTGACCGGCCGTCGTTCAGCTTCACGCCGTTGTCGTGCAGGCAGATGTTGTACGTCCCCCAGAGCCGCTCCTCCTCCTCGTCGGTCATGTCCAGGCGTAGCTGTGGCCGACCGTTGGCGGCGCCACCGGTGGGGGTGGCGCTCGCCCGGGCGGACGGGGTGACGAGCGACGCGACATCGCCGCTGGCGGTGCCCTTGTCGGCGCTGGACGCACCGCCGCCGCAGCCGGTGAGGGCGACGGCGAGCACCGTGACCGCGGCGAGGCCGGCCGCGACCCGATGGGTTGAGTTGGTCATGGCGTGCAGCTTCACGCCCGGGTGTCAGAGACCTGTAAGGAACCGGTCGTCATCCGATAGTCCCAGCTCAGCGGCAGTGCTGGAACCGGTCGGGGCCACGTACAGTCGCTGCCGTGTGTGCGTACGTGCTGGTGGCCGAGGACGACCAGAAGCAGGCGGAGCTGGCGCGCCGGTATCTGGAACGCGAGGGGCACGAGGTGGTCGTGGTGGCCGACGGGCGGGCCGCGCTGGAGCAGATCCGGCAGCGGCCCCCGGATCTGCTGGTCCTCGACGTGATGATGCCGAAGGTCGACGGCCTGGACGTCTGTCGCATCCTGCGCCGGGAGTCGGACCTGCCGGTGCTCATGCTGACCGCCCGGTCGACCGAGGACGACCTGCTGCTCGGCCTCGACCTGGGCGCCGACGACTACATGACGAAGCCGTACAGCCCGCGTGAACTGGTCGCCCGGGCCCGCAGCCTGCTGCGCCGGGGCCAACGGACGCAGGCGGACCCGGTGCTGCGGGTGGGCGCGGTGCACGTCGACCCGGTGCGCCACGAGGTACGCAGCGACGGCCGCCTCGTCGACTGCACACCTGGTGAGTTCCAGCTGCTCCAGGCGATGGCCGCCCAGCCCGCCCGGGCGTTCACCAGGGATCAGCTCCTGGGCTACCTGCACGGTTTCGACAGGTACATCACCAACCGGACCGTGGACGTGCACGTGATGAACCTCCGCCGGAAGATCGAGCCGAATCCGCGCAAGCCGGCCCGGTTGGTGACCGTGTACGGCATCGGATACAAGTTGGTCGAAGAGTCCCCCCGTGTCGGTTGAGGTCCCGCTGCGCCGCAGCCTGCTGCTCCGACTGCTGGCGCTGGCCGTCCTCATCGCCATCGGCTCGATCGCGGCGACCGCGTGGCTGGCCGTCCGCACCACCACCGGAGCGATCCGGCAGGAGCAGGGGCAGGCGCTGGCCGACGACGCGCGCATCTACGACACGGTGCTCGCGTACGCGGCGACCCATCCGAACTGGGACGGGGTCGACGCGGCAGTTCGGCCGCTCGCCCAGGACGTCGGCCGGCGGATCGCCCTGACCACCGAGACGGGTGCGCCGATCGCGGACTCGGCACCCGGCGCGGGCCCGTTGCCGACGACGTCGTCCGCGGCCGTCGACGCGCTTGCCGTCGACACCGCGCTGATGCCCGGCACCACAATGCCGGGCGGCGGTGACGGTGGCGCCAGCCGCATCGACCCGCGCGCCATCGGGCCGTACCAGCTTCCACCTGAGGAGCGCGCCGCGCTGCGCGACGAGGCGGCCCAGGCGGTCCAGTGTCTGCGGCTCCGGGCGCAGATCGACGCCACCGTCGTGGACGGGCCCACCGGCCGCCCCCGCATCGACACCCCCGGCACCGACCTCGCCGACAGCGCCGTCTGCGGCCAGGCGAGAGAGGATCTCGCGACCCGTACGGCCACCGAGGGCAAGGCGCTCGCCCAGCTCAACGCCCTGGTGAACACCTGCCTGGCGCGGCGACGCCTGCCCGCCGTGCAGGTGGACCTGAACTGGACCTGGACGAGGCAGCCGGCGGCCAGCGCACCCGATTCCCGCAGCGCGGCCGGCGTCGACCAGGAGCACAACCGGGCGGTCAGCGCCTGCGTCGGCACCAGTCGACGCGAACAACTCCTGCCGTACGTCGCTCCGGCCGCGACCCTCTTCGTCACCGACCCGGGCGGTCGCCCCTCGACCACCTTCGACCTCTCCCCGGCCAACCAGACCCGCATCGTCGCTGTCGCCGGCCTCGTCCTGCTGGTGACGATCGGCTTCACAGTCCTCGCCGGCATCCGGCTGACCCGCCCGCTGCACGCGCTGACCGGGGCCGCCCAGCGGATGCGCGACGGCGACGGCGCCGCCCGGGTCCGGGTGACCGGCCGCGACGAGATCGCCCGGCTGGCCGAGGCATTCAACGACATGGCCGAGCGGCGGGAACGGCTGGAGCAGTTACGCCGGGCCATGGTCAGCGACATCGCCCACGAGATGCGTACGCCGGTGAGCAACATCCGGGGTTGGCTCGAAGCGGTCGAGGACGGCGTCGCGGCCCCCGATCGCCGGCTGCTCTCCTCACTGCTGGAGGAGGCGACGGTGCTCCAGCACGTGATCACCGACCTGCAGGACCTGGCCGAGGCCGACGCGGGCGCGCTGCGGCTGCACCCTGAAGAGGTCTACCTCGCCGACCTGCTCGCCCAGGTCGCTGAGGCGCACCGGGCCCAGGCCGACCGGGTCGGCGTCACCATCACGGTACGCACCGAGGCCGACCCGCGGGTGCACGCCGACCCGGTGCGACTCCGCCAGGCCGTGGGCAACCTGGTCGCCAACGCGGTGCGGCACACCCCGTCGGGCGGGCGCGTGACGATCAGCGCCAGCGCGAACGACGCCGAGGTCGTCGTCTCGGTGGCCGACACCGGCAGCGGTATCAGCGCCGAGGACCTGCCCCGGGTCTTCGACCGCTTCTGGCGGGCCGAGAAGTCCCGTAGCCGGCTGACCGGCGGCAGCGGCCTGGGCCTCGCCATCGTGCGCAAGCTCACCGAGGCCCACGGCGGCACAGTCAGCGCCACCAGCACCCCCACCCAAGGCTCCACCTTCACCCTCCACCTCCCCCACCCCTACCTCCCCCCACCCGCCGGCCCGGTTGATCATGAAGTTATTGCCACTCGGCGCGGCGTGTCGTGGCAATAACTTCATGATCAACGGACGACGGGGTGGGCGGGCAGGTGGGGCGGGGTATGGGGCGGGGTAAGGGTGGGGTGGAAGGGGTGACCTGGTTGGGCAGGGCGGACTAGGCTGCCGCGGCATGAGCAGTGAGATTCCGGCCCGCGCCGACGTCGTGATCGTCGGTGCCGGGCACAACGGTCTGGTCTCCGCAGTCCTGCTGGCCCGGGCCGGCCTGGACGTCCTCGTGCTGGAGGCCGCCGACGTGATCGGCGGCGCGACCCGCACCGAGAACCCGTTCCCGAAGGTGCCGGGGCTGCGCCACTCCACCGGGTCGTACCTGCTCGGGCTGATGCCCCCGGAGCTGCTCGCCACGCTCGACGTACGGATTCCGGTGCTGCGCCGCGACCCGCACTACTTCCTCCCCACCCCGGGCGGCCTCGGCTCGCCGTACCTGCTCTTCGGCAGTGACACGGCCGCCACCCGGGCGCAGCTCGCCGATTTCTTCTCCCCCGGTGACGTAGCCGCCGACGACGCCATGCAGGCCGAGTTGGCCGCGCTGCGGGAAGACCTCGCCCCGGCCTGGCTGGCCGAGCCGCTGAGCGTCCAGGAGACCGCCGAGCGGCACGTCCGCCCGGCGCTGCGCCAGGTATTCGTCAACCTCGTGCAGGGTTCGGTCGCCGACTACCTGGCCCGGTTCGAGTTCCGCTCCGAACTGCTGGTCAGCATGTACGCGGTCACCGACGGCCTGTCCGGGCTCAACGCCGGCCCGGACGACCCCGGCACCGGCCACAACTTCCTCGTGCACAACATGTGCCGACTGCCCGGCTCCGGCGGCACCTGGATGATCGCCGAGGGCGGGATGGGCACCGTCTCCCGGACCTTCGCCGAGGCCGCGCGCGCCGCCGGGGCCAGGATCCTGACCGGTACGCCGGTGCACGCGGTGACGCTGGACGGCGGCGCGGCGAGCGGAGTGGTGCTGGCCGACGGTCGGGAGGTCGCCGCTCGGGTGGTCCTCGGCGCGTGTGACCCGTACCGGCTGATGGACCTGTTGCCCGACGGCGCGCTCCCGGCGCGGCTCGGCGAACGGATGGCGGCGGTCCGCCGGCCCGGCACCACCCTCAAGCTGAACCTGGCGCTCACCGGGCTGCCGCGGTTCTCCTGCCTGCCGGACGGCACGCCGAGCCCGTTCGGCTCGACCATCCACCTGCTGCCCGGGTCGGCATCGCTGGTCGGCGGGGCGGAGGCGTCACCGATGACCGCGCTGCGCGCCATGTGGGCGGACGTGCAGGCCGGGCTGCTGCCGGCGGAGCCCACCATCGAGTGGTACCTGCACACCACAGTCGACCCGTCGCTCTCCGACGCCGCCGGGCACCACTCGTCGGCGCTCTTCGTCCAGTCCGTCCCCTACGAGTTGGCCGGCACCACCTGGGACGCGGAGCTGCCCGGCTACGTCGACCGGCTGCTCGGAATCGTCGAGCGGTACGCCCCCGGCACCGGTGACCTGATCGCCGACGCGGTGCCGCTGCCGCCGCCCGGCATCGAGGAGCACTTCGGCATCACCGGTGGGCACATCCACCACGTCGACAACACCGTCTCGTTCACCGACCGGATGCCCTACGCCACCGGCGTCGACGGTGTGTACGCCGGCAGCGCCGGCTGCCACCCGGCCGGCAGCGTCATCGGCGCGGCCGGCCACAACGCCGCCCGCCGCATCCTCACCGACCTGGGCCGCTGACCAGACTCCCGCGATCTTGCACTTTCGGACGCCGATACGGGTGGTATGCCCCGCTCAGGCGCGACAGCAAGTGCAAGATCGCGGTGGTGAGGGGGTCAGATCACTGCCTCGCCGGCGGGAGCCGGGGTTTCCGCGTCCACCCGGTGGGCTCGCACCTTGTGGCCCACGCTGGTCAGGCAGCGGCCGCTGGGCAGGTCGAAGCGCCAGCCGTGCAACTGGCAGGTGAGCTGGTCGCCGTCGACGATGCCGAAGCGGGTCAGGTCCGCCTTCAGGTGCGGGCACCGCCGCTGCACCACCCAGTCGCCCAACGTGATGTCCTCGGCGTCGGTGCTGCGCTCGTGCTCGTCGTACCAGCCCTCGGCGTACTGGAGCCGCTCCTCGGAGAGACACTTGAAGAACGCGTAGACGAACTCGTTGTACTGGCCGATCCGGGCCGCCGAGAACCGGCAGGACAGGAAGAGCGAGTTGACCCAGTCCACCTCGTCGATGAAGAGCAGGTGCTCGATCAGCGACCGCTCGGTCCGGAACCGGTAGCGCACCTTCTCGTCCGCGTACGGCCGGACCTCCTTGCCGGGGAAGTCCACCACGATCGACTCGACGCTCTCGCCGTCATACCCCACCAGGTCGAAACGGACCGGACCGCCGACCCCCTTGGCCAGGTAGATCGACTCGTCGAGCAGCGGCTCGATCCGACGCTTCATCTCGCCGAGCACGTCCACCTCGGGGTGCCGCCAGGACGCCTTCTCCGCCTCGATGATCGGGCGCTTACGCTCCCGCATCTCCTCCAGGTGCGCGACCTTGTTGGCGAAGAACTCCTGCACCGGCACCGGGTGGGTGGTGCTCGCGCCCTCGGTGGTGACCTCGGCGACGCTGCCCGGCAGCAGCACGATCCCGTTGGTGCCACCGACCTTGGCGTACTCCGACAGGAAGACCGACTGGTCGGGGAAGATGTTGCCCTCGTCGCCGTGGATGTCGTTGAACTGCCACAGGGCGTCGTCGAGGAAGCACGGCGGGCCGGCGATCGGGAAGACGTGCGACGCCTTCAGGTCGTCGATGTACCGCCAGGTCCGGTCGAACTGCCGGTCACGCTTCTGCTTACCGAACGCGGTCTTCGCCGCCTGCGGCAGTTCGTAGACCATCGGGTACCAGATCGCACCGGAGAACTGGAGCAGGTGCGCGTGCACGTGCCCCAGTTCGGCGAACACGCTCAGGTCGGTGGGGCGGGCGTCGTTCTGGTTGAGCAGCCGCACACCCTCGTACTCGACCCAGAGCGAAGAATCGCCGATCGGCCCGTCGGTCGGGCTGGTCAACGCCTGAATCATGATCTTCAGGCCGCCGGGCAGCTCCACCACCTGCTCGTTGGGCGCCTTCAGGAACTTGGTGAAGCCCAGCGCCCGGAACTCGTCCTCCATCTCCGAGGTGGGGAACTCGGGGAGCAGGACGGTGGCGTCCTTGGAGACGAAGTCGCGCAGGTGCTTCGCGTCGAAGTGGTCCCGGTGCAGGTGGGAGACGTACAGGTAGTCGACCTGCCCCAGGCTCTCCCAGTCCAGCAGTGAATTGTCCGGGAACGGGAACCACGACGCGAAGTAGGCCGGGTTGACCCACGGGTCGCACAGGATGCTGCCCGCGGCCGTGTCGATCCGCATGCTGGCGTGCCCGGTTCCGGTCACTCGCACCGCACAGTCCCCCTCAAACAGACAATCAGGTGTACGCCAAACGCTACCGGAGCGAGTCTGACCGCCGCCCCGCGACGCCGGTAGTGCCATCCAGCCCAGGTGGGGCAGGGCCGATGGCCAGGAAACCCCCACCCCACCGCACCGCGTACGAGGCGTGCCAGACTAACCAAAGATCCGATCGCGAGGGAAGGACCGACAGTGGCAGGAAGCGAGCCGGTAACGTCGCCAGACCAGCACAAGCCCGGGCACCGCAAGGCCGGGCAGATCGGCGCCGTGCTGTCCGCACTGGCGCTGCTGGCGATGATCTGCGGCAACCACGAGGGCAGGGTCGAGGACATCTGGCTGATCGGCCTGGCCGCGCTGCTGCTGATCATCGTGATCGGCGACATCGTGTTGCGGCGCAGCGGTCTGCGCTCCTGACCCGACCCACCGCCGGACGACCGGCCGACGTACGCCGAGGGCCCGCCCCCACCCGGGGGACGGGCCCTCGTCCGTATCGCGTCGGGTCAGCGCCCGAAGAGGATGTCCTGCACGTCCTTGAGCGCCGCGTCGACCTCGGCCTCGAAGTAGCCACCCGGCACCAGGCCGAACCGGAGCGTGTCCAGGTCCTTCGGGTCGACAGGCATCGGGTTCCGGCGCTGCATGCCACCGAGCAGGGTGTCGAAGAACCGGTCCACCTGGTCGGGGTCGTACCCGCTGCCGAACCGGCGCACCTGGAAGCTGCGACGGATCTGGTCGACCCGGTACAGGTCGCTGCCGGGCGGACCGGCCATCGGCGGACCACCCATCGGCGGGCCGCCCATCGGGGGGCCGGCCACCGCGGGCGGACCGGCCATCGGCGGGGCACCCATGCCCTGCTGCGGCAGCGGAGGCGGACCGGCCGGACCACGGCGCATGTCGCGCAGATCCCGCTCCGGCATCCGGATCTCGGCCGTCATGTCGGCGCGACCGTGCCGCCCCGCCTCGAAGCCGTCGAAGCGCGGCTCCTCCGGCGGCGGCGGATAACCGCCGGGCGCGCGCTGGTCGTCGGGGCCGTACCCGCCGCGCTGATCATCCGGGCCGTAGCCACCGGGTGAGCGCTGGTCGTCCGGCGGGCCGTACCCGCTGGGACCGGCGGGCAGGCCGCGCTGCGGCATGCCGTGGCCACCCATCGGGCCGGGGCCCATCTGGCCACCGGGGCCCATCGGGGGGCCGGCCGGGCCACGTGGCGCGTCGTAACCACCGCCGCGGGGGGCGTCGTACCCACCGGCGAAGGCACCGGTCGGCTCGTCGTAGCGGCCGTAGGGCGGGCCGGCCTGCGCGGGCATCGGCCGGGGCGGCATCGGCTGCGGGACCATGCCCCGGTCATCACGCATCGGCGGACCCATCCGGTCCGGTGGGCCCATCCGGTCACCCATCCGGGGGTCGCCACCGCGCCCGGCGCTGTTGCGCTCCTCCAGCTCGGCCAGCTGCCGCTCGACCCGGTCCAGGTGCAGGTCGACCTGCCACTCGTCGTAGCCGTTGAAGCGGACCCGGAAGACGACGTCATGAACCTCCTGGGAGGCCACCGGGGCACCGACCTGTCGGCCGTCGAGCGTCGCCTCGACCCGGTCGAGGAAGGCATCCACCTCGTCGACCTTGTATCCCCGGCGGAGCGCCTTGCGCCGGAAACGCTGACCCTGACTCGCCACTATGTCTCCTGGTCTCGTTCGCCACGCCCGGTCACGCCGGTGCCTCTCCGGCGCGGTCGGTGTTGGTGTCGTTGTCTTCGGCGGCGGCAAGCTGGCCACACGCGCCGTCGATCTCGCGACCTCGGGTGTCCCGAACTGTGGTGGACACCCCGGCGTCGCGCAACCGCCGGACGAACTCCCGCTCGACCGGCTTCGGGCTCGCGTCCCAGCGGCTGCCCGGCGTCGGATTGAGCGGAATGAGGTTCACGTGGGCCAATTTGCCGGCCAGCAGCCGCCCGAGCAGGTCGGCTCGCCACGGCTGGTCGTTCACGTCCTTGATCATCGCGTACTCGATCGACACGCGGCGGCCCGTCCGGGCGGCGTAGTCCCACGCTGCGTCCAGCACCTCGGCTACCTTCCAGCGCTGGTTTACCGGCACGAGTTCGTCGCGCAGATCATCATCGGGCGCGTGCAACGACAGCGCAAGGGTCACTGAGAGGTCTTCGCTGGCCAGTCGGTGGATAGCCGGAACCAGGCCGACAGTGGAAACGGTGATGTGCCGCTGGGACAGACCGAGCCCCTCCGGTGCCGGGCTGACCAGCCGACGGATCGCCGCGATCACCCGGTTGTAGTTGGCCAGCGGCTCGCCCATGCCCATGAAGACGACGCGCGACAGCCTCGGCGGGGAACCGGCGACCACGCCGGAGGCAGCCACCCCGGCCATGTACACCGCCTGGTCGACGATCTCCGCCGTCGACAGGTTACGGGTCAACCCGGCCTGGCCGGTCGCGCAGAACGGACAGGCCATGCCGCAACCCGCCTGGCTGGAGATGCAGACGGTCACCCGGTCCGGATAACCCATCAGCACGCTCTCCACCAGCGCACCGTCGTGCAGCCGCCAGAGCGCCTTGCGGGTCGCGCCGTCATCGCAGGCCAGCTCGCGCACCGGGTTGAGCAACGTCGGCAGCAACTGGTCGGCCAGCCGCTCCCGGGTCGCCGCTGGCAGATCGGTCATCGCCTGCGGGTCGCGGACCAACCGCCCGAAGTAGTGGTTGGAGACCTGCTTGGCGCGGAAGGCCGGCTCCCCCAGCCCGGTGACCAACGCCTGGCGGCCGGCCAGGTCCAGGTCAGCGAGGTGCTGAGGGGGCATGGAGGCCCGGCGCGCAGCGGGGGCGACCGAGATGGCGGGGATCAAGGGCAGGCTCGTCATGGCTGGTCCAGTGTGTCACGCCGTCGGCGGCGGCTGCCGCTCCGGAGGTGTCGAACGGGCCGCGACCACCACAGCCGGATGACCAGGTCGCCGTGATTCATACCTCAGCCCACCACCGGCACGAAGACCGCCAACAGCAGGTAGGCCGTCGGCACAGCGAACAGGATCGAGTCCAGTCGGTCCATCAGACCGCCGTGGCCGGGCAACAGGTTGCTCATGTCCTTCACGCCGAGATCCCGCTTGATCATCGACTCGGCCAGGTCGCCGAGGACCGCCGCGCAGGAGACGGCCACCCCGAACAGCGCACCCCACCAGGGGGCCACCTCGAACATCAGCCACAGCAGCAACGCCCCACCCAGGGCCGCCGCGGTGACCGAGCCGGCGAAGCCCTCCCAGGACTTCTTCGGGCTGATCGACGGGGCCATCGGGTGACGGCCGAAGGAGACCCCGGCCGCGTACCCACCGGTGTCGGAGAGGACCACCCCGATCAGCGTGGCCAGGATGCGCAGGCGCCCATCGCCGGGGGCCGCCGCCAGCAACGCCGCGAAACCGGCGAGGAACGGCACGTAGACGGCGATCAGGGTGGCCGCGGTGAGATCCCGCTGGAAGCCGGCCGGCCCGTCACCCAACCGCCAGATCATGGTGCCCAGCACTGTGACCAGCAGCCCCAGGCTGAGCGCGTCCGGGCCGGCGTACCAGGCCAGACCCACTGTCAACACGCCGCCGGCGATCAGTGGCACCAGCGGCGGGTGCGCGCCGCTGCGGCGTACCGCGCGGGCCATCTCCCAGATGCCGATGGCGACCGCGGCGGCGATCACCGGCAGGAATGCCAACGGATAGAAGACCAGCGGCACCACGATCAACGCGCCGAGGCCGAGCCCGACCCCGATCGCCGCGGGAAGGTTGCGCCCGGCCCGCCCGGTGCCCACCTGCTGGGTGGCCGGCCGGTCGAGGCTGGCCCGACGTCGCCCCTTCGACCGTCGACCCGTGGTCGGCTCCGGCTCGGCCGTCGGCTCCAGCTCCGGCCCGATCTCGGCCCCGATGGGCGCCAGCTGCGCGGTCGGGTAATCGGTGTCGTCAGGGCGGACCGGCCCGTCGAACGGTCCCGGGCCGCCGTACCTGCCAGGCTCGTCGAAACGCGGGACACCGCCGCGGGGCGGGGCACCCTCCGGACCGCTGGACGCGCGGTCGCCGTACCGGTCACCGCGACCCCGGTCGTCGTACCGGTCGGGCTGGTTGCGGTCGTCGACGCGCCGGTCACGGTCGTCGAAGCGGTCATCCGGGCGGACCGGGCGGCCACGCTCGTCGTACGGGTCCGCAGGGTGCGGGTCGGCGTACGGCCGGGCGTGCGGGTCGGCGTACAGCTCAGGGCCGGCGGCCGGACGGCGGCTCCACTGGCCGGCCTCCAGCTCCTGGTCCGGCCAGGGCAGCGCCACCGGGCGCTCCGGCCGGTCCCAGCCGCGAGGCTCGCTGCCGTAGGGGTCGGGGTGGGACATCACGCACCGCGAAGCGGCACGAGAACCACCACATGACGCAAGACCACAAGCATCCCCTACACGTGCGATGTTCCTCCGATTGACCGCCCCGACGGTCGGTCGATCCCCGGTGTTCACCACCCGGTGGCCGGGAATCCTGCCGAGCCTACTGCACACGCCGGATCGGCACGGCGGACGAGGCACGCCCACGGACGCCACCCGGCGCCGCCGGCCCGCCGGCCAGCGACGCACACCCATCCGGTACGGCAGACCGCAGGCGATCCGCAGCCGTCGATCCGACTCGTCCGGTGCGCGATCGAGTACTGAGCGCACCCGCCCGGCGTGGTCCGCTGGTGCCGCGCCGGCGCCAGCCCGCGCTCCGGAACGGGGGAAGGGCACTCACATGTACAAGTTCGGTCTCGCGGTGCTGACGGTGGCCGCCATGGTCCTGGGAGCAGGGTCACCGGCCGCCGCCACCACGGCACTGACCAGGATCACCATCGACCGCCACACCAGCGAGCTGTACCCGTTCGAGCCGCCCGTCGGCGAGCCGGGAGTGACGTACCCGGCGGCAGCGGTCACCGCCACCGCCCGGAACTGCCCGGCCGGCATCGT
Source organism: Micromonospora sp. NPDC048947 (assembly GCF_040649495.1). Lineage (NCBI taxonomy): Bacteria > Bacillati > Actinomycetota > Actinomycetes > Micromonosporales > Micromonosporaceae > Micromonospora > Micromonospora sp. NPDC048947. The sequence goes on from NZ_JBEZFO010000007.1 coordinate 235,295, forward strand.
CCTCATGTCGGCCTCGCTGGTGCAGGACGGCCTGCCGACACTCTGGGCCACCGGGGGGCACGGCGCCGGCGAGATCCTCTGCGACGGCGGCACCGTCGAACTCGGAATGGCGTTCGCCCGGATCGCTCCGGCGCTGCACCCCGGCCGGGCCACCGCCCACTTCTCGCTGCGCGACTCGGACACCGGCGAGCAGTTCGCCGAAAGCACCAGGACCGTCTGGATCCCCTGCTGACCTATGGAACGAGGCCCGTTCCCGACGTCGGGAACGGGCCTCGGAGCATGGGTCACACCTCGAGCAGCTCGGTTTCCTTGTGCTTCACCAGGTCGTCGATGCTGGCCACGTACCGCTGGGTCAGGTCGTCGAGCTCCTTCTCGGCGCGGCGACCGTCGTCCTCGCCGGCCTCGCCGTCCTTGACGATCCGGTCCAGCTCCTCCTTGCCACGGCGGCGGACGTTGCGGATCGCCACCTTGGCCTCCTCGCCCTTGTGCCGAGCCACCTTGATCATGTCGCGGCGGCGTTCCTCGGTCATCTGCGGGAGCAGGATGCGCAGCTGGTTGCCCTCGTTGTTCGGGTTGACCCCGAGGTCCGAGTCGCGGATCGCCTTCTCCATGGCGTTGATCTGCGAGTTGTCGTACGGCTTGATGATGGCCATCCGCGGCTCGGGAACCGCGATGGACGCCATCTGCGTCAGCGGCGTGGGCGTGCCGTAGTAGTCGATGATGACCTTGGAGAACATGGCGGCGTTGGCGCGACCGGTACGGATGGCGCCGAACTCCTCCTTGGCGTGCTCAACCGCACGCTCCATCTTCTCCTCGGCCTCGAGGAGGGTGTCGTCGATCACCGGTCTCCTCGCCTCCTTCTGTGCTCGTGGTGGGCTCTGCTGAAAGTCGTCAGACCGCTGTCGTCGTCGCCGGTCGGCGGGGTTCAGGCGGTGATCAGGGTGCCGATCTTGTCGCCACCCACAGCGCGGATGATGGTGTCCTCACCCTGCGCGCCAAAGACCAGCATCGGCAGGCCGTTCTCCATGCAGAGGCTGAACGCCGCAGCGTCGGCCACCCGCAGGTTGCGGCGCAGCGCCTCGGAGAAGGTGATCGAGTCGAGCTTGCTGGCGGTGGGGTCGATCCGCGGGTCGGCGGTGTAGACGCCGTCCACGCCGTTCTTGCTCATCAGCACCACGTCGGCCCGGATCTCCAGCGCCCGCTGGGCGGCCACCGTGTCAGTGGAGAAGTACGGCATTCCGGCGCCGGCGCCGAAGATGACCACGCGGCCCTTCTCCAGGTGCCGGATGGCCCGCAGCGGGATGTACGGCTCGGCGACCTGGGCCATCGTGATGGCGCTCTGCACCCGGGTCTCGATGCCCTCCTTCTCCAGGAAGTCCTGGAGCGCGAGGCAGTTCATCACGGTGCCGAGCATGCCCATGTAGTCGGCGCGGGCCCGGTCCATCCCGCGCTTCTGCAGCTCCGCGCCGCGGAAGAAGTTGCCTCCGCCGACCACCACGGAGACCTGCACGCCGCGGCGGACCACTGTGGCGATCTGCCGGGCGATGGCCTGGACGACGTCCGGGTCGACGCCGATCGCGCCGCCACCGAAGACCTCACCGGAGAGCTTCAGCACCACCCGGCGGGCACGCCCCGGCGGCGGTGCCGTCGGATCGTCCAGCTCCAGCGTCCGGTCACTCACAACCTGCGTCATCCGCCCCGCCCTTCCCCACGCGCACGCCCCGTGCGGCGCGTACCGCGAACCTGCCGCTGCCGACCCTATGTGACGAGGAGGCCGCGGTGCCTGTCACGTACACCGGCGGCCTCCTCGTTGACGTCTTCTGCCCACGGGCGCGCGTGGCGCCCGGTGGCGGCTCAGGCCTGGCCGACCTCGAACCGCACGAAGCGGGTGACCTCGATGCCGGCCTCGGCCAGCAGCTGCTTCACCGACTTCTTGTTGTCAGAGACGGACGACTGCTCGATCAGGACGAAGTCCTTGAAGAAGGAGTTGACCCGACCCTCGATGATCTTCGGCAGAGCCGCCTCGGGCTTGTTCTCCTCGCGGGCGGTCTGCTCGGCGATGCGCCGCTCGGACTCGACGACCTCAGCCGGAACCTCGTCCCGGGTGAGGTACTTCGGCCGCATCGCGGCGATCTGCATTGCCACACCACGGGCGTCGGCGTCGCCGGCCTCGTCGGTCTTGCCGGTGTACGACACCAGCACACCGACCGCCGGCGGCAGGTCCTGGGCCTTGCGGTGCAGGTAGACGGCGGTGGTGCCCTCGACCCGGGCGAACCGGTTGAGGACCAGCTTCTCGCCGATCTTGGCGGACTGCTCCTGGATCAGGTCCGCGACGACCTTGCCGTCGAGCTCGGTGGCGAGCAGCTCCTCGGCGGAGTTCACGCCAGCGCGCTCACCGTGCTCGACCAGCTGCTGGCCCAGCGCGATGAACGACTCGGTCTTGGCGACGAAGTCGGTCTCGCAGTTGAGCTCGAGCAGCGCCTTGCCGGAGTGGGCGACCAGGCCGTTCGCGGCCGTACGGCCGGCCCGCTTGCCGACGTCCTTGGCGCCCTTGACGCGCAGGATCTCGACGGCCTTGTCGAAGTCGCCCTCGGCCTCGGTCAGCGCCTTCTTGCTGTCCATCATGCCGGCGCCGGTGAGGTCGCGGAGCTTCTTGACGTCCGCGGCGGTGATTTGGGACATGGCTCTCTCTTCGGTGTTGAGACGGCGTGTGGATGGTCAGAGGTGCCGGTTACCCGGATCCGGGCGGATCGTGCCCGGCGTACCGTCGCTGCCCGCCGTTCGCGAAAACGGACGGCAGGGCAGCGACGGTGCGATCACTCCGCGGTCGCGGCCGCCGGCTGCTCGGTGGCGGCCTGCGCCGGCTGCTCCGGGGTGGCGGGCTGCTCGGTGGCGGCAGCGGCGGGCTGCTCGGCCGGGGCGGCCGGAGTGGCCGACTCGTCGGCCTTCTTCGGCTCAAGCAGCTCGCGCTCCCACTCGGTCAGCGGCTCGTCGCTCGCGACACCCTCGGGCTTCTCGTCGTTGCCCCGGCGACGGCCGGAACGCGCGATCAGACCATCCGCGACGGCGGCGGCGACGACCTTGGTCAGCAGCTCCGCCGACCGGATCGCGTCGTCGTTACCCGGGATCGGGAAGTCGACCTCGTCCGGGTCACAGTTGGTGTCCAGCACCGCGATCACCGGGATGCCCAGCTTGCGGGCCTCGTCGACGGCGATGTGCTCCTTCTTGGTGTCGACGATCCAGACCGCGGCGGGAAGCTTCTGCATGTCCCGCAGGCCACCGAGGGTGCGGGTCAGCTTGATCTTCTCGCGGGAGAGCTGCAGGGTCTCCTTCTTGGTGTAACCGGCGGCGGTGCCGCTGAGGTCACCCAGGCCCTCCAGCTCCTTCATCCGCTGGAGCCGCTTGTAAACGGTCTGGAAGTTGGTCAGCATGCCACCGAGCCAGCGGTGGTTGACGTACGGCTGGCCGACCCGGGTCGCCTGCTCGGCAATCGCCTCCTGGGCCTGCTTCTTGGTGCCGACGAACAGGATGCTGCCACCCTCGGCGACGGTCCCACGCACGAACTCGTACGCCTTCTCGATGTACTCGAGGGTCTGGCGCAGGTCGATGATGTAGATGCCGTTGCGCTCGGTCATGATGAAGCGCTTCATCTTCGGGTTCCAGCGCCGGGTCTGGTGCCCGAAGTGGACACCGCTCTCCAGCAGCTGACGCATGGTCACGACGGCCATGGTTGGGGTACTCCTCAAGGTCCCTGGTTGTCACGCCCGGCCGGTGGCCGGGCGTCCTGGCGCCTGGTCGCCGACCCATGGTGGACCCGATCAAGATCGGGACCAGGGAGGCCGTCGCTCCACGACGATTCGTGAAGAGGGCGCGCGAGGTCGACCGCACGAGGCGGTCGCCAGTTGGCCAGTGTACGCCCCTCACCCGTTCAGCCGCCCCGGGGTGCGCGTGGCGTGCTGCTCCGCCGCTCCGCCGCTCGCTCGCGGGCGTCGGCGCGATCGCGGGCGTCGGCGCGATCGCGGGCGTCGGCGCGATCGCGGGCGTCGCCGGGAAGATCGCGCTGGTTCGTGGAAATAGTGGCCTCCGCGTCGCCGGATGCCACTATTTCCTGGTTGTTGTCCGAATCATCAGCGCGCACCCGGCCGCTGGCGGGCCGGTCGGGTCAGCCGGCGGCGAGCGCGGCGGTCACGAACAGCACCAGGCCGACGGTCAGGTAGGCCGTCGGTGGGCGCAGCCAGCCCCGACCGTTGTCGGCGAGCGCCAGACCTCCGGTTCGGAGCCCGTACAGCCCGGTCGCGAAGATCGGCAGTCCGGCGACCAGGGCGATACCCGCCACCACGTTCCCGGCATCCACGGGGTCGCCGGTCACACCCGCCAGCAGCACCCGCAACGCGGGAACCTCGAAGACCAACACCAACAGAGCGAAGAGTACGGCCAGCACCGGTCGGCGGGTCCGATAGACGCCGTCGGCGGCCGGCGGATACACCGGCGGCTCACCTGTGGGCAGGTCGGGGCGCGGGCCGATCCCGGGCATCGGGCCGGTAGGCATCTCCAGCGGGTGCGGCGTGTCGCCGCCACCCCGGGTGGGCTCGATGATCGGGTACCCGGCGAGCGGAGCGGGACGAGCCTGGTCAGCGAGCACGCCGGCCGACTCTGTCGCCGCGCTGTCGCGGGTGGTGTCAGGTGCCGCGCTGGTCACCGGAGATCCCGCAGTGGTCGTCTCGCGGGCGGCCCGGCGTCCGGGCAGCTCACCAGAAATCTCCGAGGGGTCCCGGTCCGCCCGCCGCGATCGGGTGGCCCGGTAACCGTCCACCTCCGGCCGGGCGGCACCCAACGGGTCGACAGCGCCGAAACGCCCCGAATCAGCCTCGCTCGCCCCGAACCGACCAGTCTGATCGTCCAGGACGCCGAAGCGACCGGAGTCCGGCTCCGGCGTACCGAAGCGGCTCGCGTCGACGGCGCTCAGACGACCCGAGTCCGACTCCGGCGTACCGAAGCGGCTCGCGTCGACGGCGCCGAAGCGTCCCGAGTCCGGCTCGCGGCGGCGGCCGACTCCGGTGTCCTCGACGGAGCGGCCGTCTTCCGCGCCACGCTGCTCGGGGACCTCACCGTCCCGGTACCGCGCTTCGCCCGCGCCACGCCACTCCGACTCGCCGTAACCGCGACCCCGCTCGTCGGGGTACCAGCGCGGCTCCTGATCTTCCGGAAAACTCCGTCGTCCGTCCACGTCAGGCACCGTATGCGACCGGCCACGCCCGCGCCATTTCAGCCCGGTCGGCCGCGCCGCCGATCGTCCGGGACAGCGCGGACACGAGTCGCGCCGTAGCACAGCGCCGGCATGATCGTCCGACTGTCCACAGCACCCCCGTTGTCCACAGGCGGGCCGCCGCCGGGTCGCGGCGGTCACCCTCCGGCGGGCACCGTGCCGGCCATGACGAAGCGGAACCAGGCGGTTGGCGCGTACGGCGAGCAGTGTGCGGCCCGGCACCTGACCGAGGCGGGGCTGCGCCCTATCGCCCGAAACTGGCGCTGCCCGGCCGGGGAGATCGACATCATCGCGTGGGACGGACCCGTGCTCGCCTTCTGCGAGGTGAAGACCCGACGGGGTGAGGCCTTCGGCACCCCGGCCGAGGCGGTGGTGCCGGCCAAGGCCCGCCGTCTGCGGGGGCTCGCCGCGCGGTGGCTGACCGAGACCGGCACGACCGCCGAGGAGGTGCGCTTCGACGTGCTGTCGGTGCGGCTGCCCGACGCCGGTCCGGCGCAGGTCGACCACCTCAAGGGCGCGTTCTGACATGCGTACCCGGAGGATTGGTGACGCGCCGTGAGCTACGCGAAGGTGCTCTGCGTGGGGCTGGTCGGGGTGACCGGCCACCTCGTCGAGGTGGAGGCCGACCTGGCCGCCGGTCTGCCGGCGGTGGTGATCTCCGGCCTGCCGGACACCGCCCTGCACGAGGCCCGCGACCGGGTCCGCGCCGCAGTGGTCAACTCCGGCCAGCGCTGGCCCAACCGGCGGATCACCCTCAACCTGCTGCCCGCCACGCTGCCGAAGTTCGGGTCGGCCTTCGATCTGGCCATCGCCGCGGCGCTGCTGGGTGGCTCGGGTGAGTTGCCGCTGCTCCCCCTGGAGGGGGTGGTGGTCCTCGGCGAACTGGGGCTCGACGGGACGGTCCGGCCGGTGCGCGGCGTACTCCCGATGGTCGCCGCCGCAGCCCAGGCCGGCGTCGCTCGGGTGATCGTCCCGGTCGGCAACGCCGCCGAGGCCGCCGTCATCCCGGGGGTACGGGTGCGAGCGGTGGACACCCTGCACCGGCTCGTCGCCTTCGTTCGGGACGGGACCCCGCTCATCGAACCACCGGCGGACATCCCGGAGCCACCGGCCGGTGGCCCGGATCTCGCCGACGTCGCCGGCCAGCAACTGGGTCGGCGCGCCCTGGAGGTCGCAGCGGCCGGCGGGCACCACGTGGCGCTGCTCGGCCCCCCGGGCGCCGGCAAGACGATGCTCGCCGAACGACTGCCGTCGATCCTGCCCGAGCTTGACGACGACGCGGCGCTGGAGGTCACCGCGCTGCACTCGGTCGCCGGGCTGCTGCCGCCGGGTGGTCGGCTGCTGCGTCGCCCGCCGTTCCAGGCGCCGCACCACACCGCGACAGTGCCGTCGCTGGTCGGGGGCGGCTCGGGGCTGGCCCGACCCGGCGCGGTGTCGCTGGCGCATCGCGGGGTGCTCTTCCTGGATGAGGCTCCTGAGTTCAGCAAGGGCGCGCTGGAGGCGCTGCGCCAGCCGCTGGAGCACGGCCGCATCCAGCTCAGCCGCAGCGGGGGCAGCACCGTGTACCCGGCCCGGACCCAGTTGGTCCTGGCGGCCAACCCGTGTCCGTGCGCCCAGCCGGCCGGCAACGCTCGCTGTGAGTGCAGCCCGCTGGTCCGCCGCCGCTACCTGGGGCGGCTCTCCGGGCCGTTGCTCGACCGGATCGACGTTCAGGTACAGCTGATGCCGGTGCGGGCGGCCGAGTTGATGGCGACCGACAGCGTCGAGCCCTCGGCGACTGTCGCCGCCCGGGTGGCGGCGGCCCGGCAGGCAGCCGCCGCCCGCTGGGCCGACCTCGGTCGACGGCTCAACGCCGAGGTGGAAGGTCCCCACCTGCGCCGACCGCCGTGGCGGCTGCCGGCCCGGGTCACCGTGGAGTTGCGTGGCCGGCTCGACTCCGGCTCGCTGTCGGCGCGCGGCTTCGACCGGGTGATCCGGATGGCCTGGACCATCGCTGATCTGGACGGTCGCGACCGACCTGACCAGGACGACGTCCGGGAAGCGCTTCAACTACGGACGGGGGAGGTGGCGTGAGCGCCGAGGACGAACGAAGGCTGGCCCGGGTCGCCCTGACCTGGTTGGCGGAGCCGGGCACGCGCGCTGTGCATCACCTTGTCGAACGACACGGTCCGGTGGAGACCCTGGCTCTGCTGCTCGACGGCGGCAGTCCGGACGGCTGGCTGCACACCACTGTCGCCGCACGCTCGGCGTCCGGCGACGCGCGGGCGGTGGCCGCGGAGGCGCTGGAGCGGGCGGACCGACTGGGTGCTCGACTGGTCACGCCGGACGACGAGGAGTGGCCGGCCCAGGTCGCCAGCCTGGCCGCGATGCGGCTGCCGGACGTCAGCCGCCGGGTGGACTGTGAGACCGCCCCGCCGCTCTGCTTCTGGGTACGCGGGAGCTGGCCGCTCGGCGAGGCTCTGGACCGTTCGGTGGCAGTGGTCGGGGCGCGGGCGGCCACCGGCTATGGGCAGCACGTCGCGACCGAGTTGGGGTACGGCTTGGCGGAGCGGGACTGGACTGTCGTGTCCGGTGGCGCGTTCGGCATCGACGCCGCCGCCCACCGGGGCGCACTCACCGCTGGCGGTCTGACCGTCGCGGTGCTCGCCTGCGGGCTCGACCGTCCGTACCCGATGGGCAACGCCGCGCTCTTCGACCGGATCGCCGAGACGGGGCTGCTGCTCAGCGAGTGGCCGCCCGGAGCCGAGCCGCTGCGGCCCCGGTTCCTGATCCGCAACCGGGTGATCGCCGCAGGCACCCGGGGCACCGTCGTGGTGGAGGCGTCGGCGCGCAGTGGCGCGACGCAGACCGCGCGGCGAGCCATCCACGCCAGTCGGGTGGCCATGGTGGTGCCAGGGCCGGTGACCTCGGCGATGTCCGTCGGCGCGCACGAGTTCCTGCGCGAGCAGTCCAAGGCCCGACTGGTCACCGGGGTCGCGCACGTGCTGGAGGAGGTAGGTCGGATCGGCGTGGACCTGGCCCCGCTGGCACGTGGACCGCAGCGGGCCACCGACGCGCTGGACGACGACGCGCTGTCGCTGCTGGAGGCGCTGCCCCGCCGAGGCGCGATGGGAGTGGACCGGCTCTCCGCACGCGCCGGCGTCGACGTCCGGACCGCGTTGCGCAAGCTGTCGCTGCTGGAGGAGCTGTCCATGGTGGTCCGTCGCGACGACGGCTACACCCTCGTCGCACCAGCCAAACAGAAGCGTGCGGCGGCGGAGACGTCCGGTCGACCTGTTGCCTGAGCGGATGCGTCACCGCCGCCCGGCCGAGGTGGTCGTCCGGGATGCCGGTGCCCTCTCGCGGTCGGGATCCCGGCCAGCCGATACTGCCGGTACCGTGCCCGGTCATGGGTGCAATCAAGCCGTGGCACATCAGCGTGCTCTGCTGTCTCGTCGTGACCGCCGTGCTCGTTGTCGGCTTGGTCGTGTTCCTGATCAAGAAGAACAACCGCCGGTAGTCGCGGGTGGACATCGGCGCCGTCGTGTCCGGTGGCGGAGGCGGACCGGCCGTAGGCTGGTGCCGTGTCAGCCGTCAGTGAGGGTGCCGGGGCCGAGGAACCGGCCGGCACGTCGGCGCGGCCACGATGAGCCGCCCGGACCGGGGCACCCGGGCCATGCACCAGGCGCTCCCGCCAGCGTTGCGCGACGCTGTCGACGACTTCGCCGAACACCTGTCCCGGGTCCGTAACCGCTCGGCGCACACCGTCCGCGCGTACGTCACCGATCTGGTCTCGCTGCTCGACCACGCCGTCCGGATGGGCTGCGTCGACCTCGCCGAGCTGGACCTGTCGGTGCTTCGCAGTTGGCTGGCGCGGCAGCGCACCACGGGTGCGGCCCGCACGTCGTTGGCCCGGCGGGCCGCGTCGGCGCGGGCATTCAGCGCCTGGGCACACCGGGCCGGCCTGCTCCCCGCCGACGTGGGCGCCGCGCTGGCCAGCCCTCGCGCGCACCGGGACCTGCCCAGCGTGCTGCGTGCCGACCAGGCCGCCGCTCTGGTCGAGGCACCGTCCCGGCAGGCACCGCCCGCCAGCCCGGGAGACCCGGACCCAGCCCGCACGGACGCGAGACGCACGAACCAGGCGCGCACGCACGTAGCCCACCGGGACACCGAGCCCACGGACCCAGCCGCCGGGCCGGCCTCGATCGCGACGGAGGAGACCGAAGCGGTGCCGCTACGGGACCGGGTGCTGCTGGAGCTGCTCTACGCCACCGGCGTACGGGTCAGCGAGGCGTGTGGGTTGGACGTCGGGGATGTCGACCACGGCCGGCGGGTGATCCGGGTGTTCGGCAAGGGCGGGCGGGAGCGTTCGGTGCCGTACGGGGTGCCCGCCCAGCGGGCGTTGGACGACTGGCTGCGCCGGGGCCGCCCGGTGATGGTGGGCGCCCGCTCCGGCGACGCGCTGCTGCTGGGTGCCCGGGGTGGTCGGCTCAACCCGACGACCGCACGTCAGATTGTCGGTGCGTACGCAGAGGCCGCCGGGCTCCCCCGGACCAGCCCGCACGATCTGCGCCACTCCGCGGCCACCCACCTTCTGGAGGGTGGCGCGGATCTTCGCGCCGTGCAGGAACTGCTCGGCCACTCGTCGCTGGCGAGCACACAGATCTACACCCACGTCTCGGTCGAGCGGCTGCGTACCGCCTACCGGCAGGCGCACCCGCGCGCCTGATCAAGGGCCGGAGGGACCGCACGCCCGCCTGATCAAGGGCCGGAGGGCGTGCGAGCGTGGCGGTTACGATCATCAAGTGAGCGTCCCGAATCCTCCTGAGCCGATCCCGGGCGCCCGCCTGCTCTTCTCCCTGGACCCGGCGGTCAGCCACCTCAACCATGGCTCGTTCGGCGCGGTGCCGATCGGCGTGCAGCGCGCCCAGCAGCGGCTGCGCGACGAGATGGAGGCGAACCCGCTGCGCTTCTTCACCCAGGGGCTGGTGGACAGGATCGCGCACACCCGCCGGCACCTCGCAGCGTTCCTGGGCGCCGACCCGGACGGCAGCGCCCTGGTGGGCAACACCACCACCGGCGTCGCAGTGGTGCTCCAGTCGGTTGGCCTCAAGGCCGGCGACGAGGTGCTGAGCACCGACCACGGGTACGGGGCGGTGAGCCTGGCCATTCAGCGCGAGTGCCGCCGCACCGGCGCTGTCAGCCGGGTCCTGCCGATCCCCCTGGCTGCCACCGATGAGCAGATCGTGCAGAGCATCCGCGCCGGCCTGCGCCCCGGGCGGACCCGGTTGCTCGTCGTCGACCAGCTCACCTCGGCCACCGCGAAGCTCTTCCCGGTGGCCGCCGTCGTCGGGGTGGCCCGCGAACACGGCGTGCCGGTCCTGGTGGACGCCGCGCACGCCCCGGGCATGCTGCCCACGGCGGTGGCCAGCATCGGCGCGGACTTCTGGGTGGGCAATCTGCACAAGTGGGCGTACGCCCCGCGCGGGACCGCCCTGCTGGCGGTGGCGCCGCAGTGGCGGGACCGGATTGAGCCGCTGGTGGTGTCGTGGGAGCAGGAGTCGGGTTTCCCGGCCCGGCTCGAGTGGCAGGCGACGCTGGACTACACGCCCTGGCTGGCCGCCCCGGCGGGCCTGTTCACGATGCGCAGTCTGGGCGTCGACCGGGTGCGGGCGCACAACGCCGCGCTCGCCGCGTACGGCCAGCGGGTGGTGGCGGACGCCCTGGGGGTGGCCCCCGCCGACCTGCCGGAACCCGGCGGGCCGGGGGTGGCGCTGCGCCTCATCCCCCTGCCGGCCGGCACGGGCACCACGATCGACGCGGCGCGGGCGTTGCAGGCGCGGATCGGTGAGCGACTCGCCGCCGAGGTGGCGGTGATGAGCTGGAACGGCCGGGGGTGGCTGCGGCTCACCAGCCAGGTCTACAACGCCACCGACGAGTACGAACGGCTGGCCGCACGGCTGCCGGCACTGCTCGCCCAGCGCTGACCGGACGGCCGGGAGCGGACACCGCGACCGGACCGACCGGGAGCAGCCGAACCTGGCCGAGGCCGAGCAGGGCCAGCGGGTCGAGGTATTCCTCGCCCCGGCGCAGGCCCCAGTGCAGGCACGCCTCGGCCGGGCACCCCGGATGCCCGGGCAGCAGCTCGCCCAGCGGCGCGCCGGCGGTGACCGGCTGGCCGGGGCGTACGCCGGGTTGGACCGGCTCGTGGGTGGTCCGCAGCCCGTCGGCGTGCGCCACGGTGACCACCGGTCGACCGGCCACCAGACCGGCGAAGAGCACGGTGCCCGGCCCGGCACTCCGCACCACCGCTCCAGCGGGAGCGGCCAGGTCGACGCCTCGATGGCCAGGCAGCCACTGTCGCGGCGGCGGGTCGAACCGGCGCACCGGACGGGGCGGCCCGTCGAGCGGCCAGCGAAACCGCCCGGCGGGCGGCGGGGCGACGGTCGGCTCCCCCAGGGCCGCTACCGGCACGGTCGGGGTCGGTGGTTGACCGGGCACCGCCGCTACCAGCACCGCCAGCCCGCAGAGCTGGACGGTCAGCGCCAGCGGGAGCGCGGCGCAGAGCAGCACGGTGCGGCGGATCGAACGGGCGGATGGCTGTCGCATGACGGCAGCCTCAGGCCGACGCTGGGTCGTCAGCCAGCCCGGCCGACGAGGCTGTGGACAACCGGAGGCGCTGTGGACGACCACCCGACGCCCTCGATGATCTGCTATGCCCGGACGCTGAGCCGACACCTGACAGACCAGGTCACCACCACTGTTCGTTGGACCCGGTCTCGTAGTCGTACTCCTCGACGTGCTCCCACTCCTGCCCGGTCGCTTTCTGGTAGGCGTTGGACGGGACGTCAAGAAGCGATTCCGCGTGGGCGGCCTCGTCGGTGGTGAAGCGCGCGAACGCCGCCGGATCGACCAGTACGGCATCGAACGCCGCTGGTCCGGCCACCACCACCGCGCAACGGGCGTACAGGAAACTGTCATCGGACAGACGGTCGCCGCCGGGCAGGACGGTCTGAGCGAGCATCCGACGGTCCAGTTGGTAGAGCGTGAACGCGAGCGTCTCCGCGAAGCCGATGATCCGCTCCACCGGCTCTTCCGCCAGCACGGCGGTCAACCGCTCGTACGGCCCGTCGTCGTGCGCCTCGGGCCGGCCGCCCAGCACCGCGACGAGCCGCCAGAATTCCTCATCCGCAATCATCACAACCCTCAATGATCACTCGGCCGAACCGGTACCGACTCACCACCCCCGCGCGGCCGTAGCTCCGGTGTCGTTCTCGGGTCGCCACGCAGGGCCTAGGCTGGGCCGCGTACGGCGGGTGCCGCCGTCTGTGCCGGGGAGGCCGCATGACCACTCTCGATGACCGGACGTCGTCCCCCACCGGGCCCACTGTGACCGAGGTGAGCGGCCCGTCCCGGCTCGCGGAGCCGGACGAGAGGATCAGCGCCGAGGAGTTGCAGCTCGCGGCCCGCAACCACGGCATCCCGTTGGAGGCGCTGCGCTACGACGTCACCCCGGCCGGGCTGCACTACCTGCTGATCCACTACGACATCCCGGAGCTCGACCCGGCGACGCACACGTTGACCGTCGGAGGTGCGGTGGACAGTCCGTTGACGGTCACCCTCGCCGACCTGCGCGAACGGCCTCGCGTCACCCGGCAGGTGACGCTGGAGTGCGCCGGCAACGGCCGGGCCCTGCTGCACCCCCGGCCGGTCAGCCAGCCCTGGCTGGTCGAGGCGGTCGGCAACGCGGAGTGGACCGGGACCCCCCTCGCTCCGCTGCTGCGGGAGGCGGGCGTCGGCCCGGACGCGGTGGACGTGGTCTTCACCGGCGCCGATCACGGTGTGGAGCGCGGGATCGAGCAGGACTACCAGCGGGCGCTTCCGGTCGCCGACGCGCTGCGCGAGGAGGTGCTGCTGGCGTACGAGATGAACGGCGCTCCCCTGCTGCCGCAGCACGGGGCGCCGCTGCGGCTGATCGTGCCGGGCTGGTACGGCATGGCGCACGTGAAGTGGGTCCACTCGATCGAGCTGCGGACCGAGCCGTTCGAGGGGTACCAGAACGCGGTGGCCTACCGGTTACGCCGGGACGCGGACGACCCGGGCGTGCCGGTCACCCGGATCGAGCCACGGGCGCTGGTCCGTCCACCCGGGTTCCCCGACTTCATGTCCCGCCGTCGGGTGCTGCGACAGGGCCCGTGCACGCTGGATGGTCGGGCGTGGTCGGGGCACGCCCCGGTGGTCGCCGTGGAGGTGACCACCGACGGTGGGCAGAGCTGGGCGCCGGCCGTGCTGGACCCGGCGGACGCGGGGGACTTCGCCTGGCGGCGCTGGCGGCACGAGTGGGTCGCCACCCCCGGCCGGTACGTGCTCGGCGCGCGGGCGACCGACGCGTCCGGGCGGACCCAGCCGGTCGAGCAACAGTGGAACCGTGGCGGCTTCGCCAACAACATGGTGCAGCGGGTCGAGGTGGTGGTGCCGGCCGAGTGATCGGCGGCGGGTGTCACGCCACGGGTGGGGGGCCCGTGGCACGGCCCGGCGGCTCGGGTGCGCTCAGCCGCCGAAGCCGGAGTCGGCGGGCAGTGAGATGTCGGGCTTCTCCAGCTCCTCGACGTTGACGTCCTTGAACGTCATCACCCGGACGTTCTTCACGAAGCGGGCAGGACGGTACATGTCCCACACCCAGGCGTCGTGCATCTCGACCTCGAAGTAGACCTCGCCGTCGGAGTTACGCACGTGAAGGTCGACCTGGTTGGCCAGGTAGAACCGACGCTCCGTCTCCACCACGTAGGAGAATTGGCGGACAATGTCGCGGTACTCCCGGTAGAGCTGCAGCTCCATCTCGGTCTCGTACTTCTCGAGATCTTCCGCGCTCATCGCACTCCGCCTTCCATGGCCACATCTTCCCCCACCGGCGTCGGAGGCCGAGGCTGCTCGCCCAACGCCACGCCGACGGTACCCCCTGACGCCCACGAGCGCTCCATCGGCTCATCCGGGCCGTGGCCGCCGGGCCGTCGGGCGCGCGGCGGCCGGCCGTCGCGGCCGGAGACCGCGGCGACATTGACGTACGAGAACCGGTGCTCACGGCACGGCCCGTGCTCCCGCAGCGCCGCCGAGTGCTCCGGGGTGATGTAGCCCTTGTGCTCGGCGAAGCCGTACGCCGGGAACACCCCGTCCAACTCCACCATGAGGCGGTCCCGGGTGACCTTGGCCAGCACACTGGCCGCCGCCACACACGCGGCCACCCGGTCGCCCTTCCACACCGCCAACCCGGGCACACCCAGGCCGTCCACGCCGAACCCGTCGGTCAGCACGTACTCCGGGCGGGTGGTGAGCGAGGCGAGCGCCCGGCGCATCGCGGCCAGGTTGCACACGTGCAGACCCCGGGCGTCGACCTCCTCGGCCGGGATGACCACCACGGCGTACGCGAGTGCGGTGTCCACGACCTCCGCGTACACGCGTTCCCGGCTGGCCGGGGTGAGCAGCTTCGAGTCGGCCAGCCCTTCGATCTCGCCGCGCCGCCCCTCGGGCAGCACCGCCGCGGCGGCGACCAGCGGACCGGCACACGCCCCGCGGCCCGCCTCGTCGGCCCCGGCGACGTGCCGGAAGCCACGCCGCTGCAACGCCCGCTCCAGGGCGTACAGGCCGGCCTCGCGACGCACCACGGTGCGCGGCGGGGTCAGCACGACGCCTCGCCGTGGCCGGCGGTGGTCGACAGCCCCAGCCGGGCCAGCAGGGCGGGCAGTTCGGGCGGGTAGAACCGGTCACCGCTGGCCGCCAGCTCGCCTGGATCCCACCAGCGGTGGTCGGCGATGCTGCGTCGCTCGATGTCGTTGAAGCCCGTGGTGTCCACCTGCCAGGAGTCCACCCGGAAGCTGAAGAAATCCTGCTCCTGGCGGTACCAGATGCCGTCGAAGGAGAAGTCGGTCGCGTCGGACCAGACCGGCTCGCCCAACTGGGCCGGGTCGAGTCGCAGACCGGTCTCCTCGGCCAACTCACGGGCGGCGCCCGCTGCCGGCGCCTCCCCCGGATCGAGCCCACCGCCTGGGGTGAACCAGTAGCGGTGCCCGGGTCGGGCCGGGTCGAAGCCCTTGAACAGCAGGACCCGGCCGGCCGCGTCGACGAGCAGCACGCGGGCCGCGCGTCGAGGGGTGTAGACGGTCACCGCACCAGCCTGCCAGACCGACTGCCGATCGCCCACGCCCCGTCGGCCTACGGCTTGGGAATGCCGTCGAAGCCGTCAGGCACCGTCAGCCAGGTGGCCCGGTTGAACGGCCAGAAGACGGTGAACGCCCGCCCGACCACGTCGTCCTCGGGGATGGTGGCCTCGGTGATGTTCTGCTGGGACTGCTGCCAGTGCTCCAGTGAGTCGCCGGAGGCGGAGCGGTGGTCGCCCATCACCCACAGCCGGCCCTTCGGCACGGTGATGTCGAACTCCTGGTCGGCGGGCTTGTCGCGAATCCCGTCCATGGAGAAGATGTACGGCTCGTCCAGCGACTTGCCGTTGATCATCAGCCGTTCCTCGGGGTCGCAGCAGACCACGTGGTCGCCGGGGATGCCGATCACCCGCTTGATGAAGTCCTCACCGTCGGGGTTACCGCTCCACGCGGTCGGTGCCTTGAACACGATCACCTCGCCGCGGTGCGGTGACCGGAAGTCGTAGACCAGCTTGTTGACCAGCACCCGGTCATCGATCTTGAGAGTGTTTTCCATGGACGGGGAGGGGATGAAGAAGGTCTGCAGCACGAAGGCGCGGACCAGCACCGCGACCAGGATCGCCACACCCAGCAGGATCGGCAGTTCCTTCCAGAAGGAACTGCGCGGCTTGTCGGTCTGCTCGTCAATCACGCCAAGGAGCCTACGTTGCCCGGCTGGACGGCACCGTCCGGAACGCGCGGGAACCGCGTAGTGCGACTGCCAACGGAAGCATCAGCAGCGCACCGCCCTGCGGAGTCGGTCGCGCCGGAGTCGCACCGGGGGACGCCGTGGCCGGCCCGGAGACATCCTCGAACGTGGACGGCACCGACAGCGCGCTCCACCGCGACGACGGCCAGACCACCATGAAGGCCCGGCCGACCACGTTGTCGATCGGCACCGGCCCCTGGCAACGCGCATCCTGGGAGACCTCACGGTGGTCACCCATCACGAAGATCTGACCGGGTGGCACGACGATCTCGTCGAAGCGCCGGGAGCGACACTCCGCCGGGTTGGGTGGCAGGTCCAGGGGTGAGTCCCGCAGGACGTACGACTCGTTGAGCGGGATGCCGTTGACTGTCACCCGGCCCTGGCTGTCGCAGCACCTGACCCGGTCACCGGGGAGACCGATCACCCGCTTGATGAAGTCCTTCTCACCGGGGCGGCTCACCCCGACCAGGTCGCCGACGGTGCGGGCGAGCCGGCCGCCGACACCGGGCTTCGGCTGCTCGTCGACCTGTGGCGCCCAGCGGTCGGTGCCCCGGAAGACCACCACCTCGCCGCGCAGCGGGTCACGAACGTCGTAGACGACCTTGTTGACCAGCACCCGGTCACCGACGAGGAGGGTGTCCTCCATCGAGCCGGACGGAATGAAGAACGCCTGGAGCAGGAAGGTGCGGATCAGCACCGCGAGGCAGAAAGCGACCACCAGCAGCAGCGGCAGCTCCTGCCAGAGAGGCATCTGCCGGCGGGTGCGGCGAGCCCGTCGGCGCCACGGATCGACGGTGCCGTCCTCGTCAAGCGTCTGCACCACGCCACTCCCCGGTCCGCAGAAAACACCACCGCCCGGGAGCCTCGTCGAGGCTCCACGGGCGGTAGTGGACAACTGCCCGCCACCTGGGCGGGCCCGCCGCCTCGCTGCGCCCGTACCGACCAGGGTAGTGCGCTCTGGTCGTTACGGCATACGCGCAGCTCGGGCGGCGTGGCGAGCGGGAAGTCAGCTGGGCTGCTTCTCCCGCTTCTCCTTGATCTTGGCCTTCTTGCCGCGCAGCTCGCGCAGGTAGTAGAGCTTGGCGCGACGCACGTCACCGCGGGTCACGACCTCGATCCGGTCGATGCCCGGGCCGTTGAGCGGGTAGGTCCGCTCGACGCCGACACCGAAGCTGACCTTGCGGACCGAGAAGGTCTCGCGCAGACCGTCACCCTGGCGGCGGATCACGACGCCCTGGAAGATCTGGACACGGGACCGGTTGCCCTCGACGACGCGGGCGTGCACCTTGACGGTGTCACCGGCCCGGAAGTCGGGAAGGTCGGTCCGCTTCGACTGGGCGTCAAGGGCGTCCAGGATGTTCATCGCTGCGTCCTCGTAAGGCTCACGGCGCACCGTCACTCGGTGCGCGGGTGGGTGATTCTGATTCCCGGGTGGTGATCGGCGGACCGACCCCGGTCGGGGATCCTCGCAGCCGACCGCGGGCGCGGACGGATGCGGCAACCCCCCTACTTTGCCACATCTCCCGGTGGAGGTTGAAATCCGGCCTGGTCCAGGGCCGCGATGTCCCGTTTGTCGAGCCGATCGGCAGGCAGCGCGGCCAGCAGGTCCGGCCGGCGGGCGGCAGTTCGCAGCAGGCCCTCCTCGCGCCGCCAGCGGGCGATCTTGCCGTGGTCACCGGAGCGGAGCACCTCCGGCACGTCGTGCCCACGCCAACTCGGCGGCTTGGTGTAGATCGGCGCCTCCAGCAGCCCGTGCGCGTGCGACTCCTCGTCCAGCGAGCCCGCGTTGCCCAGCACCCCGGGCAGCAGCCGGGTGACCGCCTCCAGCATCACCAGGACCGCGACCTCGCCGCCGAAGAGCACGTAGTCACCGAGCGACACCTCGGTGACCGGCATCCGGGTGGCGGCGTGCGCCAGGACCCGCTGGTCGATCCCCTCGTAGCGGCCGCAGGCGAAGAGCAGATGCGACTCGGCCGCCAACTCGTACGCCATGGCCTGGGTGAAGGGGGCACCGGCCGGCGACGGCACCAGCAGCCTTGGCGGCGGGGCGTCGACCGGCGCGAGGGCGTCCAGTGCCTCACCCCACGGCTCGGGGCGCATCACCATTCCCGGCCCGCCACCGTAGGGGGTGTCGTCGACAGTGCGGTGCACGTCGTGGGTCCAGGTCCGCAGGTCGTGCACGGCGAGCTGGAGTACGCCGTTGGCCCGCGCCCGTCCGATCAGCGACAGGTCGAGCGGGGCGAAGTACTCCGGAAAGATCGACACGACGTCGACGCGCATGCGGGCTGGTCCTAAAGGTCGAGCAGTCCGGCTGGCGGGTCGACGATCACACGTCCACCGGCCAGGTCGACCTCCGGAACGATCGCCCGGACGAACGGGATCAACGCGGTACGCCCCTCGGGGCGCCGCAGCACCAGCAGGTCGGACGAGGGCGCGTGGTCGATGCGGGCGACCTCGCCCAGGCGTTCGCCGGCCGGGGTCACCACGGCCAGTCCGACCAGCTGATGGTCGTGGAACTCCTCCGGGTCGTCCGGTGGGGTCACGTCGGCGCTGTCCACCACGAGCAGGGTCCCGCGCAACGCCTCAGCGGTGTTGCGGTCCGGGATGCCCTCGAACGCGATCAGCACCCGACCCTGGTGGAAGCGGGATTCCTCGATGGTCAGCTCCGCGGGAACCCGGAACGGCACCCCGGGCTCATCGCTGGCTGGCGGGGGTGTCGCCCCCGGCTCAGTGCGCAGCACTGCACCGGGGGCGAACCGTGCCTCGGGCTCGTCGGTCCGCACTTCGACGGTGACCTCACCACGGACACCGTGCGGCTTGCCGATCCTGCCGACGACGAGCTGCATCAGTACGAGTCGACGATGTCGACGCGAACCCCGCGCCCGCCGATGGAGCCGATCACCTGGCGCAGCGCCTTGGCGGTCCGGCCGGACCGCCCGATCACAGTGCCGAGGTCCTCGGGGTGCACGCGGACTTCGAGCCGCTTGCCCCGACGGGAATCGACCAGCCGCACCCGGACGTCGTCCGGGTGGTCGACGATGCCCTTGACCAGGTGCTCCAACGCCGGACGCAGTGGCATGTCAGGCCTGCTCACCGGCGTCGGCAGCGGCCGGCGCCTCGGTCTTCGGAGCCTCGGCGGCCGGCGCCTCGGTCTTCGGAGCCTCGGCGGCCTTGGCGGCCTTCTTGGCCGGCTTGGCCGGGGTCTCCGGGGCGAGCCCGGCGGCGGCCTTCGCCTCAGCCTCGTACGCCGCCTTGCGGTCGGCCCGCTCGGGGGCGACCAGGAGCGGCGGCGGGGCCGGCAGGCCCTTGTACTTCTGCCAGTCACCGGTCAGCTCCAGCAGCCGCTGCACCGCCTCGCTCGGCTGAGCGCCGACGGACAGCCAGTACTGGACCCGCTCCGACTTGACCTCGATGATCGAGGGGTCTTCCTTGGGCTGGTAAACCCCGACGAACTCGATCGCCCGGCCGTCGCGCTTGGTGCGCGAGTCGGCGATGACGATGCGGTACTGCGGGTTGCGGATCTTGCCCATCCGCAGGAGCCGGATCTTTACGGCCACAGTTGTTTCGCTCCTGTTGCGATCTCACCGGCCCAAACGGGCGGTGTGCATGGGTGAGCGCCGACCGGCACAGTGGGGTTGGGCCGGAGACTACTCGGTGGACTGGCGACGTGCCCGGGTTAGAGGGCGCCGGACGCGCGCCGGATACCAGCGACCTATTCTGCCAGATCCGATGCCGATCTCCCGCATCGGACCCGTACACGGCGTTGTCGGTGACCTGGGATACCGCTCAGCGCACCGGCGGACGGTCCCACCCCGGTGGCATTTTGTCCGGTATGACCCATTCTGGCGGGGGTGTGAAGTCACACCAGGTGCCATCGAACGGGAACTCGCCGGCCTCGGCGAGCGCGATCACCCGCTCCCCCTCGGCGCGGACCGCCTTCTCGTCGGTCACCCAGTAGTCGGCGCCGAAGGCGAGCCGCTCGACGAACTCGCCCTCGTCCTTCCACTCCCAGCTGCGGTCCGGCCACACCACCACGTCCAGGTCCTGGTCCACCACGTCGACACCGGCCACCAGGCCGTCGTCCCAGCGGACACCGGGGTCCTCCAGGTTGACGTACCAGTGGGCGAACCGACCCTGGGCGTCGGAGAACCACCAGACGGAGTGCGCCGCCCCGGTGGGCAGGAACTTCAACAGCGGCGGGCCGTTCCAGCGCCCCTCCGCCAACCGGTACGTCGACGCGATCCACTCGACGAACGGCATCGCCCGCATCCCCAGCCCGGCCTCGGTCACCTCGTGGGCCACCGGCGAGTCCCGGGCGATCCAGACCAGCAAACCTCGATCGTCGTCGCTGACCACGCGGGCCGGCCGGACCCACCCGATCCGGCCGTGCCGCACATTCCGATGCATGATCAGCCGACCCGGCTCGAACCGGTCGACGGGGTTACCCGGCCACACCTCAGTAGGCGCGGGCGAGGATGGCGACCAGATCCGGCTCGTCCTCCGAGTCCGGTACCGAACCGTCGGCGCGCAGCAGGCAGCGCACCGTGACGCCCTGACCGTTCGCCTCCGCCTCACCCGCCACGCCGACCGCCGACCACGGCACCCGCGCCCAGCCGGTCGCGGCGGCCTCGATCGCCTCGGCCAGGGTGGCCACCTCCACGGTGCGCGACTCGCGGTTGGCCAGCGCCTGGTCGTGCAGCACCTGCTGGTCGGTCTCCAGGGCGGCCAGCACCGCGGTGACCACGTCCGCCACCGGGGTCGGGGTCTTCGAACCGTCGGTCCGACGCACCACAGTCGCGTTGCCCACGGCCAGGTCACGGGGGCCGACCTCGACGCGTACCGGATAGCCGCGCAGCTCGGCGTCGACGGCCCGGCGGCCGAACGGGGTATCGGTCCGGTCGTCGAGCGCGACCCGGACACCGGCGTCGCGCAGGCCGTCGCGCAGCTTGGCCGCCGCCTCGCCGACGCCGTCGCCGTCCTTGACGATCATGACGTACGCCTGGATCGGCGCGAGCCTCGGCGGCACGCGCAGACCGTTGTCGTCGCCGTGCGCCATGATCAGGCCGCCGAGCATGCGGGTGGACGTGCCCCAGGAGGTGGTCCAGGCGTGCTCCCGACCGCCCTCCTTGGAGGAGTAGCTGATGTCGAACGCCTTGGCGAAGTTCTGGCCCAGCTCGTGGCTGGTGCCCAGCTGCAACGCCTTGCCGTCGCCCATCATGCCTTCGCAGGTGTACGTGGCCGTCGCCCCGGCGAAGCGCTCACGCGTCGTCTTCAGGCCGACCACCACCGGAATGCCGATCACGTTGACCATCAGGTCCTCGTACGCCTCGTGCAGGATCCGCCGCGCGTACGCCCGGGCGTCCTCACGGGTGGCGTGCGCGGTGTGCCCCTCCTGCCAGAGGAACTCGCTGGTACGCAGGAAGATCCGCGGACGAAGCTCCCACCGGACCACGTTCGCCCACTGGTTGAGCAGCAGCGGCAGGTCCCGGTACGAGTCGATCCACTTGGCCATGAACTCGCCGATGACCGTCTCGCTGGTCGGACGCACCACCACCGGCTCGGCCAGCGGCTTGCCACCACCGTGGGTGACGACCGCCAGCTCCGGCGAGAAGCCCTCGACGTGCTGCGCCTCGCGCTTGAGGTAGCTCTCCGGGATGAACAGCGGGAAGTACGCGTTCTCCGCACCCGCCGCCTTGATCCGAGCGTCCATCTCAGCCTGCATACGCTCCCAGATGGCGTAGCCGGCCGGTCGGATGACCATGGTGCCGCGAACCGGGCCGTTGTCGGCCAGCTTCGCCTTGGCGATCAGGTCCTGGTACCAGCGGGGAAAATCCTCCGCACGGGGAGTGAGCACGCGTGCCATGACCGCACATCCTATGCGCCGCTCGTCAGGGCGGTGCGCTCGGGCGCGGCATCGTTGGCCTCTGCCGTCACTACCTACCGCGATCCGCACGCCGGAGCGGCTCCCACCCCCGAACGTCGGCGCTCGGCGGCGCCGTTCCGACGAGCGCACCGACCTGAGGCCCCCGATCTGGCACACCTGACCGCGAGCCGGGTGCGCCGGAGGGCCCGACACCGGCAGCGCACCCCGCCCGATCACCGGCCGGTCCGGCCGACACGCCGGCCTACACTTCGACCACCATGATTGAGCAGAGGGACCCCACCCCGCTACGGACCGGCATCGTCGACGCCGCCCGCGCGCTGACCGTCGCGACCGGATGGGACGGCGTCCGGATGGGTGCCGTCGCGAACACCGCCGGGGTGAGCCGACAGACCGTCTACAACGAGTTCGGCAGCAAGGCCGGGCTGGCCGAGGCGCTCGCCCGCGCCGAGGTGGACAGGTTCGTCGGCGCCGTCCGGGCCGCTCTGCTCGCCCACGGCACCGACGTACGGGCCGGCGCGTACGCGGCTATCGCGCACACCCTCACCACGGCGGCGAAAAACCCGCTGATCAAGGCGATCCTCACCAGCGCCCGGGGCGGCTCGGACGAGTTGCTGCCGTACCTCACCACCCGGGCCGAGGTGGTGCTCACCGAAGCGGCCGGCGCACTGATCAACTGGGCCGGCGACCACCTGCCCGGAGCGGACCACGACGCGCTGGCCTTCGCCGCCGACACCATCGTCCGCCTGGTGGTCAGCCACATCGTGCTCCCCCGTGAGCCGATCGAGCAGACCGCCACGGCCCTCGCCGACCTTGCCGTACACCTCTTCAGCGCCGCCGCCCGCCCGGCCCCCTGACCCCGCACCGCCCGCCCAGTGGCCGAAGCCGCACACCCGCCCGCGCCCCCGTCGTGCGCCCGCCGTGCCCCCGCACCCCCGCCGCGCGCTCGCCGCACGCCCGCCGTGCGCCGCCGCACCCCCGCCGCGCGTTCGCCGCACCCCCGCCGTGCGCCGCCGCGCCCCTGCACCCCGCACCCCGCACCCCGCACCCCGCACCCCGCACCCCGCACCCCGCACCCCGCACCCCGCACCCCGCACCAAGATCGGAGCAACATCCGGGATGTTGCGGGGATCCTCCTCATTGATCTCGCCGCACGCCAAGATCGCGCTCGATCCTGGATGTAGTGGCATCCCCAAACATCGAGGCCACTACATCCTGGTTCGAGCGCGATCTTGGCGTGCCGGGCGGGACGCAGGGCGGCACGCGGCAAGGGGCGAGGCGCGGGGCGGGGCGCGACGCGGGGCGGGGCGCGGGGCGGGGCGCGGGGCGAGGCGAGGCGCGGGGCGAGGCGAGGCGCGGGGCGAGGCGAGGCGAGGGGCGCGACGCAGGGCGAGGCGCGGCGCGCGGGGCGGCGCGGCCTGCGGAGGTCAGCGGATGACGCGTCCGCGCAGGATCGTGCGGGACGGGGCACGGACGACGCGCAGGTCACTACGGGGGTCTTCGGGGTAGACGGTCAGGTCGGCGAGGCCGCCTTCGACCAGGCCGGCGAAGCCGAGCCACGCTCGGGCGCCCCAGGAGGCGGCGGCGAGTACGTCGATGGGTGCCATGCCGGCCTGTTCGTGCAGCAGAAGCATCTCCTCGGCGGCGAGCCCGTGGTCGATGCCGCCGCCGGCGTCGGTGCCCACGTAGATGGGCACCCCAGCCTCGTACGCGGCGCGCACCACTTCGGGGAAGCCGTCGCGCAGCGCGAGCATGTGGTCGGCGTACCCGGGGAACTTGCTCCGCGCCTGCTCGGCGATGCCCCCGAAGGTGGCGATGTTGATCATCGTGGGGACCAGTGCGGTGCCCTGGCGGGCCATCTCGTCGACCAGGTCGAGGCTGAGCCCGGTGCCGTGTTCCACCGAGTCGACCCCGGCCCGCACCATGATCTCGACGGCCGACTCGGAGAAGGTGTGCACCGCGGCGCGTACCCCGGCGTCGTGCGCCGCCCGCACGGCGGCGGTGAGGGTGTCCGCGTCCCAGGCCGGCGCCAGGTCACCGACGCCCCTGTCGATCCAGTCGCCGACCAACTTGACCCAGCCGTTGCCGGCCCGCGCCTGCGCGGCCACAGTGGCGGCCACCTCGGTCGCGTCGACCTCCACGCCGATGTCGCGCAGGTAGCGCTTCGGCGGGGCGACGTGCTGGCCCGCGCGGGCCAGTCGCGGCAGGTCCGGCTCGTCGTCGAGTTCGGGGTACGGGTACGGCGAGCCGGCGTCCCGGATCGCCAGCACCCCGGCGTCCCGGTCGACGTGGGCCAGTGCGCGGGCCTGGTCGAGCGAGGTGATCGGGGCGCCACCTCTGGCGATGCCGATGTGGCAGTGCGCGTCGACCAGCCCTGGCAGCACAAAACCACGGTCGACGACGGTCTCCGCGCCGGGCACCGGGGTGAAGGTCACCCGGTCGCCGACCAGCCAGAGATCCCGTACCTCGTCGTCGGGGAGCAGCACGCCGCGCACATGAAGAACCATGCGCACAGTCCTACCCGATCACTCCGCCTCGGGGGCGAGCAGGTGGTTCTTCCGGCAGGTCCACGGAGACCTTCCAGGGCTGCTCGGTGACGAACAGGTCGCCGGTGTGGGCGACCTGTTCGTACTCACGGTTGGCAAGGATGACGTCGCCCGCCGTCACCGACACGCGTCAGCGCGGGCCCTTGTCGCCGCCCTTGCCGAGCTTGTTGAAGTCGATCTTCGGGAGCTTGAAGCCGGGCGGAAGACCCTGGCCGCCGGCGAGGTCGTTCGGGTCCATCCCCGGCGGGAGCTGCGGCATGCCACCCGGGAAGCCGGCGGGCATCCCGGCGCCCGCGCCGGTACGCGGACGACCGCCACCCTTGGCGCCCTTGCGCTTGTTCTTCGGCGACTTGGTCGCCTTGCGGCGGCCACCGCCGGGCAGGCCCATCATGCCGCCCATCTGCTTCATCATCTTCTGCGCGTCGGCGAAGCGGTTGAGCAGCTGGTTGACGTCCATCACGGTGACGCCGGAGCCGTTGGCGATGCGCGCCCGGCGGGAACCGTTGATGATCTTCGGGTTGGTCCGCTCGCCCGGGGTCATCGACCGGATGATCGCGGTGACCCGGTCGAAGTGGCTGTCGTCCAGCTCGGCGAGCTGGTCCTTCATCTGCCCCATGCCGGGCATCATGGCCAGCACGTTGGCGATCGGGCCCATCCGCCGCACCGCGATGAGCTGGTCGAGGAAGTCGTCAAGGGTGAACTGCTCACCGCCCATCAGCTTGGCGGTCATCTTCTCCTTCTGATCGGAGTCGAAGGCCTGCTCGGCCTGCTCGATCAGAGTGAGGACGTCGCCCATGCCGAGGATCCGGCTGGCCATCCGGTCGGGGTGGAAGACATCGAAGTCCTCCAGCTTCTCACCGGTGGAGGCGAACAGGATCGGCTGCCCGGTGACCTCGCGGACCGACAGCGCGGCACCACCGCGGGCGTCGCCGTCGAGCTTGGAGAGCACCACACCGGTGATGCCCACGCCGTCGCGGAACGCCTCGGCGGTGCGGACGGCGTCCTGACCGACCATCGCGTCGATGACGAAGATGACCTCGTCCGGCGAGACGGCGTCGCGGATGTCGGCGGCCTGCTGCATCATCTCGGCGTCGATGCCGAGCCGGCCGGCGGTGTCGACGATGACGATGTCGCGGGCGGCGCGCTTCGCGTGCTCGATCGACGCGCGGGCCACCTGCACCGGGTCACCGGTGCCGTTGCCGGGCTCCGGGGCGTACACCTCGACACCGGCCCGACCACCGAGGACCTGGAGCTGCCCGACGGCGTTGGGGCGCTGGAGGTCGGCGGCGACGAGCAGCGGCTGGTGTCCCTGCCCCTTGAGCCAGCGGGCCAGCTTGCCGGCGAGCGTCGTCTTACCGGAACCCTGGAGGCCGGCCAACATGATCACCGTCGGCGGCTGCTTGGCGAACTGGAGCCGTCGACCCTCGCCGCCGAGCACCTTGATCAGCTCTTCGTTGACGATCTTGATGATCTGCTGGGCCGGGTTCAGCGCCTGGGAGACCTCGGAACTGCGGGCCCGCTCCTTGACGGCCGCGATGAAGCCCTTGACCACCGGCAGCGCGACGTCCGCCTCCAGCAGCGCGAGGCGGATCTCGCGCGCGGTGGCGTCGATGTCGGCGTCGGTGAGCCGCCCCTTGCCGCGGAGCTTGGTGAAGATCCCGGACAGGCGGTCACTCAAGGTGTCAAACACGCGAACATCCCGTTTGTCAGTGTTCCGGCGGGCACAACGCGGCCGGCACTGCGGAGTCCGGCCACCGCTAGGGTAACCGCCCGGCCGTAGGGCCGCTGTCGCCCGGCCCGGGCCTCACCCCGACACCAACCCCGACTGGTACGCGAACACGACGAGCTGGGCCCGATCCCGGGCTCCCAGCTTGCCCATCGCCCGGCTGACGTGGGTCCGCGCGGTCGCCGGGCTGACCACGAGCTGTGCGGCGATCTCCTCGTTGTTCAGGCCCTCACCGACCAGGCCGACGACCTGACGCTCACGATCGGTCAGCGCGTCCAGGCGGGGGTGCGGACGAAGCACCCGGGACGGCCGGGTGGCGAACTCCCGCACCACCCGGCGGGTGACCGACGGCGACAGCAGCGCCTCCCCCTCGGCGACGAGCCGGATCGCGCGCAGCAGCTCAGCCGGTCTGGTGTCCTTGGTGAGGAACCCGCTCGCACCGTGCCGCAGCGCGTCGAAGACGTACTCGTCCAGCTCGAAGGTGGTGAGCACCACCACCCGCGTGCCGGTCAGATCGGGGTCGGCGACGATACGGCGGGTCGCCTCGATGCCGTCGATGCCGGGCATCCGGATGTCCATCAGCACCACGTCCGGCCGTTCCCGACGCGCCAACTCGACAGCCCGCAGCCCGTCGGACGCCTCTCCGGCCAGCGTCAGGTCGTCCTCGCTCTCCACCAGCGCACGCAGCCCGAGCCGGACCAGGTCCTGGTCGTCGGCGATCAGCACCCGGATCACGTCGTCGGCTCCACCGGCAGCCCGGCGTACACCCGGAACCCGCCCCCGGCGCGCGGCCCGGTGCTCAACCTCCCGCCGAGCGCCGCGACCCGCTCGCGCATCCCGGCCAGACCGTGGCCACCCTCGTCGTCGGCCGGAGCCGTCCCGGCGCGGTCCGCACCCACCCCCCGGTCGGTGACCTCGACGGTCACCTCGTCGACGCGGTAGTCCACTGTCACCTCCGCGCTCGCCACTCCCGCGTGCCGCAGCACGTTGGTCAACGCCTCCTGCACCACCCGGTACGCGGCCAGGTCGACAGCGGCCGGCACCTCCCGGGGGTCCCCGACCACGCGCACCTCGACGGCGAGCCCCGCCCCGGCGAGCCGGTCGCGCAGCGCGGGGAGCCGGGCCAGGCCGGGTACCGGCTCGCGCTCGGCGCCCCGCCGCACCGCGCCCAGGGTGACCCGCAGCTCGTCCAACGCCTCGCGGCTGGTCCGGCTGATCGCGGTCAGGGCCACCTCCGCCTGCTCCGGCCGCTTCGGCAGCAGGTGCAGGGCGATCTCCGCCTGCATGCTGATCGCGGCCAACCCGTGCCCCACCACGTCGTGCACCTCCTGCGCGATGCGCAGCCGCTCCTCGTCGGCCTGCCGTCGCGCCTGCTCAACTCGGCTGCGGGCCTCTTCGGCACGGGTACGCGCGGTCGCCTCACGGCTCACCCGCACCACCACCCCCACCGCGAACGGCACGACCACCCAGGCCGCCGCGGGCAGCACTCCCGTCCAACCCGGCGCGGGCCCCCGCCCGAAGAAGACGTGCGCCAACAACAGGACGAACGCGCCACCGGTGGCGAGCGCCGCCTGTCGCACCGGCAGCCACACGGCCACTGTGTAGACCGCGACCAGGAACGTGACCAGAATCGGCCCGTACGGGTAGCCGATCAGCAGGTACGTCGAGATGGCCACGGTGACCACGGCGAGGGTGGCGACCGGGGCTCGCCGCCGACTCAGCAGGGCGAGCGCGGCGACGGCGATCAGCAGCCGGCTGGCGGCGTCCACCGGCCTCGACCCCGGCTGGTTGTCCCCGGCCAGACCCGTGGCGAGCAATCCGAACCCGAGCAGCACCAGGGCGAGCGCGGCATCCGCCGCCACCTCCGGCCACCGCCACCGTCCGCCTCGTCGCATGGCCGTCATTCTGCCCGCGCGGGTGCCGCTCGACGTGCGTCCACGAGCGGCACCGCCCCTACGCCCCCGGACGTACCCCACCCCACCCTCACCCCCGCGATCTTGCACTTTGTGTTGCCACCGTGCGGCTTTTGCGCGGTATGCGGGGACACTAAGTGCAAGATCGACGCGGGAGGGCGGGGGCGCGGGTGAGGGCGGGGCGGGGCGGGGGGGTTAGACGGCGGCTAGGACGGCGGTCTCTAGGCGGGCCCGGGTGGCGTCGTCCGGCCAACCGCCCACCAGATAGAAGGCGTCGACCACGTCGGCGCCGAGGGTGGAGATGCGGGCCGCGCGAACCAGGGCGCCGGCCTCGTCGAGCGCGCAGGCGACCCGGTAGAGCAGCCCGGCGGCGTCGGCGGCGCGCAGTTCCAGCAGTACAGCGTCGGTGGCCGCCTCGCGGTGCCAGACCACTCGTGGCGCCGCGCCTGCGCCACGGCTGGCGAGCGCACGGCCGCGCAGCCGTTGGGTGACCGACACGTCGCCGGCGACCGCCCGGCGCAGGTCGGCGCGGAGGGGGACCGGGTCCGGCGGAAGTCCGTAGCGGGGTTGCACCCGGCACTCGACCAGGGCCCGGCCGTCGACGGCGGAGGCGTCCGCGGAGATCACCTCCAGCCGGTGCAGCGCCAGGCAGCCGGCCACCGTGGCGAGCAGACCTCGCCGGTCCGCCGCCGCGACCGACACCCGGTCGCCGGTCAGGTGGACGACCGGCAGTGGCCCGGCCAGCAACTCCGGGTCCGGGGCGGGTGGCTCGGGGAGTACGCCGGTGTCCAGCGCGGTGCGAACCCGGGCGACCAGTTCGGCGACGAGTCGGCCCTTCCAGTCGGACCAGGCCGCCGGGCCGGTCGCCGCCGCGTCGGCGCGGACCAACGCGTGCAGCACGTCGAGGGTGCCGGTATCGCCGACCGCCTCGGCCACCGAGGCGATGGTGACCGGGTCGCTCAGGTCCCGGCGGGTGGCCACGTCGGGCAGCAGCAGGTGCAGCCGGACCAGCTTGCCGATCAGCTCGACCTCCGCGGTGGGCAGACCGATCCTGGTGGCCACCGCCTGGGCAACCGGCACACCGACGGTGCTGTGGTCACCAGGGAGGCCCTTGCCGATGTCGTGCAGGAGAGCGCCGAGGAGCAGCAGGTCGGGGCGCTCCACCTCGCGGGCGTGCCGGCTGGCCTCGTGCGCGGTCTGCACGAGGTGCCGGTCGAGGGTGAAGCGGTGCACCGGGTTGTGCTGGGGCAGGCTGCGCAGCCGGGTCCACTCGGGCAGCCAGCCGTCGACCAGCCCGTACCGGTCGCAGGTCTCCCAGGCCGGCACCAGGCCGGGACCGGCGCCCAGCAGGGTGATCAGCGCGGCCCGGGCCTCGGCCGGCCAGGGGGCCGGCAGGGGCGGGCAGTACGCCGCCAGCCACTCGCAGGTGGCCCGCGCGATGGGGATTCGGGTAGTGGCCGACGCGGCGGCCACCCGCAGCGAGAGGCTCGGGTCGGGGCGCGCCCCGATCGCCGTGCGGGCGAGCACCAACTCGCCGTCGTGTTCGACCACGTCGCGGGCGACCGGGCGGCGGGCCGGGCGGCCGGTGCCGCCGCGGGAGCGGCCGGAGCGCAGCCGGTCGGCGGCCCGGAAGGCGTCGTCCAGGGCGTGGCTGACCGTGCGGGCGTCACCGGCAACCCGACGCAGCAGCGCGTCGCCGTCTTCCACGACGGCTCCCGGGCGCCGCGCGGCGTCAGACGCGCCGGACTGGGGTTGGCGCAGGCCGAGCAGGTTGGCCACTCCGTCGCGCTCCTGGGCGACCAGCCGGTCGACCCGTCGGCCGACCTGCTGGTGCAGCGCGTCGCGGGTGTCCAACAGGCGCAGGTGAGCGGCGCGTACGGCGGGACGCAGCGCGTCGGTGATGCCGGCGGCGGAGATCGCCCGCAGCAGCCCCACGTCGCGCAGACCACCGGCGGCCTCCTTGAGGTCGCCCTCCAGCAGGAACGCCAGTTCACCGTGGGCCTGCCAACGAGCTTCGGTGACCTCACGCAGGCCGGGCAGGTGCCGGACGGCGGTGCGCCGCCAATGATCGGCGGCGGTGCGGATCAGCGCGTCGGCCAGCGCCTGGTCCCCCACGATCAACCGGGCGTCGAGCAGCCCGAGGGCGACCTTGACGTCGTCCTGGGCCACCGAGAGCGCCTCGGCGACGGTGCGTACGGAATGGTCGAGCCGCAGGCCCGCGTCCCAGATCGGGTACCAGACCGAGGCGGCCAACTCGTCGGTGCCGGGCACCCCTGCGTGCAGCAGCACCAGGTCGAGGTCGCTGTACGGAGCACACTGCCGCCGACCCAGCCCTCCGACGGCCAGCAGTGCCACCCCGTCCCGCGCCGGCAGCAACCCACGCAGGAACGAGTCGTAGGCCGCGGCCCGTCCCCGCCGAGCTGCTTCCCCGATTCCCCCGGGAACGCCGACGACCTCGTTGATCAAGAGGTTCGCGTCGCCGTCATCGGCGGGTCCTGACGCGTTCTTCTTGATCAACGAGGTCATGTCGGTAGTGGCCCGCGTCAGAGTGCGTCGAGGCCGCGTTCGCCGGTACGTACCCGGACGACCTCTTCGACACCGGTGACCCAGACCTTGCCGTCACCGATCTTGCCCGTGCGGGCCGCTCCGACGATGGCGTCCACCACCTTGTCGACGTCGATCTCGTCGGTGAGCACCTCGACCCGGATCTTGGGCAGGAACTCGACCGTGTACTCGGCACCCCGGTAGACCTCGGTGTGCCCCTTCTGCCGCCCGTACCCCTGAACCTCGCTGACGGTCAGCCCGGCCACCCCGAGGGCGTGCAGGGCCTCCTTCACCGCGTCCAGTTGGTACGGCTTGATGACTGCGGTCACCAGCTTCATGTCCAACCCCTCCATCCCAGGAACGTTAACCGGCGACCTTTTCGCTGACCGGCTCGGCGGGCTCCGCCTCCGGCTTGGCACCACTCGTCGTGCCGCCACCGGGGGTGCCGATGCCGGCCATCGCGAACGCGCTGCCCGTGCCGCCGCCGGCCGGGGACAGGTCGTAGCTGCTCTCGGCGTGCTCGGCGATGTCGATACCCTCGACCTCCGCCTCACCAGTGACGCGGAAGCCGATCGTCTTCTCGATGACGAAGGCGAGCACCCAGGCGATGCCGAACGACCAGGCGGTGACGATCAGGCCGGCGAGGGCCTGCCGCCCGAGCTGGGTCGCGCCGCCACCGTAGAAGAGGCCGTCGGAGGCGCCCACCACGTCGGTGATCGCGGCGTTCACCGAATTGGTGGCGAAGAGGCCGAGCCAGAGCGACCCGATCCAACCACCGACGAAGTGCACGCCGACCACGTCGAGCGAGTCGTCGTAGCCGAGCTTGTACTTGAGGCTGACGGCGAGCGCGCACACCGCGCCGGCGACGATGCCGAGCAGCACTGACGCCCACGGTGCGATGAAGCCACAGGCCGGGGTGATGGCGACCAGGCCGGCGACGGCGCCGGACGAGGCACCGACCATCGTCGGCTTCCGGGTCTTGACCCACTCGACAGCGATCCAGCCGAGCACCGCCGCCGCCGTGGCGAGCTGGGTGTTGATGAAGGCGAGTCCGGCGACCGAGTCGACTGTCAGCTCCGAGCCGGCGTTGAACCCGAACCAGCCGAACCACAGCAGACCAGCACCGAGCGCGACAAGCGGGATGTTGTGCGGCTTCATGCCCTCACGCGGCCAACCGAGCCGCTTACCGAGGACCAGGACCACGGCCAGGGCCGCCGCACCGGCGTTGATGTGCACAGCGGTGCCACCGGCGAAGTCCAGTGCGTGGATGTCACCGCCGATGATGCCGCCGCCCCACACCCAGTGGGCGACCGGGAAGTAGACCAGGGTGGCCCAGCCGAAGGCGAACAGCAGCCAGCCGGCGAACTTGGCCCGGTCGGCGATGGCACCGCTGATCAGCGCGACGGTGATCACCGCGAAGACCATCTGGAAGGCCATGAACACGTAGAGCGGGACGCCGATGCCGCTGGGGTTCTCCGCCGTGGCACCCCACAGGTCGGTTTCGGCGAGGAAGGTCTTGGTGCCGAGGTACGCGCCCGGGTCGCCCCAGAAGCCGTTCACGTCGGTCCCGAAGGCGACGCTGAATCCGTAGAACCACCACAGAATAGAGATGAGCCCGATAGCCGAGAAGCTCATCATCATCATGTTGAGTACGCCCTTGGCCCGGTTGAGGCCGCCGTAGAACAGCGCCAGTCCGGGGGTCATGAGCAGCACGAGCGCGGTCGAAACCAGCAGCCACGTGGTATTGGCGCCGTCGATCGTCGGTGCTTCAGGCACGCTGGCCTCCTAAAGGTGAAGTCCTCCTTCGCGGCTTTCCGGGGCAGCGTCGCCCGTAGGCCGGTTGCGCGGAAGCTTCGCGGCCGGCTGTTTCACTTTGGGTCCCGTGCGGGTTTCCGTTTCGTGACGGGTTGTTTCGGACGTGTCACGAACTCCGCACGGTCATCAGCATGGACGATTGTGGATCGACCGGACGGCGATCGTCGATGGCTGACCGGTCAACGGCATCGACCGGTGCGCTCGACCGGCCCGGCCGAGCATCGACCGGTCGGCGCTCAGCGGAGGGCGTTCTCCAGGGTGTGCCGCTCGTAGTCGAGCAGTCGCAGATCGCGCATCGGCCGACGCAGGTGGCCCTTGTGCACGATCCGGACGAACGCCGGCTCGCCGGCGGCGGCCATCCGCCGGATCCCCTCGACGTGGTCCACGATCCGTTTACGGATGGTCCGGATCAGCCGGTGCCGGTCCCGGGGGATCAGCCCGTACGCGTCGGCGAAGAGCCGGAGGCGGCGCGGCCGGTCCGGGTGCTTCCAGCCCAGCGTGATCGAGTCGCGGTCCGCGAAGATCGGCACCCAGGTCCAGGCCGCGTACGCCACGTCGTAGATCCGCGCTCCGGGCGAGGCGAGGTCGAAGTCGATCAGCCCGAGAGTGCCGTCCGGACGCCAGATCACGTTGTGCGGCGCGGCGTCGTGGTGGCAGATCACCTCGGTGTCCGGTGGTGGGGGCCCGAACGAGCGCCAGACCGCCGCCTGCGGAGGAGTGAAGCCGTACTGCGCGTCGTGGAACATCCGCAGCATGGTGGCGACGGTGACCAGGGCCTCGTCGGTCACCCAGTGCGGGGCGAGCGGATATTCTCCGCACTCCCCCTCCAGGTACGACAGCACCTCACGGTTGCGCTCGTCCATCCCGAGCGCCCGGGGGGCTCCGGTGAACCCCACGTACTCAAGGTGGCGCAGCAGCGCGTGCACGGACGGGGTCCACGGTCCGGCGTTGCGCCGGACCGTGTCACCCACGCGGACAACGGTGCTCACGTTGCCGCCGTGCAGCGGGATCTCCTGCGAAGTCACGTACGGTCTCCCGAGGCGCTGCGAAGGATGGCCAGGGTCACGCCAGCCCGCGTACGCGCGATCGTCAGTGGTCACCCGAGACTACGCGTCCCGGCCGGTGGCCTCGGTCCCCAGCAACGCGTCGACGAACTGCGCCGGGTCGAACGGGGCCAGGTCGTCCTTGCCTTCGCCGAGGCCGACCAGCTTCACGGGGATGCCGAGCTTGCGCTGCACGGCGATCACGATGCCGCCCTTGGCGGTGCCGTCGAGCTTGGTCAGCACCACCCCTGTCACGTTCACCACCTCGGTGAAGACGCGGGCCTGCTCCAGGCCGTTCTGCCCGGTGGTGGCGTCCAGGATGAGCAGTGTCTCGTCGATCGGGCCCTGCTTCTCCACCACGCGCTTGACCTTGCCCAGCTCGTCCATGAGGCCGACCTTGTTCTGCAGGCGGCCGGCGGTGTCGATGAGCACGGTGTCCACGCCGGTGTCGATGCCGCGCTTGACGGCGTCGAACGCGACGCTGGCCGGGTCGGCGGCCTCGGGCCCCCGCACGGTCTCCGCTCCGACGCGCGAGCCCCAGGTCTCCAGTTGGTCGGCCGCGGCGGCCCGGAAGGTGTCCGCCGCGCCGAGCAGCACGCTGCGACCGTCGGCCACCAGCACCCGGGCGATCTTGCCGCAGGTGGTGGTCTTGCCGGCGCCGTTGACGCCGACGACCAGGACCACCGCCGGCACGCCGTCCTTGGGTGCGGTCCGCAACGAGCGGTCCAGGCTCGGGTCGAGCGCGTTGACGAGCTCGGCGGCGAGCAGCGCCCGCAGCTCGGAGGCCGAGCGGGTGCCGAGCACCCGGGTGCGCTCGCGGAGCCGGTCGACGATGTCGCGGGTGGCGTCGACGCCGACGTCGGCGGTGATCAGGCTGTCCTCGATCTCCTCCCAGACGTCCTCGTCGAGGTGATCACGGGCGAGCAGGCCGAGCAGGCTCTTGCCGAACACGTTCTGTGAGCGGGACAGCCGGGAGCGGAGCCGGACCAGCCGCCCGGCGGTCGGCTCGGGAACCTCGACCTGCGGTTCGAGCACCGGCGGCGGCTCGACCAGGACACCGGTGGACAGATCGGACTCCGGTGCCTCGACCGGCGGGCCGGCGAGATCCTCCTCAGCCCTGGTGTCGACCTCGGTGCGTGGCAGCGGGGGCTCAGGCCGCCGCCGCAATCGCGGCACGACCAGCCCGACCGTGCCGGCGATCAGCACACCGAGCAGGACCAGAGCGAGGACGAGATATTCGGCCATGCCGGAATCCTGTCAGATGCCGGCGGCGGCGTCCCAGCCACCGCACCCCGAGCCGTGCCCGGAGTCTCAGCCACCGCACCCCGGCCGGTGCCGGGGACCGGCGGTAGGCTCGGCCGCATGCCCGCCGCACACCTCCTCATCGGCCCACTTCTGCGGCGAGTGGTGGACACCCGGGCGACGATCTGGGTGGAGACGGCGGCGCCCGCCGTGGTCACCGTCCGCACCGCCAGCGGCGCCACCGGCACCGCGCCCACCTTCTCGGCGTACGACCACCACTACGCCCTCGTGGTGGTGGAGGGCCTTGCCCCGGACAGCGAGACCACCTACGAGGTGCTGGTCGACGACGAGATCGTCTGGCCGGTGCCGAGCAGCGGGTTCCCGCCGAGCGTGATCCGCACGCGGGCCGCCGACGATCGGGACCAGCCGGTAAATCTGATCTTCGGCTCGTGTCGCGAGACCACCCAGCACGCCACCACCCGCAAGCTGCCACCGGACGCGTTGGACGCGTACGCCCGGAGGTTGATGGCCGACCCGGAGTCGAACCCGCTGCCGGACCTGCTGGTGCTGCTCGGAGACCAGGTCTACGCCGACGTCACCTCGCCGACAGTGCGCCGGCTGCTGCGTCGACGGCGGCGGCGGCCGAAGGGCGCTCCGGCCGACCAGGTGGTGAGCTTCGACGAGTACACCAAGCTCTACCTGGAGTCCTGGCGCGATCCGGAGATCCGCTGGCTGCTCTCCACAGTCCCCAGCGTGATGATCTTCGACGACCACGAGATCATCGACGACTGGAACACCTCGGCGGCGTGGCGAGCCGAGGTGCGCGAGCAGCCGTGGTGGCAGGAGCGGATCGGCAGTGGGCTCGCCTCCTACTGGGTCTACCAGCACCTGGGCAATCTCTCCCCCGACGAGATCGTCGCCGATCCGGTCTTCGCGAAGGTCGCCGCCGCCGAGGACGCCACCAGCGTGCTGCGCGAGTTCGGCCACCGGGTCGACCAGGAGTCCGACCTGGCGCACGACACCGAGCGTTGGCGCGCGGTGCAGTACCAGTGGAGCTACGCACTGGACCTGGGCCGGACCCGGCTGGTCATGCTGGACAACCGGTGCAGCCGGGTGCTCGAGTCCAACAGCCGGGCGATGCTGCCGCCCGGCGAGTGGGCCTGGTTCCTCGACCAGGCGCACGGGGTCTACGACCACCTGGTGGTGGGCGCCTCGCTGCCCTGGCTGCTGCCGCAGGGCATCCACCACATCGAGGCATGGAACGAGAAACTGGCGGACTCACGCCGGCCGTGGGTGGCGCGCGGGGCGGAGAAGCTGCGTCGCGCCCTGGACCTGGAGCACTGGGCGGCGTTCCGCCGGTCCTTCGAGGGGCTCGCCGAGACGTTCGCCCGCATCGGCACCGGCACGCCGCGGCAGTCCGGCGCGCGGATCGGGGCCGGCCCGGCGTACGCCCCACCGGCGTCGATCAGCGTGCTCTCCGGTGACGTGCACCACTCGTACGTCGCGCAGGCCCGGTTCCCGGACCCGGCGGTTGTCACTCCGGTGCACCAGCTCACCTGTTCGCCGATCCACAACCAGGTGCCGGCGGGCATCCGTCCGCTGATGCGGCTGGGTTGGTCGCCCGGTCCGGCTGGGGCCACCCGGGCGCTGGCCCGTTCGGCGGGCGTACCTCGACCGGGGGTGCGCTGGCGCAAGCTGGCCGGCCCGTACTTCGGCAACGCCGTCGCCACACTGACCCATCACGGACGCGGGGCCGACGTGGTCATCGAGGGCACCACCAAGGATGGGCACCTACGCCCGGTGATGCGGCGTCGGCTCTCCGGCGACGGCGAGCCGGCCGCGCCGTAGTCTCTACGCCGTGGACGAGCACCTGCCGGAGCCGATCCGGGCGGTTGAGCACGAGTTGACCGCTCTGCTGCGTCGTGGCCGGGCGGTCTCCTGGGAGATCGCCCGGGAGGTGCACCCGAACCTGGAGCCGAACACCTACGGGTTGCTGCTCTGGTTGCGGCGTAGCGGGTCGATCCGGTTGACCGAGCTGGCGGCGCGGCTGGGCGTGGGCAAGGGGACGCTGAGCCGTCAGATCAACGCGCTGGAGGTCCTCGGTCTGGTGCACCGCGACCCTGATCCGAGTGACCGGCGGGCCGCGCAGATAGGCCTCACCGACGAGGGGCAGCGCCGGTTCGACGTGGCCCGCGCGGCCCGGCTGGGCGAGTTCCTGCGCGCTCTGGACGGCTGGCCGGAGCGGGACGTCGAGGAGTTCGCCCGGCTGCTCGGCCGGTTCAACGACTCCTGGCAGTAGCCGCCCACTCCGGGCGGCCCCTGGCAGTAGCCGCACAGCGCCGGGGAATAGGGCGCCGTTCGATCAAGTTGTTGCTTCAGGCAACCAAGACATACGGTTGCCTCAGGCAACTCCCAGGCGGCCCGTGCGTACCAGCCCCGCCGTTCCACCTCGACTCCGCTCGGAGGCAACAAACGATGAGCCAGGCGACAGCGCCTCCCCAGGCGACCGCCGTGACCATGACCCACCGGCAGATCCTGGAAGCACTCTCCGGCCTGCTGCTGGGTCTGTTCGTCGCGATCCTCTCCTCCACGGTCATCTCGAACGCGCTGCCGCGGATCATCACCGAACTGCACGGCGGCCAGTCCGCGTACACCTGGGTGGTGACCTCGGCCCTGCTCGCGACCACAGCGACCACCCCCATCTGGGGCAAGATGGCCGACCTGACCAGCAAGAAGACCCTGGTCCAGCTCGCCCTGGGGATCTACGTGCTGGGCTCGGTGCTGGCCGGCCTCGCCCAGGGCACCGGTGAGCTGATCGCCTGCCGGGTGCTCCAGGGCATCGGCGCCGGCGGTCTCACCGCGCTGGCCCAGGTGATCATGGCCACGATGATCGCGCCCCGCGAACGAGGCCGCTACAGCGGCTACCTCGGCGCCGTGATGGCCGTCGGCACCATCGGCGGTCCGCTGATCGGCGGCGTGATCGTGGACACCTCCTGGCTCGGCTGGCGCTGGTGCTTCTACGTCGGCGTGCCGTTCGCCATCCTCGCGCTGATCGTGCTCCAGAAGACCCTGCACCTACCGGTGGTCAAGCGGAAGGCCGAGATCGACTGGTGGGGAGCCACCCTGATCACCGCGGCCGTCTCGGTGCTGCTGATCTGGGTCTCGCTCGCCGGCGACCAGTTCGCCTGGGCCTCCTGGCAGACCGCCGCCATGGTCGTCGGCGCGTTGGTCCTCGGCGCGCTGGCGATCCGGGTCGAGACCCGGGCCGCCGAGCCGATGATCCCGCCGCGGCTGTTCCGCAACCGCACCATCACCCTCGCCGTCGTCGCGAGCATCGCCGTCGGCGTGGGCATGTTCGGCGCGTCGATCTTCCTGGGCCAGTACTTCCAGATCAGCCGCGGTCAGAGCCCGACCATGTCCGGCCTGATGACCCTGCCGATGATCCTCGGCCTTCTGGTCGCGTCCACTGTCATCGGGCGGGTCATCAGCAAGACCGGCCGTTGGAAGCGGTACCTGGTCATCGGCTCGGCGCTGCTCACCATCGGCTTCGCGCTGATGGGCACCCTCCGCGCCGACACCAGCTTCACACTGCTCAGCGTCTACATGCTGCTGATCGGCGTCGGCCTGGGCATGACCATGCAGAACCTGGTCCTCGCCGTGCAGAACACCGTCGGCCCGCACGAACTCGGCGCGGCCAGCTCGGTGGTGGCGTTCTTCCGCAGCCTGGGTGGCGCGATCGGCGTCTCCGCCCTCGGAGCGGTGCTCGCCCACAAGGTCAAGGACTACACCGCCGACGGGCTGGCCCAACTCGGTATCCCCGCTTCCAGCTCCGGCAGCGGCGGCGCCCTGCCCGACGTGCACACCCTGCCCGGCCCGCTGCGGGCGGTGGTGGAGAGCGCGTACGGCCACGGCGCCGGTGACATCTTCCTGGCCGCCGCCCCGTTCGCGCTGATCGCGCTGATCGCGGTGGCCTTCATCAAGGAGGTGCCGCTGCGCCAGCACAACGGCAACCCGGTTTCCGACCAGGTCGAGCGGGAATCGACTCTCGCTGCCGGCGCTGGCGCACCCGTGATCCGTACCGGCGAGCAGAGGTGAGGTAGAACCATGGGCGTGGGAGCACCGGACCGCGAGGAGTACGGTCCCCGGACCCGACCGCTGCCCTTCGAGCGCGGCACGGACGGCCCTCGGGTGATCATGGCGGGTGTCGACGGCACCCGCACCTCCGAGCGGGCCGGCTCCTACGCCGCGGGCCTGGCCCGTCGGCAGAGCGCCGCGCTGGTGGTGGTCTTCGTCAGCTCACCGAGCGGGCTGACCGCCCTGGTGCCCGGCATGGACGCCGGGGCGGTCCAGCGCACCCACGACGAGTTGGCCGACGAACTGCGCCGCGAGTGCCGGCGTGGGGCCGAGCAGTGGGGCATTCCGGTGACCCTGCTGGTGCGGCGCGGCGACGCGTACGGCGAGCTGTGCGCGGCGGCCGACGAGTTCCGGGCCGACATGGTGGTCGTCGGCGCCTCCGAGCAGGCCGGACACCGGCTGGTCGGCTCGGTCGCCACCCGGCTGGTCCGCGCCGGCCGCTGGCCCGTCGTCGTGGTGCCCTGATAACCCGTCGCGCCATGTCCGAGGCGCCGGGCAGGATGCGCGGCATGACCTGGATCGCGCCGGAGATAACCCGGACCCCCGAACCGTACGTCGGCGACGAGCGCACCATGCTCGACGGCTGGCTCGACTACCACCGACAGACACTCCTGCTCAAGTGCGCCGGCCTGACCGGGGAGCAGTTGCGGACGCCGAGCGTGGAACCGTCCGGGCTGACCCTGCTCGGCCTGGTCCGGCACCTGGCCGAGGTGGAGGCCTGGTGGTTCCGGGAGAACTTCGCCGGCGCGCCTGTCGACTACCCGTACTTCACCCCGGAGAACCCGGACGCCGACCACGACGTCAGCGCCGCCGACGCCGAGACCGACTTCGCCATCTTCCACCGCGAGGTGGCGCTGGCCCGAGAGGCCGCCGCCGGTCACTCGCTCGACGAGACGTTCACCGAGGTCGGCGCGAAGAAGCGCACGTTCAACCTGCGCTGGGTGTACGTGCACATGATCGAGGAGTACGCCCGCCACAACGGCCACGCCGACCTGATCCGGGAACGCATCGACGGCGTCACCGGCGAGTGACAAGCGCTCAGTAGTCCAGGGCCGCCCGCAGGTAACGCAGGTCGGCGTGGCCGCCCCAGCGGTGCGCCGACAACCCTGCGGCCCTGGCACCCCGCACCGCCCAGTCCTCGTCGTCGACGCAGAGGACCCGGGCCGGCGGGGTGGCCAAGGCCACGCAGGCGGCCTTGAAGTATTCCGGGGCGGGCTTGTGCACGCCGATCACCGAGGAGTTGACCACCACGTCCAGCTCGCCGACCAGGCCGAGCGCGGCCAGGTCGGCGTCGAGCAGGTCGGTGGCGTTGGTGCCCAGCCCGACCCGGACGCCCGCCGCACGGACCTCCCGGACGAACGCCAGCACCTCCTGGTCTACCTCGCCCCGGTAGCCCTGCCACTGCTCCACCGCGGCGCGGGCCCGTTCCGGGCTGCCCACCGATTCGGTAAGGGCGTCCGCCACACTGTTCATCCACTCGGCGTGGTTGACCTGGCCGGTGAGCACCGGCTGGAGCCGCCCCCACTGCATGGCGATCTCACCGAGCACACCCTCGGAGAGGCCGTACTCCCGCTCGACAACGGCTGCCACCGCCGGATCCCACCGGCGCAGTACGCCGTCGAAGTCCAGCAGGAGCGCCGTCGCGCGTTCCCGAGCCACTACCCGTTCTCCTCGCCGCGGCCGTGCCGCTGGTCGTCCTCGTCGGCCCGGTTGAGCCGTTGGCTGATCACCTGGGTGACCCCGCTGCGCATTGTCACGCCGTAGAGCGCGTCGGCGATCTCCATCGTCCGCTTCTGGTGCGTGATGACGATCAGCTGACTCTTCTCGCGCAACTGTGCCAGCAACGTGATCAGCCGGCCCAGGTTGACGTCGTCCAGGGCCGCCTCCACCTCGTCCATGATGTAGAACGGGCTGGGCCGGGCGCGGAAGATCGCCACCAACATGGCCACCGCGGTCAGCGACCGCTCGCCACCGGAGAGCAGCGACAGCCGCTTGATCTTCTTGCCCGGTGGGCGGGCCTCCACCTCGACGCCGGTGGTGAGCAGGTCGTCCGGTTCGGTGAGGATCAGCCGTCCCTCGCCACCGGGGAAGAGCACTGTGAACACCTGCTCGAACTCCCGGGCGGTGTCCTCGAAGGCGCTGGCGAAGACCTCCAGGATCCGCTCGTCAACGTCCTTGACCACTGTGAGCAGGTCCCGACGGGTGGCCTTGAGGTCCTCCAACTGCTCGGAGAGGAACTTGAAACGCTCCTCCAGCGCGGCGAACTCCTCCAGCGCGAGTGGGTTGACCTTGCCGAGCAGGGCGAGTTCGCGTTCCGCCTTCGCGGCCCGCTTCTCCTGCACCGGCCGCTCGTAGCGCACCGGCTCGGGCACCGGCAGACCGTCACGTTCGGCCGCCGCGACGTCCACCTGGGTCGGCGGAACGGGCTGAGTCGGGCCGTACTCGGCGACCAGCGTCTCCACGTCCAGCCCGAAGTCCTCGGCGGCCTTCGCCTCCAATTGCTCGATGCGCAGTCGCTGCTCCGCCCGGGCCACCTCGTCGCGGTGCACCTGGCTGGTCAGCCGCTCCAACTCCGCGCCGAGCCGCTTGGCGGCACCGCGTACCTCCTGAAGCTCTGCCTCCCGCGCGGCGCGCTCCAGGGCGACCGCGTCACGGTGCTCCTCGGCCGTTGCGATCGAGGTGGTCAGCCGGGTCAGCGCCTCCCGGGCGCCACCGGCGACGGACCGGGCGATGCCCGCGCCTCGGGCGCGGGCGGCCCGCCGGGCCGCCGCGCGTTCCCGGGCGGCCCGCTCCGCGGTGGCCTGCCGCGCGAGCGAGTCGGCCCGGCCGGCGATCGAGGAGACCCGCTCCTCGGCGGTACGCACTGCGAGCCGGACCTCCATCTCGTTCTGCCGGGCCTGCGGCACCATGGCCGCCAGTTGATCCCGTTCGTCGCTGGAGGGCTCGGCGTCGACAGGGGTCTCCTCGGCCAGCCGGAGCCGCTCCTCCAGCTCGGCGAGCGCGGCGAGGTCCCGTTGCCGGGCGGCCTCGGCGCGGGAGCGGGAGTCGCCGAGCCGGTCGGTCTCGGCCTTCGCGGAGCGGGCCGCCGCGCCCAGCTCGGCCAGCCGGCGAGCCGCGGCGTTGCGGTGGCTCTCCGCCTCGCGCTTCTCGGCGGCGGCGTGCTGCACGGCCTCCTTGGC
Organism: Micromonospora sp. NPDC048947; assembly: GCF_040649495.1. Classification (NCBI taxonomy): domain Bacteria; kingdom Bacillati; phylum Actinomycetota; class Actinomycetes; order Micromonosporales; family Micromonosporaceae; genus Micromonospora; species Micromonospora sp. NPDC048947. The sequence continues at coordinate 277,465 of NZ_JBEZFO010000007.1, forward strand.
GGCCGCCACCTCGGCGCGCGCCTCCACCAACTGATCACGCAGCTCCAGGCCAGCGCGTTCGGCGGTGACCCGGTTGGCGCGGGCCTCCTCGACGGCGGCCTGCACCTCGATGTAGCTGGGGGCCTTGGCCGACCCGCCCGCCGCCGCGTACGCCCCGACCACGTCACCGTCCGGGGTGACCGCCCGCAGCTCGGGGTTGCTGGCGACCAGCTCGGCGGCGGCGGCGAGATCGTCGACGAGTGCCACGTCCCGCAGGGCCCGGTGCACCGCTGGACGCAGCTCGGCGCTGCACTCCACGAGGTCGGGCGCCCACCGGGCGTCGTCCGGCAGCTTCGGGCGCAGCGCGTCGGCGGAGCCGGTCATGCCGGGCCCCGCCGGACTGCCGACCAGCAGGCCGGCCCGGCCGGCGTCGGAGATCTTCAACATCCGCATCGCCTCGACGGCCTCGTCCACCCCGCTGACGGCGACGGCGTCGGCGAGGCCGCCGAGCGCAGCGGCCAGCGCGGCCTCGTGACCGGGCGCGACGGTGAGCAGCCCGGCGAGGCTGCCGAGCAGGCCAGGCACGTCTCCGGCGCGGGAGAGCAGCGCCCCGGCGCCGTCCTTGCGCCGCAGCCCCAGGGCGAGCGCCTCCTCGCGGGCCTTCCAGGTGGCGGCGTCCTTCTCCGCTGCCCGCTCGGCGTCGGACAGCGATCGGACGGTGGCCTGGGCCCGTTCCTGCACGGCGACCGCCTCGGCGTGCCGGGCGTCCAGGTCCGCGTTGTCCCGGTCGGCCTCGGTGGACTGGGCGGCGACCGCGTCCAGGTCGGCCTGCGCCTGCTCGGCGCGGCCCAGCGCGTCGGCGTGCGCTGTCGCGAGGCGTTCGATCTCCTCGCCGGCGCTGGTGGTCCGGGCCCGGGCGGAGTTGACCTGGCCGGTGAGCCGGGCCATTCCCTCGCGCCGGTCGGCGATGGCCTTGGCCGCGGCGACGAGCTCGCGCTCAGCGGCGGCCAACTGCCGCTCCAACTCCTGGCGGTGCTCAACAGCCTCGGCCAGTCGGATCTGGTCGTCGGTGAGCGCGCCGCGCAGCTCCTCCTCCTGCTCGCGGACGCGTTCCGCCTCGGCCTCCAGCTGCTCCGGGTCGCGGCCGGGCCGCTCATCGTCGCCGGTGGCGCTGAGGTGCCGCAGCCGCTCCCGGGCCAACTGCTCGATCGAGCGGAAGCGTTCCTGGAGGGCGGAGAGCTTGTACCAGGTGTCCTGGGCGGCGGCGAGCAGCGGAGCGTCCTCCGCGAGGGCGGCCTCCAACTCGCCGAGCCGGCCCTGCACCTCGGTGTGCTCACCCTCGATCTGCTCGCGTCGTTCGCGCAGCGCGGTCTCGTCGGCGATCTCCCGGTCGAGGGTGGTCCGCAGGGTGGCCAGGTCGTCGGCGAGCAGCCGCAACCGGGCGTCGCGCAGGTTGGCCTGGATGGCGGCGGCGCGCCGGGCCACCTCGGCCTGCCGGCCCAACGGCTTGAGCTGACGACGCAGCTCGGCCGTGAGGTCGGTCAAGCGATTGAGATTCACCTGCATCGCGTCGAGCTTGCGCAGCGCCTTTTCCTTGCGCTTGCGGTGCTTGAGGACGCCGGCAGCCTCCTCGATGAACGAGCGGCGGTCCTCCGGCTTGGCGTGCAGCATGCCGTCGAGGCGGCCCTGGCCGACGATGATGTGCATCTCCCGGCCGATGCCGGAGTCCGACAGCAGCTCCTGGATGTCGAGCAGCCGGCACGAGTTGCCGTTGATCTCGTACTCGCTCTCGCCGGAGCGGAACATCCGGCGCGTGATGGAGACCTCGGTGTACTCGATCGGCAGCGCGCCGTCGGTGTTGTCGATGGTGAGGGTGACCTCGGCGCGACCCAGTGGCGCCCGGCCGGCGGTGCCGGCGAAGATGACGTCCTCCATCTTGCCGCCACGCAGCGCCTTGGCGCCCTGCTCGCCGAGGACCCAGGCGATGGCGTCGACGACGTTGGACTTGCCCGAGCCGTTCGGGCCCACCACACAGGTGATCCCGGGCTCCAGCTTCAACGTCGTCGCGGAGGCGAAGGACTTGAACCCCTTCACCGTCAGGCTCTTGAGATACACCTACTCGATCCTCGTCCGGTGGCCGCCGTACCGTCGCCGGCTGCGGGGACCTGGGTGAACTCGCAGACTAACCCGGCGGTGGGAGTGGCCCGGCACGCGACCCGCCCCGCGTCACGTCGACAGTGGGCGCGCTGTTGTTCGGGAGACCGCGAGAAAGGCAAGCGCCTTTCATGATCGGCTTATCCGCCGACGCGCTTTCCGGTAACTGTGCAGCGCGCTTCCCGCACGATCAGCAACAAGATCATGAATGGTCGGCGTCGAAAAGGTCCCGGACAGTGTTGCGCGCCGGCACAGAGGTGTCGGCGCGCATTTTTGCGATGGTGCGATTCAGTTTTTACGACCTGAAGATCAGGTCAGCGCCGGCTCGGCCAGACGGAGCAGATCGTCCGCCTCCGCCGCAGCCGCCGCGAGCCGATCATTGTCGGCACGCAGACGCGTGATCTCGAACTCCAGTGCCTGAACCCTGGCACGCAGTCGGGTGACCTCGTCGAGCAGACGCCGGTCGGGCGCTGCACCTACGTGGCCGTAGAGGGCCTTCGCCATGCTGACTCCTTGATATGCGCTGCCGGAAAGGCCGGCCAACGCGCGCCCATTTGTACGCGGCTGTCATTCCAGGCTGTATCTGGGCATGACCGGGCGCGACTGGCGACACCTATATATTGAGCCGCAAACCCCTCCTTCGTCAAGTTCTCGCAGGCCGTAGATCATCTCCACGTCGACCTGTCCACTTGTCGGGGGGGCTGCCGCAAGGCACGGACACTCTCTGTCCGGACGCCTTTACTGTACGCCCGGATCTGCGGAAGTCCGCACCCTGGTGCCCGACTTCCCCTTAACTCTTTCTTAGCCACGTTGCCGCAGGTCGTAGGCGCGCCGTAGCGTCACCCCGGCCCGCAACCGACCCCTGGAGGCATAGGCGTGTACGGCTGGACCGATCCGATGGACCCCAACGGCGCCCCCCGGCGCGCCGGAGGGCCGACCGACGAGCCGGCCTGGCTGCACGACCGCCCGGAGCCCCGCTCGGCCTACCTCTTCGGCGACGAGCCCGGTCAGCCGGGCGACGAGTGGCACCGGGAGCAGCCCACCGACGGCCGGCAACCGGACCCGGCGATCCCCGCCGAGGCGGCCGACGCCCGCACCGCCGCCTGGGCGGCCTACCAGCCGGAGGGCGAGACCGACGGCTGGGACGACAGCTACCCGGCCCAGGACAGTGGCCGGCGCGCCGAGGCGCCCGGCGGTTGGCACACCGACACCGACCCGGAGACCACCGACGGCTGGCGCGGCGCCGCCGAGACCGGCCGGCCCGGCGAGGGACGACACCGCTCACCACGCCGCTGGCGCCGGCCGCTGATGATCGGGGGCGCCGCCGCGGCCGCCACCCTCGTGGTGAGCTTCGGCGTCGGCGCACTCACCCTGCCCGGCGGTGACGACGGGGCCGCCCAGCCGACGGCCGTCGACGACACCTACGCCACGTCGGCCGCGCCGACCGCAGAACCGGCGCTGGACACCCTCGCCGCACCCTCCCCGTCGACCATCCCGAGCCCGGCGTCCCCCAGCCCAACGCCGACCAAGGTCGTCAAGCCCACGCCGGCGACGTCGCGGACCACCGCCGCGTCGCGCCGCAGCGTCGAGCGCAGCACCGCGCCGAGCAACACCGGCAACTCCACCGCTTCCAGCGGCTCCAGCGGCTCCGTCAGCGCTCAGGCCCGCGAGGTGGTGGACCTGGTCAACGCCGAGCGGGCCAAGGCCGGCTGCAAGGCGCTGAGCATCGACGACAAGCTGATGACGGCCGCCCAGCGGCACAGCCAGGACCAGGCCGACCACCAGAACATGTCGCACACCGGCAGCGACGGCAGCAACGCCGGCACCCGACTGGACCGGGTCGGCTACACCTGGCGCACGTACGGCGAGAACGTGGCCTGGAACCAGAAGACCCCGGCTGCGGTGATGGACGCCTGGATGAACAGCTCCGGCCACCGGGCCAACATCCTGAACTGCGCGTTCACCGAGATCGGCGTCGGCATCGCCAACAGCAACGGACCGTACTGGACGCAGGTCTTCGCGGCGCCGCGCTGACCGCGCGTCGTTCCCGCCCCCGCGCTCGTTGACCCGATGAGGTACGTCGGGCCGCAGCGTGGGGGCCGCGTACCGGTGCGGGCGGCGACCGGCCGTCCGGGACCCGGGAGCTGCCGATGCGGATCCGGCCGCGGCGACGCGTCGCCGTACGCCCACTGCGCCGCGTCCTGTCCGTCAGCGTCGCACTCGTGCTCGTGGTGCCGGCGTACGGTTGCCGGCCAGTGCTGACCCCGCCCGGCGCGCCCACCGCGTGGCCGGCGACGCAGGCCCGGCACTGGCAGTGGCAGTGGCAGCTCAGCGGCCCGCTCGACCCGGCGGTGGACGCCCACGTCTTCCTCCTCGACCCGGTGGCCACCACCGCCGCGCAGACCGCCGAACTGCGCTCCCGGGACCGCCGGTTGATCTGCCAGGTGAACGTGGGATCGGTCCGCTCCGACGACCCGGACGCCAGCCGGTTTCCGGAGGTCGTCCGGGGTGCGGCCGGGCGTCGACCCGACAGCCGGTGGCTGGACGTCCGGAGTTGGGACGCGCTCCGGCCGGTTCTGGCCGACCGGTTCCGGCTCTGCCGGGGCAAGGGCTTCGGCGCGGTCGCGCTCTTCGACGCCGACGGGTACGCGGCGCGCAGCGGCTTTGCGCTCGACTTCGACGACCAACTGCTGTTCAACCGCCGGCTGGCCGAGCTGGCCCGCTCGCTGAGTCTCTCCCCGGGGCTGGTCAACGACGTGCCACAGCTCGCCGCACTGGCCCCGGACTTCGACTTCGCGGTCAACGAGGAGTGTGTCCGGCTGGCCCAGTGCGCCAAACTGCTGCCGTTCAGCGACGCCGGCAAGCCGGTCTTCCACGTCGAGTACACCGGCTCGACCGACGACTTCTGCGTCACCACCGTCGGCTACGGCTTCGCGTCGATCCGCAAGGACCGCACCCTGGACGCCTCCCGCGAACCCTGCCCCCTCCCCTAACCCAGTCCCCCTCCCCACCCCGCCCTCACCCCGCCCCGCCCCGCCCCGCCCAGCCCTGCCCCGCCCAGCCCCGCCCAGCCCCGCCCCGCCCCGCCCCGCCCCGCCCCGCGATCTTGCACTTTCGGTCGCCGGTTTGCCGGGTTGGCCCGGGTTTGTCGCGACAGAAACTGCAAGATCGGCGAGGCTGGGCGGGGCGAGGGCGGGGCGGGGCAGGGCTGGGCGGGGCAGGGCTGGGCGGGGCGGGGCTGGGCGGGGCTGGGCGGGGCTGGGCGGGGGCGGGTGAGGGCTGGGCGGGGTTACGGGACTGGGACCAGCTCCGGGGCGGGGGCGGGCGGGTCGGTGGGCGCGGGGGCCGGGCGGGGGCGCAGGAAGCGCGGGGCCCACCAGTTGGCGTCGCCGAGCATCGTCATCAACGCCGGCAGCACCACTCCCCGGATGATCGTGGCGTCCAGGAGGATCGCCGCCGCCAGACCGATGCCGAGCTGCTTCATGTCGATCGTGCTCAGCGTGGCGAAGATCGAGAAGACCCCGACCATCACGATCGCCGCGCTGGTCACCACCCCGGCCGACGAGGTGATCCCGTACGACACGGCGTCGCGGTTGGGCAGGCCGGACCGGACGCCCTCGCGGATCCGACTGACCACGAAGACGTGGTAGTCCATCGAGAGGCCGAAGAGCACCACGAACAGGAACAGCGGCAGCCAGGACACGATCGCGCCCATCGACGTGAAGCCGAGCAGTCCCTGCGCCCACTCGCCCTGGAAGATCAGCACCAGCAGGCCGTACGCGGCGCCGGCGGAGAGCAGGTTCAGCGCGATCGAGCTTGCCGCGATCACCACCGACCGGAAGGTGAACGTCATGACCAGGAAGGTCAGCACCAGCACGAAGCCCATGACCAACGGCAGCTTGTCCCGGACGTGCTGGGCGTAGTCCTCACTGTCGGCGACGCTCCCGCCCACCGCGTACTCGATGCCGGGGATGCCCCGCAGCTCGACCGGGACCAGGTCCCCGCGCAGCTTCTCCAACGACTGCACCGACCGGTCGTCCCGACTGGCGTACGGGGTGGGGACGTCCAGCACCGAGACCCGCCGGTCGGCCGACACCTCGATCTTCGGGCCGTCCGCCTCGGCCGGGGCGAACAGCGGGTCGCCGGCCGCCCGGGTGGACAGGTCGGTGAGGGCGGCGCGTACCTGGTCGGCCTGGTCGGCGGGTGCCCGGACGGCCACCACGTGATTGGTGCCGGCGCTCGGGAAGGCGGCGGTGAGCCTGTCGTACGCCTGCATCGCCGGAGTCGTGCGAGGCAGGTCCTCCATGCCGGGGAACTTCAGCTTCATGCCGAGCGCCGGCGCGGCCAGCGCGAGCAGCAGCCCGACCGAGATGACGAGCGTCGCCACCGGTGCGCGCAGCGCGGGCCGGAGCACCGCCGGCCACAGGCGGGGCGCGCGGGGCTCGCCGTGCCGGCCGGTACGCGGCGCGGTGAGCCGCCAGAGCAGCGGCACCCGGGGCCGGTCCACCCAACGGCCGAGCCGGGCCAGCAGGGCGGGCAGGACGGTCAGTGAACCGGTCACCGCGACGGCGACCACGAGGATCGAGCCGATGGCGAGGGACGAGAAGACCACGTCGCCGGCGAGCAGCAGCCCGGCCATCGAGATGATCACCGCGAAGCCGGAGACCACCACCGCGTGCCCGGAGGTCTCCGCGGCGATCTCCACCGCGTCCAGACCGGACCGGCCCTTGGCGCGTTCCTCCCGCTCCCGACGGATGTAGAACAGCGAGTAGTCCACGCCGACAGCCATACCGATCAGCAGGATCACCGGTGCCGTGGTGTCGGTGGCCGGCACCAGGTGCGAGGCGAGAGTGGACAGACCCATCGCGGCGGCCACCGAGGAGAGTGCCAGCAGCACCGGCACGCTTGCCGCGATCAGCGCGCCGAACGCGATGATCAGGATCGCCAGGGTGACCGGCAGACTGAGCAGCTCGGCCCGCTTGAAGTCCTTACCCAGCGTGTCGTCGAGAGCCTGGCCGATCGACGGCCCGCCGACCTGCTCGACCCGCAGCCCCGGATACGCGTCCTGCACGCTGGCGGTGGCGTCGCGCAACGGCTGCACCCGATCCGAGGCCGTCTCCGGGTCACCCGACATGGTGATCGGCAGCAGCAACGCCGAGCCGTCCCGCGCGGTGACCGGCTGGCCCACCCCGGCCACCCCGGCGACCGTACGCAGCCGGGCCGCCGCGTCGTCGGCCGCCGACTTCGCCGCCGCCTGGTCCAACGCGCCACCCCGGGAGGTGATCAGGACGTTGTCCACGGCCGGGTCGTCGAAGTCACCGGCGTCCACGATGAGGCTGGCCCGCCCCGCCTCGCCGATCGCCTGGTCGCCGCTGGTGGCCTCGTTGAGTCCGGCGGCGTTGCCGCCCACGAAGCACACCGCCACGAACACGGCCCACAGTGCGATCGCCCGCCACGGATGCTCGGCGCTCCACCGCGCCAGCCGCACCGTCACCGGTCTTCTCCCCATCTCGGGTCCCCCTGTCACGTCAGCCCCCTGTCAACTGTGCTGACGTTAGGTGCGTGACGAGGCGGTCACATCGGGGATCGACCCGGGCCCACCCTGGAACCACCGGACCGGGCACGGGGGTGCGTTCGCCGGGGGTCGGACCCCGATCCGGACGTACACCGGGGTCCACCCCGCAGCGACAGGCCGCGACCCGCCGGTATCGCCCCGAGCCGACTCCGGGTCATCCCCGAAGGGAACCCCGGGGCCGTGGCTGACAGTGCGGGCAACTGTACGAGGAGCGGTTCATGAACGCCTCGCGGCGGATCGGCGCGCCACACCGCCGGCACGGCTCACCCTCGCGGCCGTAGGCGTTGAGCGCCCGGTCGAAGTAGCCACTCTCGCCGTTGACGTTCACGTAGAGGGCGTCGAAGCTGGTGCCGCCCTCGCTGATCGCCTCGGCCAGCACGTCACGGACGTGGCCGAGCAGGCGCTGCGCGGCCGGGCCGGTCAACGCGTCGGTGGGTCGGCCGCCATGCAGCTTGGCGCGCCAGAGCGCCTCGTCGGCGTAGATGTTGCCCACTCCGGAGATCAGGGTCTGGTCGAGCAGCGCCCGCTTCACCTCGGTGTGCCGGCGGCGCAGCGCCGCGACGAAGGCCTCGTCGGAGAACTCCGGGTCCATCGGATCGCGGGCGATGTGCGCGATCTCGTCGGGCAACTCGGCGCCGCCCTCGCTCACCGAGAGCCCGCCGAACGTGCGCTGGTCGACGAAGCGCAGCTCCGGGCCGTCGTCGCTGAACCGGAACCGGACCCGAAGGTGGGTCTCGTCAGTCGTTCCGGGTGGCTGGAGCAGCAGCTGGCCCGACATGCCAAGGTGCCCGACGATCGCGTCACCGCTGTCCAGTGGCAGCCACAGGTACTTGCCGCGACGGCGGGCGTCCAGCACCGTCCGACCGGCGAGCACGTCGGCGAAGTGCACGTCGCCGGGAACGTGCCGGCGGACCGCACGCGGATGACGAACCTCGACCGAGGCGATCCGACGGCCGACGACCCACTGGGCCACCCCCTGCCGGACCGTCTCCACCTCGGGCAGCTCAGGCACGCGGCCCGCCCGTCTCGTGACCGTCGGCGCCCCCGGCCGGCAGCGCCTGCGCCAGGTGGTCGGACTGCTCGGCCTCAGCCGCCCGCTCGGCGCGCTCCAGCGGCCCGAACGGCTCGTCCCGGTCGCCTGCGTCGTCCCGACCAATGGTCTGGTCCTGGCGATCGTCGCCGGCCCGGCCATCCTGGCCGTCGTCGCCGTTCTGACCGTTCTGCTCGGCGAGCGTCCGCCAGGCGGCCTCGGCGGCCCGCTGCTCGGCCTCCTTCTTGCTGCGCCCCTCAGCGCCGCCGTACCGGATGCCAGCCACCACCACCCAGGCGGTGAACGTCTTGAGGTGATCCGGGCCGGTGCCCTCGATCCGGTACTCCGGGACGCCGAGACCGAGCGCCGCCGTCAGCTCCTGGAGGCTGGTCTTCCAGTCCAGTGCGGCCCCGCGACCGGCCGACTCGGCCATCAGCGGGTCGAAGAGCCGGTGGATGACGATCCCCGTGGTGTCCAGGCCGTACTGGAGGTAGATCGCGCCGAGCAGCGCCTCCAGCGTGTCGGCGAGGATGCTCGCCTTGTCCCGGCCGCCGGTCGTCTCCTCACCCTTGCCGAGCAGCAGGTACGCGCCGAGCCCGTCCGGGCCCAGACCGCGGGCCACGTCGGCGAGCGCCCGCATGTTGACCACGCTGGCCCGCAGCTTGGCCAACTGCCCCTCAGGCAGATCCGGGTGGTTGTGGAACAGCGCCGTGGTGATCACCACGCCGAGCACCGAGTCGCCGAGGAACTCCAGCCGCTCGTTGGTCGGCAGCCCGCCGTTCTCGTACGCGTACGACCGGTGGGTCAACGCGCGCTGGAGCAGCTCGGGTTCCAGGCTCACTCCGAAGGCGGTTTCCAGGTGACCGACGGACGCCCGCCGCCGCTTGTCGTTGCTCATGTGCGTACCTCGGTGTCGGTGGAGCGGTCGGTGCGACCCGTCGCGGCGTCGCGGTCGAGCAACGCGGTGACGAGATCGGTGGCGCGCCGCCGCCACAGGTGGGCGGCGAGAGCTATGCCGGAGGCGACGTCGTCGGCGCGGGCGGACCCGTGACAGACGACCACCGTCCCCGCGACGCCCAGCAGGGCCGCCGCGCGGGGCGCGCCGCCCTGGGCAGGTGGGCCGCCGGCCATCGCGTACGCGCCCTCAATGGCCTTGAGCAGCACGTTACCGGTGAAGCCGTCGGTGACGACCACATCGGCGCGCGCGCCGAGGGCCACGTCGTACCCCTCGACCAGGCCGACGTAGCGCGCCCCGCCGGGCAGCGGTTCGACGGCGAGCAGGGGGTCGGTGGCGCGGCGGACCCGGTCGCCCTTGCCGGCCTCGGTGCCGACCGAGAGCAGCCCGACCCGGGGCGCGGCGATCGAGTGGGCCACCGCCGCGTACGCGGCGCCGAGCACCGCGTGGCGGGCGAGGGTGGCCGGGCGGGGTTCCAGGGAGCCGCCGACGTCGAGCAACACGACAGGCCCCGCCACGGCGGGCAGGGTGGCGGCCAGCGCGGGTTGACGGATCTCCGGCGAACGGCCGAGGCCGAGTACGGCAGCGGTGACTGTGGCACCGGTGGCGCCGGCGGAGACCAGGGCGTCGGCGGTCCCGTCCCGGACGGCGGTTACCGCGGCGCGGACGGTGCTCTCGGAGCGGGCGGCGCTGGGATGGTCGGCCATGCCGACGACATCGCGAACGGGCCGCACCGTGATCCGGGCGCGTTGCGCCGGATCGAGGGCAGCAATCAACTCGTCGGCGACCTCGGTCGGACCGACGAGAAGCAGATGCAGGTCAGGGTCGGCGCGCATGGCCCGCAGAGCGCCGTCAACCACGACGGCGGGAGCGTCGTCCCCGCCGAGGAGGTCAACGGCGATCCGCGCGGCGCCCGGCTCCACCGGAACGCCGGCCGGACTGGGCCGGCCGGCGTCGGAGGGAGCCGGAGCGCCGGGCGAATGCCAGGATGCGCGCGCCGCCCGACCTGGGGTCGGGGGCGTCACTCGGCGTCCAGGTCAGACCTCGAGAACCTGGCGGCCGTTGTAGGTGCCGCAGACGGAGCAGGCGGCGTGCGGCAGCTTCGGGGACTTGCACTGCGGGCACGCAACGGTCGCGACCACCGTCGCCTTCCAGTTCGCCCGGCGGGACCGGGTGTTGCTGCGCGACATCTTGCGCTTCGGGACGGCCACGGTTCTTACTCCTCTGTAACGGTCAGTTGCGACAGGCCCGCCCAACGCGGGTCGATCTGCTGGTGACTGTGGTCGGCCGGCAGATCGTCCCAGTGCGCCCCGCATTCGGGGCACAGTCCTGGGCAGTCCTCCCGGCAGAGCGGGTTGGTCGGCAGCGTGAGCACCAACGCGTCCCGCAGCGCCGGCTCCAGGTCGATCAGATCGCCCTGCATCCGGCCCACCTCGTCCTCGTCGGTCGTGGCGTCCGTGGTGCTGTCCTCGTACGCGTACAGCTCCTGGATCGTCACGCCCATCGAGTCGTTGATCTCGCGCAGGCAACGGCCGCACTCGCCCCGGACGGGACCGGTGATGGTCCCGGAGACGAGCACGCCCTCGGACACCGACTGCAACCTCAGATCGAGGTCGAGGTCAGCACCCTCCGGCACGCCGATCAACTCCACACCGAGGTCCGCCGGTGCCGGCACGACCCGCCGGACCTCACGCAACGCGCCAGGGCGACGCGGGAGGTCCCTCGTGTCGAGGACCAACGGCGACCTGGGGTTGAGTGTCGATGGCGAGTGCTTGGGCATAGTTAGACTCCGGCCGGTGAGAGGCCGACAAAAAAGGTTACCTGGACGACCGCCGGACCGTCGAACCGGGGGCGACGCCCGCCTGAGAAGTCGGCTGGTGAGGTGCCGCTCAGAAGGGTAGCGGGCGTTCCGCCTCATCCCCAGCGAAGGTGCCGATCTCCCGCAACGCGTGCATCTTGTCCCGGCCGCGCTCTATCGAGGCCAGCGCCCTGGTGAGGAACTGCTCGAAGTTCGCCAACGCGGTGTCGACGTAGTCGTCGACCTCCTCACGCAGGCGCTGCGCCTCGGCGCGGGCCTCGCCGATGATCCGGGCGCCCTCGTGCTCGGCCGACACGGTGATCTCGTTCACCGAGACCAGGCGGGCGTGTTCTGCCTCACCCTCACTGATGATCCGGTCCGCCTCGCGCTTGCCGGCGTCCATGATCTTGTCGCGCTCCTCCAGGAGTGCGGCGGCGCGACGCAGGTCGGCAGGGAGATCGGCACGCATCTCATCGAGGGCAGCGATCATCTCACCCCGGTCGACCATGCAGTTGTTGCGCGACATCGGGACGGAGCGGGCCTGCTCCAGGATGGCGATCAGTTCGTCGATGCGATCGAGCGGGTCCACCGGCTACCTCACTCCTGTCGTTCGTCGGCCGACCTCCATGATGCGGGCTACGGCCGTTCCCCGCGCCACCAATCATGTCGTGCCTGCCCCACCGCCGCCCCACTCACCCCAACCCGGCGAGTCGCGACATAGTCACCCGCGCTCCCCCCGCGCTCCCCCGCGCCTCCCCCCCGCGCCGATCTTGCACTTTCGGTCGCGCCAAACCAGGCCGAAAGGGGCGATCCGGGAACCATAAGTGCAAGATCGCGGGGTGAAGGCGCGGGGTGGGGTCGCGGGGTGGGGTCGCGGGGTGCAGGCGCGGGGTGGGGGGAGCCGGGGTCCGTTAGGGGCGGGGGCCCAGGCGGGCCTGGAGGGCTTCGCGGACCGGGTCGGGGACGTGGGCGGAGATGTCGCCACCCCACTTGGCCACGTCCTTGACCAGGCTGGACGAGAGGAACGAGTAGAGCGGGTTGGTCGGCATGAAGAGCGTCTCGACGCCGGCCAGACCGATGTTCATCTGGGCCATCTGCAACTCGTAGTCGAAGTCGCTGACCGCCCGCAGGCCCTTGATCAGCACACTGGCCTGCTGTGCCCGGCAGAAGTCCACCAGCAGCCCTCGGAACGACTCGACCCGCACGTTGCCGTACGACGAGGTCACCTCGCGGAGCATCTCGATGCGCTCCTCGACGGTGAACAGGCCACTCTTCGACTGATTCACCAGCACACCGACGATCACCTCATCGAAGAGCCGACTGGCCCGCCCGATGATGTCAAGGTGTCCGTTGGTGACCGGGTCGAACGAACCGGGGCACACCGCACGTCTCATGATCGGCGACCGTACCAAAGGGTGGTCTCGCCGTAACGGCGACTGCGTTCGGCGGTGATCCCCTCCACCCAGTCGAACTCCCTGGTGCGCCGGGACCGCTCCACCACCACCAACGCGTCGGGCGCCAACCAGCCGCCGTCGACCAGCGCCGCCAACAGCGCGGTGATCTCCTCGTCCGGCACCGCGTACGGCGGGTCGGCGAAGACCACGTCGTACGGCTCGCCGTCCGGTCCGGCGGCCAACACCGTCGCCACCTTGCCGGTGACCAGACGGGCTGCCGGACCGGCACGGAGGACCGCCACGTTCTCCCGGATCACCCGGGCCGCCCGCGGGTCGGACTCGACCAGCAACACGTGTCGGGCACCTCTGGAGAGCGCCTCCAGGCCGACCGCGCCGGAGCCGGCGTACAGGTCGGCGAAGCGGGCGCCATCGAGATCGACAGCGGCCTGGACGGCACTGAACAGCGCTTCCCGAACCCGGTCCGAGGTCGGTCGGGTGCCGGCGCCGGGCGGCGCGGCGATCCGCCGGCCACCGAGCGTCCCGGCCACGATCCGGGTCACCGTTTCCTCCTGCTCATGCCCGCGACGCTACGCGATGCGGCGCGGACCCGGTCAGCACGGCGCGGATCGCGGAGCCGGCCAGCGCGGCGTACCTGAGCAGCCACGTCGGCGTGACATCCACCGTGGAGCCGGGACGGGCGGACCGTCCCCAGTGACCGGACCGACACCTTCGGTTCATCAAAGATCACGAATCGACTACATTGCCGGATGGCAATGATCTGAACTCCCCTCATTAACCACCCATCAGTACAGTCTCCCCCTGTCCCCGCTTTCGACGCGGGAACACCACCGCGTCGCGCGACGCCCCGGTGAGCAGGTGACTCCCCGGTCACGATGTCTCCCGGCCTCCCGCCACGCGATCCGTACCCCCCTCATCAGGAGCAGGCGTGAACCCTCCCAAGTCTCCGTTCCGGCGCGTCGCGGCCATCGCCGCAGGCGCGTTGATCGGCCTCGCCGGCGTCGTGACGTTCGCCGCACCCGCCAGCGCCCACCACAGCGAGATCCAGGTCAAGGCCGACTGTGACACCGCCACCGGCGAGTGGGTGGCCACCTGGACCGTCAAGAGCTACGCCCCGGGCAACGTCAAGAACTACAAGTTCAGCGAGGTCTCGGCGAAGACGTACGTCGGCGACACCGCCAGCGACGCCACCATCGACGGCATCGCCGTGACTGAGGGCAAGGTCTACCCGCACGCCGTCAGCGACGCGGTGGTCGCCACCCAGCGCCTGGACGCGAAGACCACCAAGGCCACCCTGTCGGTGCGGGCCATGTGGGACAACGAGTTCGAGGACGACAAGCTGCGCTCGCAGTCGATCGAGTTCAGCGAGTCCTGCGCCAAGGAGCAGCCCCCGGTTCCGGCCACCCCCAAGCCGACCGCCAACGTGGCCGCCGACTGTGACGGCGACGTCGTCGTCAAGCTCGGCAACGCTGAGGACGCCACCGCTCCGGCGAAGTTCACCATCACCGGTGCCGGCGACTTCACCAAGAACGTCACCGTTGCGGTCGGCGAGAGCAAGTCGGTGAAGGTGCCCGCCAAGAACGCCACCGGCATCAAGGTGGTTGCCGACGGGCAGGACAAGCCGCTCTTCGAGGGCACGCCCGCCGCCGCCGAGAACTGCGTCGAGCCCGGCGAGCCGGCCGGCAGCTACAAGTCGACCTGCACCGAGCTGATCTTCGACATCGCCAACCCGGCCGACGGTAAGACGATCACCATCACCTTCACCCCGAACAAGGGCAAGGCCCAGACGCTGACCGTCGAGCCGGGCAAGAGCGGCACCGTCACCTTCCCGGCTGAGGAGGGTCTGACCGTGACCCCGGCCGCCGAGGGCCTCGACGACACCAGCCCGATCGCCTGGGAGAAGCCGGCCGACTGCACCCCGGGTCAGGGTGGCGGCGACAAGGACGAGCCGGCCCTGCCGCTGACCGGTGCTGCCACCGGCGGCATCATCGCCGGCGCGGCGGTCCTGCTGGCCGCCGGTGTGGCGCTGTTCATGGTGGCGCGTCGTCGTCGGGTTCGCTTCACCGCCTGAGACAACACGCTCTGACACCTGAGGGCGCGTCGACCAACCGGTCGGCGCGCCCTCAGCCACGTACTGGCCTGGGTGATCGACTCGACGTCACTGAAACCGGGGTATCCGCGTCGGCGGGACACCCCGGTTTCATGAAAGCCGAGCGGATCAACGGCGAGGCGGACGGCGGCCGGGCGTGTGGTCAGCCCTTCTCCAGGTACTCCGCGCGGTCCTCGTCCACCAGTGCGGCCACCGAGGCGGCCAGTGCCGGGCTGCGGGCCAGCTCCGGGTCGCCCTCGATCAGAGTGATCGCCTCGGCACGGGCGTCGCGGATCAGGTCGGCGTCGCGTCGCAGGGACAGCAACCGCAGGTGCGAGCGACGCCCGGACTGGGTGGCACCCAGCACGTCGCCCTCGCGGCGCTGCTCCAGATCCAGTTCGGCGAGCTTGAACCCGTCGCCCGTGGACGCCACCGCGTCCAACCGTTCCCGCGCCGACGAACCCTCGGCCGCCTCGCTGACCAACAGGCAGAGCCCGGCGGCGGCGCCCCGACCGACCCGGCCCCGCAACTGGTGCAGCTGGGAGACGCCGAACCGGTCGGCGTCCAGCACGATCATCACTGTGGCGTTCGGTACGTCCACGCCAACCTCGACCACTGTCGTCGCCACCAGCACGTCCAGGTCACCAGCCGCGAAGGAACGCATCACCGCATCCTTCTCGTCGGCCGGCAGGCGACCGTGCAGCACCCCGATCCGCAGGCCGTTCAGCGGGCCCTCGGCCAGCAGCGGGGCCACCTCGGTCACCGCCAGCGGTGGCCGACGGCCGTTGTCGTCCTCGGGTGGCGGCTCCTCGTCGCTGGTCGGCCCGTGTTCGAAGTCCGGCGCCTTCGCGTTGGCCGCTCCGGCCCCGGACCTCGAATCCCCGATCCGCGGGCACACCACGTACGCCTGGTGGCCGGCCGCCACCTCCTCGCGCAGCCGACGCCAGGCCCGGTCCAGGTAGGCGGGCTTCTCGGCGGCCGGCACCACGTGCGAGGCGATCGGCGACCGCCCCCGGGGCAGCTGGGAGAGCGTGGAGACCTCCAGGTCGCCGTAGACGGTCATCGCCACGGTGCGCGGGATCGGGGTGGCCGTCATCACCAGCACGTGCGGCGGCTGATCGGCCTTGGCGCGCAGGGCGTCGCGCTGCTCCACGCCGAAGCGGTGCTGCTCGTCGACCACCACCAGGCCGAGATCGGCGAAGTCGACCCCCTCGTAGAGCAGGGCATGGGTGCCGAGCACGATGCCGGCGGCACCGCTGGCCACCTCACCGAGCGCCCGCCGGCGGGCCGCCGCGCCCAGCGAACCGGTGACCAGCTCGACCCGGGTGGCGTGCTCCACGGAGCCCAGCTCACCGGCCCGCCCGAGCGGACCGAGCAGGTCGAGCATGCCGCGGTGGTGCTGGGCGGCCAGCACCTCGGTGGGCGCCAGCAGCGCGGCTTGCCCGCCCGCGTCGACCACCTGGAGCATCGCCCGCAACGCCACCACCGTCTTGCCCGAGCCCACCTCGCCCTGCAACAAACGGTGCATGGGATGCGGGGCGGCCAGGTCCGCCGCAATCTCCACACCCACCTCACGTTGGCCGGCAGTCAGCTCGTACGGGAGTCGGGCGTCGAATGCCTCCAACAGCCCGCCCGGGCGCGCCGGGCGGGGCCGGGCCGGCCAGTCGGCCGCCCGGTGCTTGCGCTGCACCAGGGTCACCTGGACGGCGAATGCCTCGTCCCACTTGAGGCGCCGCCGCGCCTGGTGCAGCGCCTCCTTGCTGGACGGGCGGTGGATCTCGGTCAGCGCGACGCCCAGCCCGACCAGCTTGCGGCTGGCCCGCACGGCGCTCGGCAGTGGATCGTCCGGTGGGGTGAACGTGTCCAGTACGACGCGCACGCAGCGCGCGATCACCCAGGTCGGCACGGCCGCCGCCGCCGGGTAGACGGGGATCAGCGCCCCGGCGAACTCCTCGATGTCGTCGCTGACCGCCGCCTCACCGTCGCCACCCTCGCCGAGCAGGACGTACTCCGGGCCGTTGAGCTGCCGTTTGCCCCGGAACTCGGTGACCTTGCCGGCGAACAGCCCCCACCGGCCGGGGCGCAGCTCGCGCTCGCGCCACGCCTGGTTGCCGAAGAAGGTCAACGTCAGCACCCCGCCCGAGCCGTCGCCGACTGTCACCTCCAGCAGGTTGCCCCGCCGCTGCCGCATCGGGCGCACCGCGGTGCGCTGCACCTGGGCCAACACCGTGACCTGCTCACCGACGTCCAGTGAACGGATGTCGGTGTGTTCGCCACGTTCGTCGTACCGACGCGGGAAGTGGTAGACCAGGTCACCTGCGGTGTGCAGGTCGAGGTGCGAGGCCAGCGCCTTGGCTGTCTTGTCCCCGACCAGCTTCTTCAGCGGAGTGTCCACAGTCGCTGGTTCGCTCATTCGATCCCTACCAGGAGCGGATAAAACGGCTGGCCGCCCGGGTACGCGTGCACCTCGACGAACGGCCAGCGTCGCGCGACGTGCGCGCGGACGGCGTCGGTGAGCCCGGCCGGAGCGTCCACCCCGGCCAGCAGGGTGACCATCTCGCCACCACCACCGAGCATCCGGTCGACCACTGCGGCGCAGGTGTCGGTGAGGTCGGTGCCGATCAGGTGCACCTCCCCCTCCACCAGCGCCAGCACGTCACCGGGACGGCACTGGCCGGCCACTGTCAGCGCCTCCCGGCTGGCATGGCAGACCTCGGCGTAACGGCAGGCGCCAGCCGCCTCGGCCATCGCGATGACGTCGTCCTCGAAACGACGGTCACCGTCACGGACCGCGAGGGCTGCGAGGGCCTGCACCGGCGAGCGGGTCGGCACCACGCTCACCTTGATGCCGTACCGATGGGCCTCCCGGGCGGCGGCGCTCGCCACCGCCTCGGTGTTGGCGTCGTTGGGCAGCACCACCACCCGGGCCGCGCCGGTGCTGCGGACGGCGTCCAGCAACTCGCCGGTGGACGGGTTGCCCGGCACGACTGTGGCGCCCTCCGCGGCGAACAGGTCGGCGATGCCGCCGCCGGTGGCCACCACCACCGCGGCCCGGCCGGCCACCACCGGGCCGGAGGGCGACTCCGACTGGTCGGCGAAACGGGTGACCGAGATGCGGTACGGGCGGCCGGCGGCGACACCGGCCTCCACCGCCGCGCCCACGTCGTTGACGTGCACGTGCACGTTCCAGGTGCCTTCCGGCTCACGCCCGTCGCCGACGACGACAAGCGAATCTCCCAGGGCGTCGAGCGCCCGCCGCAACCCGGCGACCGCCTCGGCTCGGGCGTCGAGCAGGAACTGCACCTCGTACGCGTATTCCTCCGAACCGGTCTCGCGGGCGACGGTGGCCGCCGGGCGGGCGGCGGAGCGCGGCGTCGGTGCGGGCCGGGCGGTGGGCTCCCCGGTCAGCACCTCGACCAGGGCGTCGAGCAGCACGCAGAGCCCTCTGCCGCCGGCGTCGACCACACCCGCGCGGGCCAGCGCCGGTAGCTGTTCCGGGGTGCGGGCGAGCGCCTCGGCCGCCGCCCGGGCCGCGACGCCGGCCACCGTCGGCAGGTCGTCGCTGTCCGCGCCCTCGGCTGCGGCGGCGGCCGCCGCGACAACGGTGAGCACTGTGCCCTCGACCGGCCGGGAGACAGCGGTGTACGCGGCGGCGGTGCCGGAGCGCAGCGCGGCGGCCAACTCCCGGCCACGCACCGCCGGCGCCCCGGCGACCTGGTCGGCGAAACCACGCAGGATCTGCGAGAGGATCACCCCGGAATTGCCTCGCGCGCCGAGCAGCGCGCCCTGGGCCATCAGCCGCAGCGCGTGCCCGTGCGCCGTCGGCCCGCTGTCGGGGAGAGTGTCCAGATCCATGGCGAGGGCCTGCTGCGCCGAGGTGAGGGTGAGCACCAGGTTGGTGCCGGTGTCGCCGTCGGGCACCGGATAGACGTTGAGCTGGTCGATCTCGCCCTGGTGGCGCTTCAGTGCGGCCAGCCCGCTCGCGCACCAGCGGCGGACCGCGGCGGCGTCGAGGGTGTCCAGCACGGGCAGAAGCCTACTGGCGCGCACCGACACCCGTCGGACTCGTCCGGCGTGTCCTCGCCGGCCCGGGCCGGCGGTGGCCGCAGCCGGGACGAGCGCCTCCGGTACCCTTGCCGCCGGGCCGGCCCACCGCAGGGCGGACGGGCCCACGACCAGGCGTGAGCCGGGGCACGGGCGAACGCTGGACCAGGCCGGTTGGCCGGGTCGGCGAGTCATCGGGTAACCTGACCAGGTTGCCCGGGCAGCACCTGCCGGCGACCTCATGAACGTATCAATCCCAGGAGTATCCCGTGGCTAGCGTGTGCGACGTCTGTGGCAAGGGACCGGGCTTCGGCCACAACGTGTCCCACTCGCACCGGCGGACCAACCGCCGCTGGAACCCGAACATCCAGTCGGTGCGTACCCCGGCCGGTGGTGGCAACACCAAGAAGTTGAAGGTCTGCACCTCGTGCATCAAGGCCGGCAAGGTCACCCGCGCCTGACGCGGTAGCACCCACCTTTTCGTTCGGCTCAGCCGGCGGGCCCCGAGGGTCCGCCGGCTCTGTCGTGTCCCCGGGCAGACGCCGCAGGCCAGGCCCGCCAGGGCCTGATCCAGCAGCCGGTCCGGTCGGGCCGACAGTGACCCGGCACACCGGCCAGGCCGGGCCCGCCGAGGGCTGGCCCGCGGGTCAGAGGGTGCGGCCGAAGGAGACGCAGCCCTCCGCGTCCTTGTAGAAGCCGAAGTTGGGGATCCGCTCGTACCCGGCGGAGCCGTACATGGCGATCGCCTCGGGCTGCTTGTCGCCGCATTCCAGGACCACTCGCTTGCGGCAGTGCTCACGGGCGGAGCGCTCGACGGCCGCCAGCACCGCGCGGGCCACGCCCCGCCCCCGTGCCTTCGGCGTCGTGTACATCCGCTTCAGCTCCGCGGTGTCCGCCCCGTGGCTGCGCCAGCCACCGCAGCCGACCGGCTCGCCGCCCAGGTAGGCCACCAGGAACGCGCCATCGGGCGGCTCGAACTCGGCGGCGTCCACGGGGGTGTCGTCGCCGGTGCCGCCGTAACGGGCACCGAGGTCGGCCAGTGCGGCACGGATCAGGTGCTGCGCCACCGGTGCGTCGAACCGCACCACCCGGATCTCGATCTCACTCACGGTATCCAGGGTACGGCCGCTCGCGGGCCTCACCGGAAGTGGTCCCAGCCGGTCGGGCCGTCGTAGGCGACGCCGTCGACCGTCACGCCGGCACCGTCGGTGACCAGACCGATCGGCCGCCAGCCCGATGGCAGCACCACCGCCGGGGGGAAGGTCGCGGCCAGCGCGTGATCGTCGCCACCGGCGAGGATCCAGGTGTACGGGTCGACGCCGAGCGCCTGCGCCGCGTCGGCCATCTGCCGGGGCACCTCGAACCCGTCGCGGCGGACGTCGACAGCCACCCCGCTGGCCGCCGAGACGTGCCCGAGGTCGGCGAGGAGCCCGTCCGACACGTCGATCATGGAGGTGGCGCCGAGCTGGGCGGCTTGCGGGCCGGCCTGGTAGGGGACCTGCGGCCGCCGGTACGCCTCGACCAACAGCCGAGGCGTCCGGAAGCCCCGGGTCAGCACGGTCAGCCCGGCTGCCGCGTACCCGGTGCGCCCGGCCAGCGCGAGCACGTCCCCCGGTCGGGCGCCCGAGCGCAGCACGGGCGGACGGCCCGCCAGGTCGCCCAGCGCGGTGACCGCGACGGTCAGTGTGGGACTGGCCGACATGTCCCCGCCGACGACGCTCGCGCCGACCGTCGCCGCTTCCGCGGAGAGCCCGTCGGCCAGCTCCTCCGCCCAGGCGGTGTCCAGGTCCGCCGGCATGCAGAGAGCGACAAGCAGGGCGGTCGGCGTGGCACCCATCGCCGCGATGTCCGCCAGGTTGGCGGCTGCCGCCCGGTGCCCGACGTCGCGGGCCGAGGACCAGTCCCGTCGGAAGTGCCGCCCGTCGACCAGCACGTCTGTGGAGGCCGCCACCCGGCCGTCCGGCGCGGCCACCACCGCCGCGTCGTCGCCCGGGCCGAGCAGGGTCGTCGGCCCGTACGACAGCCGGGCGGTGATCTTCCCGATCAGCCCGAACTCCCCGATCCCGGACATCCCGACGCCACCGTGGGCGTTCCGCCCGTGCCGCCCGGCTCCGCCGTGCTCGCTCACCGCTGCTCCTTGACCACCGATAGGGATCAGACCTGGTCCGTAAGGTAGTTTCACCCTTCGGGCCGCTCCCGGGCGGCGACGGACGGAGGTCGAGTCGTGGTACAGGCGTACATCCTCATCCAGACCGAGGTAGGCCGCGCACGTGACGTGGCGGGTCTCATCGCGGACATCTCCGGCGTGGTACGCGTCGACGCCGTCACCGGGCCGTACGACGTGGTCGTCCTCACCGAGGCGAACACCGTCGACGAGCTCGGCAAACTCATCGTCAGCAAGGTGCAGATGGTGCCGGGCATCACCCGCACCCTCACGTGTTCGGTGGTGCGGCTGTAAGTGGACGAGATGACGACCTCCTCCTCGGCGCTGGACGACGACGGGGCACGCGACGCGGCCGACGGGCCGTCCGAGCCGGCTGACGGTAACCGCGAGTCGACCGATCCCGCCGCCGCCGCGCCGGCCGGCCGCGATCGGACCATGCGTGGCGCGGCCCTGCTGGCCACGTTGATCGCGCTGCCGATCACGCTGCTGGTGGCCGTGCTGGCCTTCAGCAAGCTCAGCCCGGACGCGCCGGCCGCCGCGCCGACGCCCTCCGCGACCACCGCCCGGGTGCAGTCCACCACCCCGGTGGAGATGGCCGCCCCGGCGCTGGCCACCCGCCCGGCAACTGTCTGCAGGGCCCTGCTCTCCCAGCTTCCGGCCAGCATCCGCGACCTGGCCCAGCGGCCGGTCACCGCCGGCCCGGAGCAGAACGCCGCCTACGGCGACCCCGCGCTCACAGTGGCCTGCGGCGGCACCGAGCCGGCCTTCCCCAGCACCGACGAGGTCTGGACGGTCAACCGGGTCTGCTGGCACTTGGCCGAGCAGGCCGACGCGGCGGTCCTCTCCACTGTCGACCGGGAGACGCTGATCACCGTGCGCGTCCCGCGCTCGTACGAGCAGCCGTTGCAGTGGTTGCCGACGATCTCCAGCACGATCGTGGCGAGCGTGCCCTCCGGCGGCGCGATTCCGTCCGGCTGCCAGCGCTGAACCCGAACCGACTCCGCCCGCGCCGACTGACCGGCGCGGGCGGGGTTCGGACGGTTCAGTGCAGGCCGACGCCGCGCCGCTGGGCGGTACGGATCAGCCGGTTGACCAGCTTCGGGTACTCCAGGCCGGAGGCCGCCCACATCCGCGGGAACATCGACGTCGGGGTGAAGCCGGGCATCGTGTTGATCTCGTTGAGGTAGACGTCCAGCTCGGGAGTGACGAAGAAGTCCGCCCGGGCCAGACCGGCGCAGTCCAGTGCGGTGAACGCGCGGACCGCGTACTCCTGCACCTGGCGGGTCACCTTCTCCGGCAGGTTGGCCGGGATGTCGTACTCGCAGGAGTCGTCGAGGTACTTCGCCTCGAAGTCGTAGAAGTCGTGGTCGGCGACGACCCGCACCTCGGCCAGCACTGACGCCTCGGGCGTGCCGCCGGCCTCGCCCTCGAGCACACCGCACTCGATCTCGCGGCCGACGATCGCGGCCTCGATGATGACCTTCGGGTCGAACTGCCGGGCGGCGGCGACCGCCGCGTCCAACTCGGCCCAGTCGGTGACCTTGCTGACGCCGAACGACGACCCGGCCCGGGACGGCTTGACGAAGACCGGCAGGCCGAGGCGCTCCTTGTCCTGCTCGGTGAGCGTCATGCCGTTGCGCAGCACGGCGTACGTGCCGACCGGGATGCCCTCGATGGCACAGAGCTTCTTGGTGAACTCCTTGTCCATGGCGGCCGCGGAGGCGAACACGTTCGCCCCGACGTAGGGGATGCCGGCCATCTCCAGCATTCCCTGGATGGTGCCGTCCTCGCCGTAGGTGCCGTGCAGCACCGGGAAGACCACGTCCACGTCGGCCAGCGCCCGGGGGCCCTCGGTCGGGTCGAGCACCATCAGTCCGTTGCCGGTGGGGTCGGCGCGCAGCACGATGTCGTCACCCGAGTCGGCGGTGATCTCCGGCAGCTGACGGGCGTTGATCGCGAGCTGGGCGGGGTCTCCGTTGGTCAGCACCCACTGGCCAGCCCGGGTGATGCCCACCGGCACCACCTCGAACTCGTCCGGGTCGAGTGCGCCGAACACGCTGCCGGCGCTGACGCAGGAGATGCCGTGCTCCGGGCTGCGGCCGCCGAAGACGATCGCCACGCGGGTCTTGCCTGGGGTGGTCACTCCGGTCACCTCTTCGTACGCGACTGCGGCTGGTCGTGCTCGCCGGTGGCGCTCACCCGGTTGACCTTACTGTGCGTGGCCGCGAGGCGAGGCGATACCCGGCGAGCCACGGCACGACACGGCAAACAGTCAGGAGAGGATATACGGTGTGTAATCGGACGGTAGCGGCGCCGCAGAGCGCTGACCTGGGGCTGCTCAGTCCCGGGAGTGCCGGCGGCCGACTGCGATCACCTTCACCCGCTGCCGGCCGGCCCGCACCATGCCCAGCGCCATGAACGCGCCGGCGATGCGGTCGGCGGCCTCCCGGCTGCTGGCGCCGACGACCTGCCGGCGCCGCTCCGGCGCCACCCGCTCGTTGCGGTTGACGCCCTCGACGGGACGCACGTCGGTGAGCACCACGAGGAAGCGGGTCATCGCACTCCGCCCGAGGGTACGGCGGAGGGCTCCGGGCGGGTTCGCACGTCGTCTCCTTCCGGCAGGCCGGGATGGAGGGGCGGCACGCGACGATCGGGTACGGGGGAGAAACCCGATCGCCGCGCGCCCCATCCCCTCCGGTCGCTCACCACCACCGTCGCCACGACAACCGGCGGTGAGGACGCCATAACAGATTGACACGTGTATAGGCGTGAATGCAACTCCCATCGACGTTCTCTCATGCAGACGTTCCCGCAAATGTATGCGACCATCGATGCATGGCCCCGAAGACCGCCCGTGCCCGCCGGCTCGGCATCGCCCTGCGCCACCACCGGGAAGCCGCCGGTCTGACGCTGGAGACCGCGGCGGATGAGATCAACAGCACCCGCAGCACCCTCTCCCGCTACGAGAACGCCCAGACCCTGATCAGCCCGGCCACCGTGCGCGCCCTGCTCACGTCGTACGGGGTGAGTGCCGAGGAGGTGGCTGCGGCGGTGCAGCTCGCCAAGGACGCCCGCAAGCCCGGCTGGTGGGTGTCGTACTCCTACCTGCTGGATCCGCGCACCATCGACTTCATCGCGCTGGAGGCCGAGGCGACAGCCATCGCCAACTTCGAGCCCTCGGTGGTGCCCGGCCTGTTGCAGACCGCTGACTACATCCGTGGTGTGATGCGCGGCGGGCCGCACACCCTCGGCGACGACCTGGTGGAGCAGCGGGTCAAGATCCGGCTCGACCGACAACAGCGACTCACCGCCGACCAGCCGCCCATCCTCGACGCGATCATCGACGAGGGCGCGCTGCTACGGCCGGTTGGTGACCAGTCGGTGATGAACGGGCAACTACGGCACCTGGTCAAGATGGCCGAGTTGCCGAACATCAGCGTCCAGGTGATTCCGCTCTCCGCCGGCTACCACCGGGGCACCCGGGGTTCCCTGCACATCCTCGAGTTCGCCGACCCGGAGGACCCGATCATCGCGTCGGTGGAGACCGTTGCGGGGCAGATGATCCTCGACCGCGCCGGCGAGACGCGTACCTGCACCAAGATCATGGAGCATCTCCGAAGCGTGGCGCTCAGCCCGGCGGACAGCCGCGAGATGCTCCTGTCAGTCCTGAAGGGACGGTAGGACCGATGACCCCGATGATCACAGCGGCCTTGGCCGCGGCGCGGTGGCGCAAGAGCAGCCGCAGCGGCGACGAAGGCGCCTGCGTGGAGGTGGCCGCGATCCCGCGGCTCGTTGCCGTGCGCGACTCCAAGGACCCGGCCGGCCCGGCCCTGCTGTTCCCAACAGCGGCCTGGGCCGCCTTCGCCCAGGCGCCACCGCAACGCTGACCAGAGGTGCCGAGCCGGTGCGGGCCGAGGCCCGCACCGGCTCGGGCAACCAGCGGGCAGGGCGCTCCGTAACAACGCCCGCGCCGCCAGCGGGCAGGACTTCGGAACGCCCCCCGCGCCGGCTCAGGCAACCAGCGGTCGGGACTCCGGAGCGGCGCGGAGGGTCTCCAACGCGGCGATCGCGACGCCTCGGGCACCGGCCATGTCCCGATCCGGCACCAGGGCGAAGGTGGCCACCGCGGCCTGCTCCTCGCGGAGCACCGTGTGCTCACGGACCGTCGCCAGGAACCAGTCGCGGAACTCCGGTGCCGCCTCCACCACTCCGCCGCCGACGAAGTACGCGTGCGGGTCGGTGAAGTTCGCGGCGACTGTGAACAGCCGCCCCAGCGCCATCGCCTGCTGGGTGAAGAGGTCCCGCGCGAGGGCGTCCTCGCGCTCGCCGTACCCCCGGACCAGCTTGGCCGCCCGGGCCACCGGCTCGGCCGCGAGCGGGTGGTCGGGGTACCGGGTCAGCCAGTACGGCAGCAGATTGCGTTCGATGCCGGTCAGCGAGGCGACGCTCTCGACATCTCCGGTGAAGCCGCAGGCGCAGGTGGGCTCCTGCTGACCCGGGCCGAGCAACCCGTTCAGCGGGATGTGCACGTGGCCCAACTCTCCCGCCATCCCGGCCGCGCCGGCGATCACCCGACCGCTCTCGACCACACCGCCACCCAGGCCGGTGCCGACGATCGCGGACACCGACGAGCGGTTCATCGCGTCGGCGCCGAAGTAGACGTGGTGGGCGTAGAGCGCGGCCGCGTTGCCGTCGTTGTGATAGACCACCGGCAGCCCGAGCCGTCGCTCCAGCGCCCCTCGCACGTCGAAGCCGCGCCAGGCCGGCTGGGAGAAGTTGGTGGAGCCCCGCGACGAGATGACGCCCTCAGCGCTGGCCGGGCCGGGAGTGTCCAGCCCGACCGCCTGGACCAGGTCGCGCGGCACTCCGGTCTGCGCCAGGGCCCGGTCCAGCGCCTGAGCCAACGCCTCGATCGCCGCCTCCGGCCCGGCCCGCACCTCGCTGGGGATCTCCAACAGCCCGTCCACCAGGAAGCGGCCGTCCACCGTCAGCACTGTGGCGTTGTTGCTGGTGCCGCCGTTGTCCAGCCCGACGACAACCGGCACCCCTGCGCTGCCCACCGAAACCGCCTCCCGCCGTCATGAGTGTGAGCCGAGGCTAGTGCCAACCCCCCTCCCCCGCCATGCCCGGGCGGCCCGAGCACCCTCAGCCGGCCGTGCACGCAGCCCGCCACAGTCGATCAAGGAGTTGTGGTGGGGGATGAATTACTCGTTATTGCACTTACCGGGCACCACAACTCCATGATCGACTCGGGTCAGGGGCGGCGGGCGAACACCGCTGTGGCGTCCAGGTCTTCGTCGTGGCGCACTGTCGGTACCAGGCCGGCCGCGCTGAACGCGGTGCAGAGCGTGTCGACCTGGGTGGTGCCGGCTTCGACCACCAGGTGACCGCCGGGGGTCAGCCATCCGGCGGCGTCGGCACCGACCCGACGCAACACGGAGAGCCCGTCCGGGCCGCCGTCGAGCGCCACCGGGGCCTCGTGCAGCCGCGCCTCCGGTGGCATCAGCGCGACAGCGTCGGTCGGCACGTACGGGGCGTTGGCGACCACCAGGTCCAGCCGACCCCGCCACTGCCGGGGCAGCGGCGCGAAGAGGTCGCCCTCGTACACCTCGGCGTCCAACCCGACCACGTTGCGGCGCGCACACGCCACGGCCGCCGGATCGATGTCGGCGGCAGCCAGCCAGCGGGGCGCGAGCCGGTGCGCCAACGCGACAGTGGTGGCCCCGGAGCCGCAGCACAGGTCGACCACGGCCGGCGCCGCGCCGGTCAGTTCGGCCGCCACCTCGACCAGCAGGGCGGTCCGGGCCCGGGGCACGAAAACGCCCTCGTCGACGGCTATCCGCAGGCCGCAGAACTCCGCCCAGCCGAGCAGGTACTCCAACGGAACGCCCGCCGCCCGGCGGTCGGTCAGCTCGGCCAACGCCGCCGGGCTGCGCGCGGCGGCCAGCAGCAGCTCGGCCTCGTCCTCGGCGTAGACGCAACCGGCGGCCCGCAACCGACCCACCAGGGAGGCCCGGTCGGCGGGGAAAGGGAGCGCCATAGGAGCCGTCAGACCGATCCCGCCGCATCCAACGCGGCGGCGATGTCGGCCACCAGGTCCGCGGTGTCCTCCGCGCCGCAGGAGAGCCGGACGAAGCCCGGAGCGGTGTCGTCGCCCCACTGCGCCCGCCGGTCAGCGGTGGTGTGCAGGCCACCGAAGGAGGTCGCCGCCGCCACCAGCCGGGCGGCCTCGACGAATCGGCCCACCCGGTCGGCGTCGCCCAGGTCGAACGAGAGCACCCCCGGTATCCGGCGCATCTGCGCCGAGGCGACCGGGTACGCCGGGTCGTCCGGCCGCCCCGGCCACCGCAGGCCGGTCACGTCCGAGCGGCCGGCGAGCAGGTCGACGACGGCGGCGGCGTTCGCGCTCTGCCGCGCCAGCCGCAGGTCGAGAGTGGCCAGTGACCGGTGGGCCAGCCAGGCGTCGAACGCGCCCGGAACCGCCCCGGTGGTGGTACGCCAGGTCGTCACCGCGTCGATCAGCTCGGCGGACCGGCTGGCCAGGTAACCCAGCAGCAGGTCGGAGTGACCGGTGAGCGCCTTCGTCCCGGAGGCGACCACCAGGTCGGCACCGAGATCCAACGGACGCTGACCAAGCGGGGTGGCAGTGGTGTTGTCCACGGCGAGCAGCGCGCCGGCGGCGTGCGCCCGCTCGGCCAGGGCCGCCACGTCGACCACGTCGAGGCCCGGGTTGGCGGGCGTCTCCACCAGCACCAGCCGGACGCCCTCGAACGACGGGTACGGCCCGACGGTCGGCGCGAACAGCACCCGGACACCGATCGTCTCCAGCACACCGGTGGCGAACGCCCGGACCGGGAAGTATCCGTCGGTGGGGAGCACCACGGTGTCCCCCGGCCGCAGCAGGGTGAGCAGCAGGCCGGTGATGGCCGCCTGACCGGTCGCGAAGACCCGGCAGTCACCGCCCTCCAGCTCGCCCACCGCCGCCTCCAGCAGCCGACGGGTCGGGTTGTCGGGGCGACCGTAGCCGTTCGGTGACGCGCCCTGCCCCTCAAACGGGTCGAGGTGGTACGGCGCGGCGAAGACCGGCCCCGGCAGGAACGGGTCCCCCGGTGCCGGCTCGGGCAGGCCAGCACGTACGCAGCGGGTGCCGTCTCCCCACTCGCTCATCGGGTTCCTCACTCGTACGACTCGGGTTTGGCGGTACGGCTCATCAGGGTCTCCACCGCGAGGCGCGGGTCCATGCCCTCGTGGCAGATCCGCTCGACGTGCTCGGTGATCGGCATCTCCACGCCGTGCGCCCGGGCCAGGTCGCGGATCGCCAGACAGCTCTTCACGCCCTCGGCGGTCTGCCGGGTGGCGGTCTGGGCCTGCTCCAACGTCTCGCCCCGGCCCAGATGCTCGCCGAAGGTGCGGTTGCGGGCCAGCGGGGACGAGCAGGACGCGACCAGGTCGCCCATGCCGGCGAGGCCGGCGAAGGTGATCGGGTCCGCGCCGAGCGCCACGCCCAGTCTTGCCGTCTCGGCCAGCCCACGGGTCATCAGCATGGCCCGGGTGTTGTCGCCGAAACCCATCGCGGTGGCGATGCCGTACGACAGGGCGATCACGTTCTTGACCGCCCCGCCCAGCTCACAGCCGATCACGTCGTCGTTCGTGTAGGGGCGCAGGTACGGCGTCCGGATCGACGACTGGACGAGTGTGGCGCGGGCGCTGTTCGTCGCGGCGACCACTGTCGCGGCGGGCTGCTCGGCGGCGATCTCCGGGGCCAGGTTCGGGCCGGACACGACGACCACCCGGTCCGCGGCGACCCCGGCGGTCTCCACGATGACCTCGCTCATCCGCTTGGTGGTGCCCAGCTCGATGCCCTTCATCAGCGACACCAGTGTGGAATCCGGGTGCAGGTGCCCGGCCCATTCGGCGAGGTTGCCGCGAAGAGTCTGCGACGGCACGGCCAACACCACGACCTCGGCGCCGGTGATCGCCTCGGCGGCGTCGGCGGTGGCGGTGACGCGGGCCGGGAGCAGCAGGTCGGGCAGGTACTCCGGATTACGGCGCTCGGTCCGGATGCTCTCGGCGACCGGCGCCCGGCGGGCCCACACCGTCACGTCCCGCCCCGCGTCCGCGAGGATCTTGGCGAACGCGGTGCCCCAGGAACCGGCACCGAGCACCGCGACGTGACCGCTCATGCCACCGCTCCGCTTCGCTTCGCGGCGGCCTGAACGGCACCGCTGAGCCGGATGATTCGCTCGCTCCGCTCGCTCATGCCGCGTTGTCCCGCTGCTCGCGGCCGCCGGAGGACCGGGCCGGTCGCTCCCACAGTGGCGGCGGGGTACCGCCACGGATCTCGGCGAGCATGTCCCGCAGCCGCAACATGATGGTGTCCGTCATCTCCTCGAGGGTGGCCCTTGTCGGCTGGGCGTCCGCCCACCGGCTCAGGTCGATCGGCTCCCCGGCGGCAACGGTCACCGGGATCCGGGGGCGAAGGCTGACACGGGTCGTCCGCGGGTCGAAGATCCGTTCCGGCCCCCACATCACCACCGGTACGACCGGGGCGCCGGTGGCCAGGGCCAGCCGGGCCGCACCGGTCTTGGCCTTCATCGGCCAGAGCTCCGGCTGTCGCGTGGTGGTGCCCTCAGGGTAGATCACCACCGCGCCGCCCTCGTCGAGCGCGGCAACCAGTGCGTCCAGCGAGCGGACGGCGTCCACGCTGCCCCGCTCGACCGGGATCTGCAGACACCGGTGCAGGATCCAGCCGACCACCGGCACCCGGAACACGCTGGCCTTGCCCAGGTACTGCGGCCAGCGCCCGGAGTCGTAGATGAAGTGCGCGGACACCAGCGGGTCGGCGTGGGAGATGTGGTTCGCCACGATGATCATGCCGCCGTCGCCATGGAGATGCTCCTGACCACGCCAGGTACGCCGGGTCCAGACGGTCATCACCGGCTTCACCAGCCCCACGGCGAACCGTTGCCAGAACCCCAGCCTCCGCCGTGCCACTGTGCCTCCTCCTCGCGCCCCGACCCCGCCGCGAAATCCCGCCCGCGACGCCCGCAGCGGAAATCATGCCTGCTCGCCCCCGGTACGGCCAGCGAGGGGCCCGCCGTCCGGCTGGCAGGATTGCGGACGTGACTCAGCCGAGGTGGGCCGTGGTGGTGCCGGTGAAGCGGCTGGCCGTGGCGAAGAGCCGGCTGCGGGGCGCGCTGCCCGGCGTACCGCATGAGGAGTTGGCGCTGGCCCTGGCGTCCGACACGCTCCGCGCGGTGCTGGCCTGCCCGGCGGTCGCCGAGGCCCTGGTGGTGACCG
This sequence comes from Micromonospora sp. NPDC048947, assembly GCF_040649495.1. Taxonomy (NCBI): domain Bacteria; kingdom Bacillati; phylum Actinomycetota; class Actinomycetes; order Micromonosporales; family Micromonosporaceae; genus Micromonospora; species Micromonospora sp. NPDC048947. The sequence goes on from NZ_JBEZFO010000007.1 coordinate 307,965, forward strand.
ACGACGCCCGGGTGGCGGCGGCGGCGCGGGCCGGCGGCGCGCGGGTGCTGCCGGACGAGCCGGACGCCGGCCTGAACGCCGCGTTCCGGCACGGGGCGGCCAGCGCCGTCGGCGGGTGGGTGGCCGGGATCACGGCGGACCTGCCGGCGCTGCGCCCGGCCGAGTTGGCCGGTGCGCTGCTCGCGGCGCAGAACAGCCGACCCGGGGTACGCCGGTTCCTGCCGGACGCGCCCGGCGGGGGCACGGTGCTGCTCACCGCAGGGCCCGGTGTGCCGCTGGATCCGCGTTTCGGGGTGGGCTCGGCGGTAGCGCACGCGGCGAGCGGTGCGCAGCCGCTGGAGGGCGACTGGCCCAGCCTGCGCCGGGACGTGGACACCGCAGCGGACCTGGTCGCCGCCGCCCGGCTCGGGCTGGGGCCGCGCACTGCCGCGCTGGTGGCCGCCGGTCGCCCCGCCCGCGCGGCAGGCTGAGCCGCCCGGTGGGCTGAGCCCGCGCCACCGGGTGAACCGCCGGGTGTACGGTGCCAGCATGCAGGGCACTGTGGCCAGCTACGACGCGGCGACGCGCAGCGGTGTCCTGCTGCTCGACGACGGCACCGAGATGCGTTTCCCCGCGCGGGCCTTCGACGCCTCCGGGCTGCGGCTTCTCCGCCTCGGGCAGCGGGTTCGCATCGACACCGATCCCGACGGCGAGGTTGTCCGGGTGACATTGCCGACGATGATCTGACCCGGCGAGCCCAAGTTCATTTTGCGTTTACCGTAATCGGGTGATTATGAGCGGGTGAGCACCCCTCGCGAGCAACCGGCCCACCCGCCCGCCACCGACCTCCGCAACGGCGCCCGTACGCGCGGCACCGATGGGCGGTTCCGCCCGTCTCGCGCTGAACGTGCCGGCGCCGCCCGCGCCGACACGCTCGCCGACGATCCCGGTGCCGCCTCCTCCGGGCTGGACGAGGTCATCGACCCCGCTCCGAAGATCGCAGCGGACGGCCCGGCCGCCGGTGACGTCCACCAGGTCCTGCCCGACGACCTGCCGACAGGTGCCGCGCCGGAGGACGACGACGAGCCTCCGGCGGCCCCGCCGCTGCCCGAGGACCGGTTCCTCAACCGGGAGCTCTCCTGGCTCGACTTCAACGCCCGGGTGCTCACCCTGGCCGAGGACCAGCGCACCCCGCTGCTGGAGCGGGCCAAGTTCCTGGCCATCTTCGCCAGCAACCTCGACGAGTTCTACATGGTGCGCATCGCCGGGCTGAAGCGGCGGCTCTCCGCCGGCCTGCCGGTGCGCGGCGGGGACCGGCTGCCCCTGCGTACGCAGTTGGAGCTGATCGCGGAGCGGACCGCCGCGCTGGGTGCCCGGCACGCCGCCTGCTTCGTCGACGACGTGCTGCCCAAGCTGGCCGACGAGGGCATCCGCATCCTGCGCTGGGGCGAGCTGGGCGACGGCGAGCGAGAGCGGCTGCGCACCTACTTCCGGGAGCACATCTTTCCGGTGCTGACCCCGCTCGCGGTGGACCCGGCGCACCCGTTCCCGTACATCTCGGGGCGGTCGCTGAACCTGGCGGTGGCGGTTCGTGACCCGGACGGCGGTTCGGAGCTGTTCGCCCGGGTGAAGGTGCCCAACAACGTCCCCCGCTTCGTCCGGGTGGACCGTGACCAGCCGGGCGTGCGGATGTTGCCGGTGGAGGACCTGATCTCGGTGCACCTGGGGCAGCTGTTCAGTGGCATGCAGGTGGTCGAGTGCCACCTGTTCCGGGTCACCCGCAACGCCGAGGTGGAGGTCGACGAGGACCGCGACGAGGACCTGCTCCAGGCCCTGGAACGGGAGCTGGCCCGACGGCGGTTCGGTCCCCCGGTCCGCCTGGAGGTCGCCGCGTCCATCTCCGACCACATGTTGGAGCTGCTCGTCCGCGAGCTGGACATGGACGACCAGGACGTACTGCGGGTGCCCGGCCTGCTCGACCTGTCCGCGCTGTGGCAGGTCTACGGCGAGGCGGACCGGCCGGACCTGAAGGACCCGCCGTTCGTGCCGGCCACCCATCCCCGCCTCGCCGAGGGCGAGGTGCCGCGCAGCGTCTTCTCCACACTGCGCGACGGGGACATCCTGGTGCACCACCCGTACCACTCGTTCGCGACCAGCGTGCAGCGCTTCATCGAGCAGGCCGCCGCCGACCCGAACGTGCTGGCCATCAAGCAGACCCTCTACCGGACCAGCGGCGACTCCCCGATCGTCGACGCGCTCGTCGACGCGGCCGCCGCCGGCAAGCAGGTGGTGGTGCTGGTGGAGGTGAAGGCCCGCTTCGACGAGGTGGCCAACATCGGCTGGGCCCGCACGCTGGAACGCGCCGGCTGCCACGTGGTGTACGGCCTGGTCGGCTTGAAGACGCACTGCAAGACCGCGCTGGTGGTCCGGCAGGAGGGCAACCAGATCCGTCGCTACTGCCACATCGGCACCGGCAACTACCACCCGAAGACGGCCCGGCTGTACGAGGACTTCGGCATGCTCACCGCCGACCCGGAGAGCGGCGCCGACCTCACCGACCTGTTCAACGTGCTCACCGGGTACAGCCGGCAGACCGCGTACCGGCGGTTGCTGGTCGCCCCGCAGGGCATCCGCAGCGGCCTCATCGAGCGGATCGAGCGGGAGATCTCGCACGTCCGCCTGGGCATGCCCGGCCTGGTCCAGTTCAAGGTCAACTCTCTGGTCGACGAGGGGGTGACCGACGCGCTGTACCGCGCCTCCCAGGCCGGTGTCCACGTCGACCTGCTCATCCGGGGCATGTGCACGCTGCGCCCGGGCGTCCCGGGGCTGTCGGAGAACATCAGGGTCCGTTCGATCCTCGGCCGGTTCCTGGAACACTCCCGGGTCTTCCGGTTCGGCAACAACGGTGAGGCCGAGTTCTGGATGGGCTCGGCCGACCTCATGCACCGCAACCTGGACCGGCGGGTGGAGGCGCTGGTGCAGGTGAGCGACCCGATCGCCCGCGCCGAGTTGGACCATGTGCTCACCGCCGCGATGAGCCCCGAAGTGGACGCGTTCGAGCTGGCCGGCGACGGGACCTGGACCCGGCGTACCGGCGGTGACAACGCCCCCCGGGCCCATCTCCAGGAACTGCTGCTGCGCCGCGTCGGTGGCACGGCCAGCTGACCGCGCAGCGCATAGGCTGAGCTGATGGTCGAGGAGGAGCAGAAGTACGAGGTGGACGACGCCTACGTGCTGCCGGACCTGACCGGCACGGCCCCGGCCGGCGGTCGGGTCCGGGCACTGCCACCGGTGACGCTTGTCGCCCGCTACCTCGACACTGTCGACCTGCGGCTGGCCCGGGCCGGTGCCTCGCTGCGCCACCGCCGGGGCGACGAGCTGCCGTGGACTGTGAAACTACCGACCGGCACGCCTGGCGTCCGGCACGAGATCTCCCGTGCCGGGCCGAAGGGGCAGCCCCCTCCGGAGCTGGTGGAGCTGGTCACCGTCCTGCACCGGAGTGCGCCGCTGGCCCCGGTGACTGTGGTGCGGACGGTGCGGCACGCGTACGAGGTGTGTGACCGGGCCGGCGCCGTCCTCGCCGAGGTGGTGGACGACCGGGTGACGGTGCTCGACGACACCGGCAGCACCACCGACACGTTCCGCGAAGTGGAGGTGGAGCTGAAGGCCGGCGACCGGAAGCTGCTCGACCGGGTCGGCGGGGTGCTGCGCGAGGCTGGCGCCCGAGGCGGGTCGTTCACGCCCAAGCACGTACGGGCGCTGGGCGAGACGGCGCAGGCCGATCCGGACCTGGTCGCGCCGGCCGGGCTGACCGCCGAGCCGAGCGCCGGTGACGTGGTGACCGAGGCGCTCCGCAAGGAGATCCGCCGGCTGTTGGCGCACGACCCGCTGGTCCGGCTGCGCGCCCCGGCCGCCGGTGGCGACACCGCGGTGCATCAGATGCGGGTGGCCTGCCGACGTCTGCGCAGTGATCTGCGCACCTTCAAACCGTTGCTGCGAAAGACCTGGTCCCGCCCGCTACGCACCGAGCTGCGCTGGCTGGCCGACGTGCTCGGCGCGGCCCGCGACGCCGAGGTTCTGCGCGCGCGGCTGCGCCGTACCGCCGACGCCGATCCGCTGAGCCCGCTCGACCGGGGCGCGGTGGACCGCCTCGACGAGGTGCTCGCCGAACGGCAGCGGCGGGCGCTCACCGCCATCGACGAGATGCTGCGTTCCGCGCGCTACCTGGCCCTGGTGGACTCCCTGGTGCTGGCCGCCCGCGCGCCCCGGTTCACCCGCCGGGCCGCAGCGCCCGCCGGGCAGGCGCTACCAGCGCTGGTGGCCCGCCCCTGGCGACTGTTGACCGGGCCGGACGGCGTCGGTGGGCTCGACGCGCAGTCGCCGGACGACCGCTGGCACGCCGTCCGCAAGGAGGCCAAGCAGACCCGGTACGCGGTCAACGCGGTGGCCCCGACGGTCGGAACTGGCGCACGACGGCTGTCCCGCGCACTCGCCGGCGTGCAGGACGTGCTCGGCGAGCACCAGGACGCGGCGGTGGCGGCGGACACCTGGTTGGAAATCGCCGCCGAGCGACCCGACGACCACGAGCTGGCCGTCACCGCCGGGCGGCTGGCCGAGCGGGAACGCCAGTCGGTACGCCGGATGCGGGGTTTCCTCCCGGCCGCCTGGCACCGGGCCACCCGGCGACGGCGTACCAGTTGGCTGCCGTGACGGGCATCCGGGCGGCCGGCGGGGTGCCCTGGCGGCCGACCGACGACGGCGTACACGTCTGCGTGGTGCACCGCCCCCGCTACGGTGACTGGACGCTGCCGAAGGGCAAGCTGGAGCCGGGCGAGCACGCGCTGGCCGCGGCGGTCCGTGAGGTGGCCGAGGAGGCCGACGTGCGGGGTGTGCCGCAGGTGCGGCTGCCGTCGGTGCGGTACCGCAGCGAGGGGCAACCCAAGCTGGTCGACTACTGGTCGATGCTCGCGGTGGCCAGCGGCGGTTTCCAACCGGACACCGAGGTGGACGACATCCGCTGGCTCGCGGTGGACGACGCGATCCGGTTGGTCAGCTACCCGCACGACGCCGAGGTGTTGGCGGCGTTCGCCGCGCTGCCGTCGGTCACGGCGACTGTCGCGCTGGTCCGGCACGCGCACGCCGGTAAGCGGGCCACCTGGTCCGGCCCGGACGTCGGGCGGCCCCTGGACGCCGAGGGGTGGGCCCAGGCGAGCAGGCTGGCCGAGCTGATCGCCCTGATCCGACCGGCCCGACTGGTGTCGGCGTCACCGCGACGGTGCGTGCAGACACTCGACCCGGCCGCCGCGTTGCTCGACCTGCCGATCGAGGTCTGCGGCGACCTGGACGAGCCACAACCCGGCCAGCAGAGCGACGAGCAGATCCTGGCCACCGCCGCCCGAGTGCTGGAGCTGGCCAGCGCCGGTGGGCAGTCGGCGGTGTGCAGCCAGGGCAAGGTCCTGCCGGGCGCCCTGGAGCGGCTGACCGGCCGCACCGATGAGGACTTCACCACCCCGAAGGGCGGCGGCTGGCTGCTCGCCTTCGCCGCCGACCGGCTGCTCGCCGCCGACCGGCTGTAGGGCACCGCGTTCGTACGGGCCCGGCCTGGTCAGCGGGGCGGCAGGGTCACTGTCACAGCGACCGGCAGATGATCGCTGGCGGTGCTGCGCGGCGCGACCGGATCGCCGGGGGTCAGGCCGGGCGAGACGAAGATGTGGTCGATCTGCTGGCGCGGGTCGTCCGCCGGGCTGGTCGCCAGTGGTCGGGCGGCGGCCAACGCGTCGACCAGGCCGGCCTTGGTGAACTGGGCGAACGCCTCGTCGCCCGGCTCGGTGTTCAGGTCACCCGCCACCACCAACGGCCTACCGGCGGCGTACCGGGTGGCGAAGTCGGCGACCGCGCGGGCCTGGACCACCGGGCCCTTGCCGGGCGGCGGTTGCAGGTGGGTGCTGACCACTGCGGTACTGACACCGTCGCCGAGATCCAGCGTGACAGCGAGGGCCTGCGCTCCGGTGGGCGCGCCGACGGCGGCCAACGGCAGGGTCCGCGGATCGCGTACCGGCCAACGGCTGAGGACCGCGTCACCCCAGACCGGATCGGCGGCCGGCCCGAAGACGTACGGCATGGCGAGCCGGTCTGCCAGCAGGTCCAGGGTGTCGTGCCCGCCGTTGAGCAGCCACGCCCGGTCCACCTCGCTGAGCAGCACCACGTCGGGCCGTTGCCTCTCGACGACCTGGGCGAGGCCGGTCAGGTCGAACCGGCCGTCCAGCCCGAACCCCATCCGGATGTTGTACGCCACCACCGTCAACCGTTGCGGTGGGCCGTCGCGGTTGCTGGCCACCGGCACCTCGTCGGCGAGCACCGGTGCCAGCACCGCCAGCGCGGTGACAGCGGCGGCGGCCCGGAGCGGCGGAAACGGCCCGGGAAGCCGGTGGACGACGGGCCGGGCGGTGAACGCCACCGCGGCGATCAGCACTGCCACCACCACCGGCACCGCCGCGTTGGGGTAGCCGAGGTCGTAGGCCGAGTAGTAGCCGACAGCACCGAGCGCGAAGACGAGCATCCCGGCGGCGACCGCGTACCCCCGCCGGGAGGCGCTGGCGCCACCAGCGGTGTCGACGCTCGCGGTGTCGTTCGCAGGCTGGCTCGTGTCGTCGGTCAGGGCGAGGCAGGCGCCGAGGCCGACAGCGGCGAGGAGGATCGCCGGCAGGAGCAGGTCGCCCCGGTCGAGGGCGAACAGCACCGCCCCGCCGAGCAGCGCCACCGGGCCGTACGCCCGGCCCCACCCGCTGGGCGGCCGGGTCAACGCGGCGCACAGGAACCCGGCGACCGCCACCGGCACCGGCGCCAGGCCGAACAGCGGCGAACGAGCCACCCCGTCCCCGGCGACCAGGTACGACATCCCGGTTCGGGCCAGCGCCGGGGAGAGCGCCACCATTCCGGCCAGCAGCAGCGCCGGCCCGGCCAGCAGCCAGGCTCGGCCACCACCAGGGCCGGCAGCGGCGTCAGCGGGGCCGACAGGGCCGACAGCGGCGTCAGTGCGGGCGTCACCTGCACCGCCGCGCTGGCCGGGTTGCGCCGTGCCGGCCAGGAACACCGCCACCGCGACGGCGCTGAGCAGCCAGGCCACCCAGTCACCCCGCCAGACCAGGTCGACGGTGTCCAGAACCGCGTGCACCGCCGCGTTGACAGCGAATCCCAACGCCAGCCCCGGGACCGGGCGCTCGGTGTCGGCGGCGACGCCGACCAGCCAGACCAGCCCGGCGAGCAACCCGGCGGTGGCCAACCAGAGCTGCGTACGCCCGCCGGGACCGGCGGTGAGCGCTAGCCGTGCGACGGCGAGCGCGACGGCGGCGACGACAGTGACCGGGCGGGCTCCGACTCGGCGGACCACTGCGGGTGCGCCCATCGCGAGCACGAACCAGCCGAGGGCGAACGCCCCCATCAGCTCGGCCGGGGTGGACGCCGCCTGACCGAAGATGGTGATGATGCCGGGCAACCAGACCCGCAGCACGTCGATGAGGAGGAGCACGCCCAGCGCGAGCGTTCCGGTGGTGAGCTGGCGGTAGCGCACCGGCGCCCCATTTCCCGTCGACGGGCCGGCCCAGGGGTGGCCGGCACGGCGATTCTGCGCGAGCGAGCCAACCCGGTCAACGGTCCCCGTACGCCGAAGGGCCGTCCCGGTACGCCGCAAGGGCGCCCACCCACTGGTGGACGCCCTTGCGGTTCGGGTCGGTCAGCGCTTGCTGGCCGCCTTCTTGGCCGGAGCCTTCTTCGCCGGCGCCTTCTTGGCCGCCGTGCTCTTGCTCGCCGCCGCGGTGGTCTTCTTCGCCGCGGTCGACCGGGTCGCGGCGGTGGTCTTCTTCGCCGCGGTGGTCTTCTTGCTGGCAGCCGTCTTGGTCGCCGTGGTGGTTTTGCTCGCCTTGGCCGGGGCGGTCTTCTTGCTGGCGGCCGTCTTGGTCGCCGTGGTGGTCTTGCTCGCCTTGGCCGGGGCGGTCTTCTTGCTGGCCGCCTTGGCGGTGGTCGCCTTGGTGCCCGCCGCCTTGGCGGTGGCCGCCTTGGTGCCGGTCGCCTTGGTGCCCGCCGCCTTGGCCGTGGCGGTGCTGGTGGCGGTCTTCTTCGTCGCCACCGTGGCCTTCGGCACCTTGCCGCTGGCCACCATCTCCTTGAACCCGGCGCCGGGACGGAAGGTCGGGACTGACGTCTTCTTGACCTTCACCGCCTCGCCGGTACGCGGGTTGCGCGCTGTTCGCGCGCCACGCACACGCTTTTCGAACGCTCCGAATCCGGTGATCGCCACCTTCTCGCCCTTGGTGACCGCCGCCTGGACCTCGGTGAGGACCGCGTCGAGCGCGGCCGTCGCCATCTTCCGGTCCCCCAGGCGAACGGCGAGCGCCTCGATGAGCTCGGCCTTGTTCACGACTTCCTCCCGATTGTGCAACTGACTCGTCGCGAGCCATTCTGCGCGCACGGTATGCCCTGTGCTGCCGGGACACAAACATTCGGTAGAAAAAAGCCCTTGTGTCGTAACGGATTCACCCCCACCGGTTGGACCGATGGGGGTGAAATCCGCTGTGCGAGCGGCCTAACGGCTATGCCACGGAGGGCAGGAACGGCAGTCGGCGCGCCTCGTAGGAGTCGATGTCGGCGGCGTGGCGGAGGGTGAGTCCAATGTCGTCGAGGCCTTCCAGGAGCCGCCAACGGCTGAAGTCGTCCAGCGGGAATGACCAGCTCGCGTCCCCCGCCCGGAGCTGGCGGGCGGTCAGGTCGACTGTCACCGCAGTGGTGGGATCCGCCTCGACCAGGTCCCACAACTCTTCGACGGCTTTCAATTCCAACTCGACCGGCAACAGACCTTCCTTGAGGGCGTTGCCGCGGAAGATGTCACCGAAGCGCGGGGCCACCACGGCACGGAAGCCCCAGTCCCGTAGCGCCCAGACGGCGTGCTCCCGGGATGAGCCGGTGCCGAACTCCGGGCCGGCGATGAGGATCGACGCCCCGGAATAGTTTTCATCGTTGAGCACGAATGTCGGATCTTCCCGCCAGGCGCTGAACAGCCCGTCGGCAAAGCCCGTCCGGGTCACCCGCTTGAGGTACACGGCGGGGATGATCTGATCGGTGTCCACGTTGGACCGGCGCAGCGGCACGGCGGTGCCGGTGTGGGTGGTGAACTTGTCCATCTCGTCGGTCCCTTCTACAGGTCGGCGGGGGCGGCCAGCCGGCCGACCACTGCGGTGGCGGCGGCCACCGGCGGGGAGACCAGGTGGGTACGCCCACCCCGGCCCTGACGGCCCTCGAAGTTGCGGTTCGAGGTGGAGGCGGAGCGCTCGCCCGGCTTCAGCGTGTCGGGGTTCATCCCCAGACACATGGAGCAGCCGGCGAACCGCCACTCGGCCCCGGCGTCGGCGAAGACCTTGTCCAGACCCTCGGCCTCGGCGGCCTCGCGCACGGCGGCGGAGCCGGGCACCACGAGCATCCGGACGCCGTCGGCGACCCGGTGCCCACGCAGCACGTCAGCGGCGGCCCGTAGGTCCTCCAGGCGACCGTTGGTGCAGGACCCCACGAAGACGACGTCGATGGGCAGCTCCCGCAGCGGGGTGCCGGGGCGCAGGTCCATGTACTCCAGGGCCCGGCGGGCGGCCGTGCGCTCCGAGTCGGTGGTGAACTCCTCAGGGTCCGGCACCGGGGCGCTCAGCGGCGCACCCTGCCCCGGGTTGGTGCCCCAGGTGACGAAGGGGGTGATCTGGCTGGCGTCCAGGGTCACCTCGGCGTCGAAGCGCGCGCCCTCGTCGGTGGGCAGCGTCCGCCACCACGCCACCGCCGCGTCCCAGTCCGCGCCCTGCGGCGCGTTGGGTCGACCCTTGAGGTACGCGAAGGTGGTCTCGTCCGGCGCGATCATGCCGGCCTTGGCACCCCACTCGATGGACATGTTGGCGATGGTCATCCGCCCCTCCATGGAGAGGGCGCGGATCGCCTCGCCGCGGTACTCGACGATGTGCCCGCGACCTCCACCGGTGCCGACCTGCGTGATCAGCGCGAGCACCAGGTCCTTGGCGGTCACGCCGGGCGCGAGGCGACCGGTGACGTTCACCGCCATCGTCTTCGGCCGGCTCTGCGGCAGCGTCTGGGTGGCCAGGACGTGCTCCACCTCGCTGGTGCCGATGCCGAAGGCGAGCGCGCCGAAGGCGCCGTGGGTGGCGGTGTGCGAATCGCCACAGACGATCGTCAGACCCGGCTGGGTGAGGCCGAGCTGCGGGCCGATCACGTGCACGATGCCCTGGTTGTCGTCGCCGAGCGGGTGCAGTCGCACCCCGAACTCGGCGCAGTTGCGGCGCAACGTCTCGATCTGCGTACGCGACGTGGGGTCCGCGATGGTGAGGAGGTCACCACGGCGGAGGCGGAACGCCGGGTCGGCGTACCCGGTAGGGGTGTTGTGGTCCTCGGTCGCGAGGGTCAGGTCGGTACGACGCACCCGGCGTCCGGCGAGCCGCAGCCCGTCGAAGGCCTGCGGGCTGGTCACCTCGTGCAGCAGGTGCAGGTCGATGAAGAGCAGGTCCGGCTCACCGGCGGCGGACCGTACGACGTGCGCGTCCCAGACCTTCTCGGCCAGGGTCCTCGGCTCAGGAGTGACTCCCACCATCTGGACATCCTAAATTCTGGGAGGTAAGTTTCGGCTTGTGGGACACAGTATGAGCGGTGTCGGCGTTCTCGACAAGGCGGTGGTCATCCTGGCCGCCTGCGTCGACGGCGCCAGCCTTGCCGAACTCGTCGAACGCACGAAGCTGCCCCGGGCCACGGCACATCGCCTGGCCCAGGCCCTGGAGATCCACCGAATGCTGGTGCGTGACACCCAGGGCAGATGGCGGCCCGGCCCCCGCCTGGGCGAGTTGGCCAACGCCGCGCCGGACGTTCTGCTGACCGCCGCCGAGCCGCTGCTGGCCGCGCTGCGCGACGCCACAGGCGAGAGCGCGCAGCTCTATCTGCGCCGCGCCGACGAGCGGATCTGCGTGGCAGCGGCGGAACGCGCCAGCGGCCTACGGGACACCGTTCCGGTCGGCTCGGTGCTGCCGATGACGGCCGGCTCCGCGGCCCAGATCCTGCTCGCCTGGGAGCCGCCGGAGGCGGTGATGCCGCTGCTGCCGCGCAGCAAGTTCACCGGCCGCACCCTCGCCGAGGTACGCCGTCGCGGCTGGGCGCAGAGCGTCGCCGAGCGGGAGGCCGGTGTGGCGAGCGTCTCCGCCCCGATCCGCGACCGTACCGGCCGGGTCATCGCCTCGGTCAGCATCTCCGGCCCGATCGAACGCCTGGGCCGCCGCCCCGGCGAACGCCACGCCATGGCAGTGGTAAGAGCCGGCCAACGCCTATCCGGCCTCTAACCCCACCCCCACCCCCACCCCCCTCCCACCCTCTCCCCGTTGATCATGAAGTTATTGCCACCCACTCCGGCGTGTCATGGCAATAACTTCATGATCAACGCTG